>CAZVEM010000097.1:0-17621 GCA_964626165.1 uncultured Nannocystaceae bacterium
CGACACTATCACATCACCGTCGTTGCCGGAATGAGGGCCCCGGCCGGACTCATACCATTGAAGACCACGCAGTGCGTGTGCAAATGCGGGTCTAACTCGCGCGAGGTATCGTGACGGAAAGCGGCAGCAACGATGTTGCCGGTCCGACGGTCGGCATTCTGGCCCGTCCTTCGCAGTCGCGTCGCCGCGAATTTTTCCAGCTCTGCCATAGCCTGTTTCACGGCGCGGTCGTGCAGGGCCAAAATACGATCATCCTGATAAAGGCCGACGACGGAAACCGATTTTGGCGGGCTGATCGTGAAGTCGTAAAACACGCGCCGGTTGGCGACGTTGCGGCCATCGAGATCACGCCGACTCGAGTTCTTCCGGGCGGTCAGTCGTTCGCCGGTAGTGGGGTTCAGTCCTTCGCAGAGCCGAAGGAAGTCCACCTCCTTTAGTGCACCCTTCAGCCCGAGTTTGTCGGCTCCTTCGCCGAACCATGCGCCTGTGATTTTATGGTCGGCTGAGTAGTAATCGCCGGCACACAGGTGCTCGCGGAAATACTCCCGAGCATTCTGCAAATTGAGTTGTGGTTTCACACTAAGCATTGGGCACAACGGCCGACTTCGCGGCCTGAACTTACACAACGCAGTCGCGTTGTTGTGATGGGAGAACACCTCACCCCTTAACGCTGCGCGTAAGGTTTCGATTTCCGGAAGTGCGACACGGCGTGTGTCGCATGACGCAAGGCGTCAACCGGCGCAGACCTGCGCACCCGCGCGGAATCGGTGCAGAGGCAGGACGGCCGACCGCGCCGATTTCCGACGCTCACGAAGGCACGCTGCTCGCTACGCTCGACGAGCGTGCCCTCGTGTTGTCGCGGAGCGTGCGGCACGCGCGCGGAGACTCGGGCGCGCTCTGCCGCTGCGGGTCGCCGGCTTGCGTCCGACTGCGCGGCCCGCGACGGCGGCATCCCTCCGCTCTGAGCGGCCCGAGACTCCGCGCTGGCCGCCGGTTGTGGCGCTCGCGCCACCTCAGGCCGAAATAGGATCAGCCGCATGGCCGGTGCTGCGGTGCTCACGCTTCGCTCGCACCTCGCGCTGGACCGCCATCGCGAGAGATTTCAATTGGACCGGGCCAAGCGCCTTGAGCGATGCGACGGAGTTCTTCAGCGCGAGCTTCTCAGTCGCGAAGCGATACACCTGTTCGCCGTCCCAACCGAGTTCGCGTGCCCCGGCGAAGATCGCGCGGTAAAGATCGTTCGCGTAAGCCACGGCATTGTCGTCGCGCAACCGCGCGCGGTGGGCGGCCCGCTGTTGGCGAAGATAATCGAGCGCCTCACCGAATTGCTCGCACGGGATCAACAGGTATGACGGCACCTGAAAACGCCGCTGGAGCATGGCGTGCACTGCGGCAATGCCGCCGCGCCCATTTGCGCCAACGAGCCGTGGCGCGAGTTCGGCGATGGCACCGCCGAGCCGATCACGTTGCTCTACCGACAGGTGACGTTCGTGCGGGGTGATCGTATTTCGACGCACGATTTTCTCCGTGCGGATCAGGTCGCGGCCAGCGACCTCGACGCGGTTTCCGTTGCCTTCCACGCGAACATTTTGGCGAACGGCCTCGCAGGTAGACGGCAAGAACGCGGCGAGGTGCTCGACGAGCCGCGCGAGTTCGCGGTCGCTTGCCAAATCAGTGTGCGCGCTTGCCTCCACGAGCACAGCTTTTCTTAGCAACGACTCGGGTTTTACTGTCGCGAGTTCCAACGCGTCCGCTGCTTCCGACGACTCGCCGAACTTACGGCGAAGATAGGTCTTCAACGCTGTGTAAGCATCATTGATGGCCTGACCGGCAACCTCGCTCGCGGGATGTTTCAGCCAGGTGGCTGCGGCGAGCAGGGTGGAGAAGATTATTTCCGTTTGCATGACGCACTGGCGGGCACGTCAAGCACATGGCTCCGTCGAAATAGGTTCAGCGCCAGCTTCGGCTATTGAACGGATTACCCCGGAGGTCTGCTGCGCAGAGGGAAGTCTTGTCCTGCGCGTTTTCCCGATTCTGTCATGGCCGTCAAGGTCGTGCGCGCTTCCTTCCAAGCGAGAGATTGCGCATCGACGCGAATTCCTTAACACCTCGATAGCCGTTATTCAGCCCCAGTGGTTCGCAACTCGAATCACAAAAGCCGCCCCGTAATACCTCCATGTCCTTGCTACATCAGCCCGAGCTGTTTCCTCCAACCACGGGATTTAGACCTGATACGTCGCAAATGGAACCGAGGCTTTGGGTGAAAGAACTGCGAGTCTACCGCGTGCTCTCTCCCGGAGATCACAACATTCTTCGTCGTATCGAGCTTCGCCCCGGCCTAAATGTGCTTTGGGCTCAGCCCGGCGACCGCACCCGACCCGCACAACTCCATACTCCGGGCGTGTCTGGGCACGGCACCGGCAAGACTACTTTTTGTCGTTTTCTTAGGCACGCCTTGGGCGAGGCGACCTTTGGCAACGACGAACAACGTGCCAGACTTCGAAACGCGTTTCCTGAAGGCTGGATAGTGGCTGAGGTTCATTTGAACGCACAGCCCTGGCTCATCTGCCGCCCCTTTAAGGTAGGACCTCATTCAATAGCATATCGCGGAAGGACACTGGACACATTGTTTTCAAACGATGAAGGGCGCGTTCCATTCGACGAATATGCGAGGGCACTCGACGCGGCGCTCACAGAGTCACTCCCCGTTGCGACATTCGCTACTAATCCAACGCCGATTGCGTGGATGCATATTTTGCAGTGGTTAAGCCGAGATCAAGAGGCCCGCTTTGCGGCTCTTGCTGATCTGCGACACCCGTCCAGTGACTCGCTCTCACCAGACATGGCCGTCGAAGATCGACACTTCTTATTCCGAGCTGTTCTTCAGTTGATTGACACGGCCGAGCAGGCGGAACTTGAGAATAACAAGACCCTGCTGGGACGCCGCCAGCAAGCGGAGAAGAACGCGCCACTACTTCGCTTTCGTGGTGAATCGGCGCTGAAACGGTTACGCAAGCAGTTTCCTGATTTTCGGACCGACCTCACGGGCGCTTCCTGGCTGGAGACTGTGACCAACGAGTGGAGCCAAAAAGCCGACGAAGCAGATCATGAACTCAAGCAGCTTGAAATTCCCACAGCTCTGCGCGCCGCTCGCGAGCAACTATTGCAGAAGGAAAGTGCGCTGCATACCGCAACAAGCCGACTACGCGAGACCGAGGACACCATAGAATGGATTGAGCAGCAGACTCGCAATCTGCGCGGCGAGACTACTAACGACGAACTTGGCGACTGGATCCGGAAGAAATTTACGCCGGATCGTTATTGTGGCCAGCCTCTCTCCACGGCGATTGAATGGGAATGTCCACTTGTGCGCGGCCGGGCGCTCCCCATTGAGCAATCTAAAGCGACACAGGCCGAGCCAACTATCGAACAGTTGGCGGAGCGGCAACGTGCAGAGAAGAGTCGACTGGAGAAACAAAAAGGCATCGTAGCCGAAGCCCAAAAGCAAGTGGATGGTTCAAGTGCAGCACTTGCCCAAGAGATAACAAAATTTGATCAACTTCGCGGACGGCTCGCTGAACAAAGTGCAACCAGCCGCTCGATCGCGTCCGAAGCGCAACGCGCTTATGCGGACCAGGACGAGGCCGAAAAGCTCGAAGCCTCGCTCAGTGAGTTAGACAAAAAAATCCGCGCCTCACAGGACATCCAAGCTTCACTTCGGGAGCAAAGCAGCGCCACGTTGAGTTCCTTTTCAGATACATTCGCGCGCATTGCTCAGGCAATTCTTGGGGACGACGTAAGGGGTTCTATTCGATTTCGTGGGCGCCAGATCCGCCCTACACTTATCCTTGGCATTGACCTAACAAGTGCAGCTTTGGAAACGTTGAAGATTGTCTGTTTCGATCTCGCAGCACTGGTTGGGGGTGTTGAGGGCCGTGGCCCACACCCTCGGTTTCTGCTGCACGATGGCCCTCGGGAAGCAGACATGGACGCAGAGCTTTACCAGCGAATCTTCTTACTCGTGGCTGAACTGGAAGCGACCTTTGGTGAGCACCCGCTTAACTTCCAGTATATCGTCACCACTACTGAACCGCCTCCACCGTCAATGCAGCGCGCGCCTTGGCTTCTGACGCCGATTCTTACTGCTTCGTCCGCTGCGGGAAAATTCCTAGGCGAAGATTTCTGAGAAAATCAGACCTCTGATTCGAACGGAGTCGCAGACCGATCAGAGCCGCGCGATTCTCCCAATGCAGAGCCTTCGAGTCCTGCCGCCGAAAAGAATGCCCTGCGGAAGTAGCGCCATGAATCAGGTTCCTCACGTTCTTGCGTAGAGCTGATGTTACTTAGTAACCTCAGAAGCTTTGGGTCTGCATCTTGTTCTTTCAGTCGCAGTGGAACACCATTAACTGATAAACCCGCATCACGCGCAAACGAGACTGCTTGTTGATGCGCCACGACGCGTTGTTGTGCCGCCATCCAACGATGGGCATCTCCCGCCGCAAAAAGTAACATGGCCATCATCAACTGATCGGGAACCTCCGCACAAGTGGCGGGGCTTTCCAAGATAACATGCGCTCGCCGACCGAGCAGTGGAACCACACGCATGAACACTTTTAGAGCCGGAATATTGAGTGGGTGATGCTTAGAACTGCTGTCGACATCACTAAGATGAATTTGCCGAATACGGCTACCATACCTCTGCACAATACGATAGGCTTCAACCATCGTCGGGTCGATTTGTCTTAGATGCCCTAAATCGTAACAGAGGCTGGCCTCGGGAAGCTCCGTGAACACCGCGTCTAACTCATCCGCTGTGCGTCCGCACGCTTTGCGTTGATCCATGTTTTCGATCAACAGCATCGAGCCAAATGGGCGCCACAGATCCCAACGGTGAATCGTATCTGGATGCACAACAATGGGCCAATTTCGTTGTTCAACGATAGACAAGAGACCCGCGACGATCTCCGACTCTTCGTGTGCGGCGAAGCGACTTGGAGCGTGAAACGAACAATATTTGAACTGCGTGCAATCTTGCCGTTCAAGTTCTCGAAGCACCGGCCCTAGTTCACCCAAGCGTAGCGCAGAAAACTCCACTGCCTCCGCACCGAGCCCTCGTAAGCAGCCCAAGGCAGCTTCAACATCGCCCTTAGAAATCGCTCCCGTAGAGTATCCAAAATAGCGCATCAGAACAGAGAGTATGAATAGGTCAGTTTCGACACGTCTTCCGGCCCTCGATAGAAAAAGTCGTCCAGACCCTTCTGAAAGTTGCGGCCTAGATTGCGAATTTCTTGGAATGTCGCGCTATTGGCTGCTTGGTCCAGCCGCAGACTCGTGAGTTCCTTGCGCTTGTTGTCGTCAGCCACAATTCCCAAGAAGGCGTCGTAAGAATCGAATATTGCTTTGGCTGCATCTGGTAATCCAGGCCACGCGGGATCGAACAGCAAGCCGCGCGCGAGGGTATCTAAGGGCGGCAGTTTAGTCATCTCTTGCGTCCTCGCGATCAAATCCAATCCAACGCTTTGCACCGCACCGCTGCCAGACCGAGACGCTTTTCTTGGCGCCAAGATTGATTCATAAGCCAAAAGGAGCCCCGCCACAAACAGCAGCTTACGGGAGAACCTTAACTTTGCGTTCCGCAGCGCCCATTTTTTCGCATCACGCGTCCCAATTTTTGCGCCACAATCGACCGCCATGGTCCGCCAAAATCGGACTACGTCGTTCATCAGGAACCGCGGGAAAAAATCGCGTTCGGTTTCCTTGCGGTAGGCGTGGACGCTCTGATCGAGATATCGGTCGAGAATCGCAGCTACAACGCGGTTCAAAATGTGCGGCTCGGAGATCGGATGAGCCTCAAGCAACAGTAGCATCCGACGCGTGATGTTACTATTCATATCCTCATCACCCCCGATTTGGTGCACCAATTCGTGGCTGAACATCATTCTCGCAAATGGTCCGACTTGGCTGGGCTCCTCCAATCCCTCTGCTTTTCGAACCGCCTCGATTTCACGACCAACGTCGTTGACTACCTCGCGATGGGCGGCGTCAACCGGTCCGTCGACTAATAGGGTCCAGTCAATATCGCTTCCCGAGGTCACTTCGAATCGCCCCAGCGACCCGCACAACACGAGACTGCAATTCTCCGGAGCAGCTAACTTGAATCGCTTTTCAAGAAGTTCTCGAATTCTGCGAGAGCGGTCGATTGCCGCATTGATGTTCGGCAATCGAAGCTGATACTTTTTCTCCAGAACCCGTAGGTGCCTAAACTCATCTGAACTTGGAGATTCCGCCGTCACGATTTGTTTTTAGCTGCACCTTCGATTGGTTGAGAAACGTCGGGCAGCACTCCGCCAAAACGCGGAACACCACCAAATTCGCCGGCGAGGTAAGCCTTGCGAATGTCCTTGTCGTATCGAATTCCATCGATGCTGGCCAAGGGTAAAAGGACCGATTCGCCATTTTCGTTCCGCTCCACGAACCAGACCTCGTCTCGGCGAAGCAAACTTTGATCGAGCAGTGTCACATCATGCGTCGTGAAGATCAGCTGACGGCGCACCGCGGAATCTAGCCGTGTCAGATAAGTCACCAATAGGTGACGGGCGAGCAGCGCGTGCAGGCTTCGGTCCAGCTCATCAATGACAAAAACCCTAGGGCGTCTGGGCTGAACCAATTCGAAAAACGCGGGAAGCAGATCGAGCAGTCGCTGCGTGCCCTCGGATTCACTGCTCAACTCAAAACGCACCAACTTGCCCTGTGGTGTGCGATGATGAGTGAAGAGCCGCGCAACAAACAGCTCACCCTGCCGGCGCGTTACGGAAAAGCGACGTCCATCCGATGAACGCACAAACGTGACTTGTCCTTCCGTCACTTTCTTTCGCAGCTCGTCCTTAACATCCTCCGGCACTGGAAAGTCGTCCCAAGAAACGGTCTCGGGATGAAGTTCGAAAACACCGGTTCCCATCGACCGAAGCGCTTCGTTGCAGAAATCGAGCAGCCCGCGGTTGGTCGGCAAATTGAACTCCAATAGTTTTAGGGTCGAGTCGGGCACCATGAGTGCAAGCTGATCACTAAACCAAGATGTCACTTCATCGACCACAGGGACATTCTTTCCACGAAGGACGGCCAGAAAGAGCTGGTTGCGCAATGTGTCGCGCGTCTTGAACGCAATGAACTGTTGGTCGCCACCCGAACTGCAACGTCGCTGCAATGGCTCTACGTTCCACTCGATGTCTCCTCCGGTCGTAGTCCGGCGCCAAAAGATTGGAATCCTTCGCTCGCCGCGAATTTCTTCCAAGCATTCCTCGAGAACACCCTCCCGGCCGACGACTACTTTCAGACGGTAAGCGGTCTCACTTGGTAGAATTTCTATTTCAAGCGTGCACGGTTGAACCTCGGCTCCGCCGTCATCCAGCCGAAACGGCTCCACCGGAAGCTGTTCTTCTACGCCATGCGGTGGGCGGAGCACCAATCGCCGCAAGAATTTGATCGCACGGTAGAAGTTGGACTTGCCCGAGGCGTTTCCTCCGAGGAGCGCGGCCACAGGCAGCAGTTTTATTCCCGTTGCGTCGTGCTGGAACACTCGCTGCGCGTGCTGCCGCTCGCGGCTCGCCACCATCGAAAAACCGGTGCCAGCGCGAAAGGAGAGATAGTTGTGGACAGAAAAGCTCAGCAGCATTACGAGATATTTTCTCCTAAATTTAGATTTTTACACGACAAAACCAACATTAAGCCGATATTTGAGAGATTTTTTCTCATTAAGGTTGACTTTGCCTGATAGGGTTCCCACCCGTTTTCCCTATAGCCCACTTCCGGGCGTCGCCGAAAAAACAAATTTCACCCCGCCTCGAACGAGGCGGATTCAACAGAAAACAAGACATCAATACCATGGATCACTACGATCTAACTCACGACGGGGACAACTGGAAGCTTCAGAAACAAGGCGGCGAACGCGCCTCCAAGGTTTTCGAAGGGCAGACCAAAGAGGAGGCCATCCGGGAAACCTCCGATTTCATGCAGTCCCACCCCGGGTCCGTCCACATCCACAAGAAGGACGGCACCTACGAGGAGGAGCGCACTTACCCGCGCTCCGCAGATCCGAAGAGCAGCCGGGGCTAACCTCCAGTGTGGCGGCAGGGGCCGGACTTTCTCTCCGGCCCCTCGCCGCAATTCCGTCCTCCCTTTCGAACCCATGCCCTGCGAAGTCACCCGCCATATTTCTCCGACCGTGGAGCGAGAGCTTTGGGCACGATCGGCCGGGCGCTGCCAGTTTCCAACCTGCAATCGGCTTCTCTACAAGTCCCCCGTCACGCAGGAGCGCGTCAACATTTCCGAAAAGGCCCACATCTATTCTTTCTCGCCCCGCGGTCCCCGCGGGCGCGGCCCCTTCCGGCACCGTGTCACTGGCCTCAACGACACCGGCAATCTCATGCTGGTGTGCCACGATTGTCACAAGACCATCGACGCCGATGAAGCCGGTGACCGCTACTCGGGCGCCCTTCTCCGGCAGTGGAAAGGTGAGCACGAAACGCGCATCGCTCGCGTCACGGGGATCGATCCCGCTCGGAAATCCCACGTGCTGTTCTACGGGTCGAAGATCGGCGAACAAAACTCGCCACTACAGCCGAGCGAGGCGGTCGAAGCCATGTTTGCAGACCGCCGGTTTCCGGCGCAGGAACTCCCCCTAGCGCTTTCCCTCAAATACGAACACGAGGATCGCACCGACGCGTTTTGGCCCACGGAGGCCCAGCATCTGCGCTCCAGCTTCGAACGGCACGTCGTTCCCCTGCTAAACGACTCGCCGTCTGCTCACTTTTCATTGTTCGCCCTTGCGGACATGCCGCTATTGATGCTCTTGGGCTCGCTCTTCACGGACAAGATTCCCGTCGAAGTCTACCAACGGCACCGGGAGCCGCCGGCATGGCGCTGGCCCGCACACGCCAACGGCGTTGAGTTTCGCTTGCGCGCACCCGCATCGGTTCGCGGCAAGCCCGCCCTCATTCTCTCGCTCAGTGGAAAAATTCGCACGGACCGTGTCATGGCGGTCCTGGGGCCTAAGGTCGCGATATGGGAACTGTCGATCGCCGACTGCCATAACGACTTCTTACGGTCACGTGTATCGCTTGCCCGCTTTCGCACGGCACTCCGCCGGGGGTTGGTAGCTATCAACGCTGCCCACGGTAACAGCACACCGCTGCACATCTTCCCCGCCATACCGGTGGCCTGCGCCGTGGAGTGCGGTCGCGTGCGCATGCCCAAGGCGGATATGCCATGGATCATCTACGACGAAAACCGCAAGCGGGGACAATTCACTCAAGCACTCCAGATCGGAAACTAAAATGAGCACCGTTAAGAACGATATCATCACCGCGATCATTCAAACGATCGACATCCCCGAATCCGCCTACGACACGGCGGAGAAACGTTATCAAGATATAGCCAAGTGGTTTGCGCGCAACGAATCCTATTGCAGCGCCTTCGAACCCCATATCTCGCCTCAGGGATCCTTTCGCCTCGGCACCGTAGTCCGCCCACTGGACGAGTCCGACGAATACGACCTCGACTTGGGCTGCCAGCTCGAACGCGGCATTACCAAGCAGACGCATACGCAGCTGGACCTGAAAACCCTCGTCGGCCGAGACATCGAGAGCTACCGCGTGGCCCGCCGGATCGAGGAGGAAAAGGAACAGAAGAATCGCTGCTGGCGGCTGCACTACGCCGATCAGATGAAGTTCCACATCGACATCGTGCCGTGCATTCCCGAGACGGCGTTGCGTCGCGTCGCCCTACGTGAAGCGATGCTTCGGGCGGGCGTCTCTGAAGCGCTAGCTCGGGCCATCGCAAATCTCAGTGTCAGCATCACCGATCTTCGCCGGCCGGACTACCGGACGCTTTCGGACGATTGGCCGATCAGCAATATGGAGGGCTACGCGCGGTGGTTCGAGTCGCGCATGAAGCTCGCCGCCCGCCTGCTGGAAAAGCGGGCTTTCGACGCGCGCGCCGCCACGATCGATGAACTACCCACCTACCGTTGGAAGACGCCGCTACAACGCAGCGTGCAATTCCTCAAACGCCATCGCGATCAGATGTTCGCCGACAATCCCGATGGGCAACCGATCTCGATCATCATAACGACGCTGGCGGCCCTCGCGTATCGGGGCGAGGCAGACATCTATGAGTCGCTCCGCCGGATCCTAGGCGAAATGGAAAACTACGTGCGGCCGACCCAGCCACGTGTGCCGAACCCAGTCAACCCCGCGGAAGACTTCGCAGACAAGTGGCACACCGCCGAAGGCCGACGGCTGCGGTTGGAGGACAATTTCCAGGCGTGGCTATCTCAAGCGAAAGCCGACTTCGAGTTGATCTCCACCGCGAACGACGCCGATTTTCTCGCCGAGCAGGTGCAGGCCAAATTCGGTTCACGCATCAGTCCGGACGAGCTTCGCGACAAACTCAGTCTTCCATTCCCCAATATCTCCGTGCCGACGAAGACGATTCCCATTGTGGAAACGCCAGCGCGGCCCTGGCAGCGCTGACAACGCTAGCACGATGGTTCCAGGTCTTGAGCAATTCCTGACGGAATTTCCCCGTATGGCACTTCGTCCGGGGGCGGACAGCGTTCTGTTGTTGCGGGGCATATTCGACTTCACCGCTCAGCGGAAAGGTGGAGCGCTCATCACTGACGCTTATGCCCTCAGTATTCGGATTCCGCAGGACTTTCCGGCCGACCTGCCTACTGTCGTCGAACTAGAACGAAAGATCCCGCGCGACGGCAACCACCACGTCAACTCCGACGAAACGCTATGCCTCGGTGCGCCACTGCGATTACTCCGCGCCCTCGCTCACGAGCCGACGCTCATCGGTTTCGTGCACACTTGCGTGGTCCCATACTTATACGCCGTCTCGCACAAGCTCCGGTTTGGCGGGCCGTTCGTCTTTGATGAACTGGCGCACGGTGCGAAAGGGGTTTTGGCGGACTATGCCGACCTCTTTAAATTAGCACGGCCGACACAAGCAGAAGCGGCACTCCGCCTTCTCGGGATGAAGAAACGGCGAGCGAATAAACTACGCTGTCCATGCGGTTGCGGTCGTCGCGTCGGAGTTTGTCGACTAAACAGCCGCTTGAAAGAATTTCGCTTGCTGGCGAGTAGGTCTTGGTTTCGTGCGCAAGTTATACAGATCGAAGAGGAGCGAGGCATTCAACATCGCGTTAAGCGGACATCGCCTCGTTCAGCGAGGAGTGAGCAGCTTCCGCTAGCCACAGTGGCTTAGCGTCCCAAGCGCATGAAAACCTACTCGCGAAGACCGTCGAATTCAGGAAGACAAAAAAACAGCACTCCGGCGCTCCTCATCCTTCGGTTCGACACAAAACAGCTGGAGCAGGACGGACTTCTTCTTGCCGATGAGACCCACTTCGTTTCCACGGCGAACCAGCTTTGCGGTGCCCGCGCCACGTTACTCAACACTACGGATACCGCCGACCTACTTCGCCAACTCGGTGCGTTGGCCCAAGCCGGAGCAAAATTTGATGTTGTCGTTGCCGTCGGCCATTCCAACGACCGCGGCATTCAAATCGCGAGTGATCGCTTTTCTTCGTGGATGGATCTTTCGATGTTTCTCCGTCCATTCGCTCCGCGCCGGCTTGTGCTCATCGCGTGCAAAGCGGGCTCGCAGCCGGCCGCGACCCTGCTTTTTCGCCGGCTGCCTTCTTTACGCCGCATCTACGCTTCGTCGACAAACGTAAGCCGCGACCTCGCGACGTTCATGTTAGGCTTCCTGCTGTATCTTACACCGACGAAGACACCCGCTCGGGACGTGATCTTGACTGCCCAAGCCGCATCTTTGGGACTCACCGGAATTCATGTGCGTGAGTGGCGGCGCGGATTCGGCGGCGAAATCCAAGGCACCCAATTCGACCGCCTAGTCGAAACTGCTTCCTGTTTCCTGAAAAAAACCTATATATGAAACGAGTAACTGACTATTCGGGTTTCGGAACCGATACTGGGTTTGTGCACCGTCTGCTCGATGAATGGACTCCGAGTTCCTTCACCGTCTTAGAAAAGCAGCACGAAGATGACCTCAACGCATGGTTGCGAACGCGGCTACCAGATGTGCCTGTGATTGCCCAATACGGCATTGCGAAGGGGAAAGCCGATTTGGTCATCGAAGATTGCCATGTGATTGAGCTGAAACTCGCCTTCGGCTACGACGGCGTGGCTGAATTCGACCGCTGCTTGGGGCAGCTCGAACGCTATCGACAGAAATGGGTCAAGAAAGAGCGCGGCCCCGTTTATTTAGTTCTCGTCGGCGACTGTGACTCCGAGTTCCGCGATTTGCTGCATACTTGGTTTAAAGAGGCGAATGAGCCGTATTTCATCGACCGCTTTCATTTGATCGAGAAAAGGCCAGCAACACAGGTGCGAAGGTAGATAGTGCTTTATCTTTGCCGTCGATCTCTTCGAGAAGCTGACGGCTTGAGCACTGCCGCAGTCCATTGCGTTTCGAGTTGCCCTCGAACGCAGTTCGCACCGACCGCAAGCGCAGGCTTCTCCACGGCGATTTTTGCCATTAAATGGATCACATCGCGGTGACCAAAAAACACTGAGGCATGTGCGCCAGGCGCTTCTAATGCTTCTCGCCATTTTGCTCGGCCCGTGGCATCGAGCCATTCGAGAATACCATCAGCGGTAGCGTGCAAGATCGCCGTTCCGCCGAGTTTCCGCATTTCCACGCGAGCGCGCGCGATCGCCCTCGCGACTGCCGCCTTCTTTTTCTCCAGCGTAAGATCCGATGTTATCCCGCGAATCGTCTGTCGATCTCCGAAGAATTCCGGATAAAGGTCGTCGCTGGCGGCTGCGAACACGTCCACCGGATTTGGATGCTTATCCAGGAGGCCTGCGGCGAAGGAATCAAATGCTGCGACCGCTCCCGCGACCGCGATGGCGAGCCGACGACTAGGCGTGAGTTTCTCCTGCGAGTAGGTCGCGTGCGCGATTGTCCCTGGCATCCGAGCGTAAAAGATTATTCCATCTGCGCGACGTGCTAGGATCGCGCTAACAAAGAAATGGCCAAGCTCATGAATCACGCTCCGACGCTGCGGAAAAGGATGGTCGATTAATGTCACAGCGAGAAGGTGGGCTAACTAGATCAGCTCGGCACTCGGGTGGCGTGTGTCAACCGTGCCGGTATTTCCCAAGCCCAAACACTGCTGTTGAAGGGGCTGAGGCTGAGTAGGCCCGCCTCGGTTGGTGTCGCCGGAGCTCCACGCGCCGTTCCCTGCGGCGCTTTGCCACGGCCCGTCCGGCCCCGAACGCCGGCGGGCCTAACTGGGTCAGCCGGCCCCAGCCCCCGCAATCATCCAGCAGCGCGGACGAGCGACCTTGTGCGCGGACGTCCCGCACGCTCGTCGCGCCGGATGCCGTGCCGTTTGCAGAAGCGGCGAAAATCGAGCGTGCTGATCCGTAGGCCGAGGGTTGCGAGGTGGGCGCGAACTTCGCGCGTCCGGTAGGCTTCTCGCGGATGGCGCAGCATATAAACCAACGCATGCAGCTTCCACCAATCGGCGTAACCGAACGTTGTTCGTAGGCGCTTCGGTTGGAAACCGCTGAGGAGATCGACGGCGCTCCCGAGTTGCACAAGGGCGCGTTTGTCACCGATGCGGATCGCCGCGTCTAGGAATTCCGCGCCCGTTCGGAGGAGCCGGGGCGACGCCTTGGCCGCCTTGCCAGCCTTGCGCCAATCGCGCGCAAGGAGGAAGACGTGAAGCGGCAGCGTTCGCGCCTCGTAGCGGCGCACGAGCGATTCCATCTCATCCCACGTGAGGCCGCCGAAAGGGCGGACAGCATGGGCTGGCCATTTCGCTTGCAAGCGGCGTTTTTCCTCGGCCCAGCCGCCGAGTTCTCCCGCCAGTCCGGCGAACCCGTCGGCCAGGTCGTCGCCGGGCATGTCGCCTCGCTCGACCAGCAGGAGGAAGTTCTCCCGGGTCTTCGCATCCCGCGCGAAATCCTCGACCAGCCACTCGCGCAAGTCCGAGAAATGCCGACACACGTCCGCCAGTAACCGCAAAAAGGCGCGGCTGCGTCGCTCCGAGGCAGGAGACGTAGAAGCGAGCGGGCTCATACCTTATGAGAACGCTGCGGGCCGCCAAAGTGCCCAAACGGGCCGCCGGGAGCAGTCTCAAACCAAGGGCGAAGCTTCTCGTAGAGCACCCTCAGGTCGCGACGATAGGCTTCGCCCTGTTCATCGGTGGATTGGCCGGGCCTGCGCTTGAGTGCCCGCACCAGCCGGTTGGCAAGGAACACATGCGCGGGCAACCGGTGCCGCAGACGACGTTGACCGGTTCCTTTTGGCTCCGTGGCGATTCCGAGTCTGGCATAGGCTTGGCGGAGGCTCATTCCTCGTAGGAAGGCGACATCGGCGACGCATTGGGCGAGGCGCATGTAGCGCTGCGCCGTCCGGGCCGTGCCTTTGAAGTTGGCTTTAAGCCACTGCAGCCACGCACCGGAACCCATGCAGTGGAATACGCGTTTCCGTTCGGCAAGGAGGAGCTGCCCGGCCTGCCAGGCGGAAGCGAGCGCAGAGTCCAGCGCTTCCCGCGAGGCTTGCTCGCAGCGTTTTGCCTCCTCGTGCAGACGGTTAATTTCTGCCGCGATGGTCAGAGCTGGGAGGGGGTTCATGACGAAAGCCCCGTGGTTTCGCGGAAGCTGTCCGCTATTTGATGCACCGCTTGTTTTGTCCGGCCCGCGAGGTCGCCGATTTCCTCCAGTGTGGCTTCGCTCACGAGATCGGGACGGATGCACCATAACGCGACAGAGGCGCGCACCCCGCGTTCGTTGAGGGACTCGCCCTCTGCCATCCAAATCAAGAGGCGGCAGACCACTTCCAACGCAAGGAACCGGGCTTCCGCTTGGGGATCGACCGGCTCCGTGAAGAATAAATCATGGTTGTTTTTCATAACGCCGCGAATCTACGCCACGTCGAATTTCCAATATAGATACACCGTGATTCGGTTCACCGCCTCCGCTTCGACCTGAACCGATTTCGTGGCCCGCGACATGGCGCGTGTCGCAGCTCTCGAAAACGAAGACGCCGCGCCAGAAATCCGGCGCGGCGTCCGCGAAGAAACCCAACAGCAAGTTAACCGCGTGCGGGCACCTTGAGCTTGGTGCGAATGTGGGCCTCAACTTCCGCCACGTCGTAGTAAACGAAGTGCCCGACACGGTGGTGAGGGATGCGGCGCAGCTTCGTCCAATTGCGCAGCGTCGGAATCGACGGCTCTTTGTCTTTTGGAAAAATCCCGCTGGCCCGTAGGCCGAGGATGTCGGTGAGTTGGCTCTCATTCGAGGGAGGAAGTGACGCGTTCATACGCCAAAGCAGGCCGGTCAAGGTCGCCGGCCCAAGCGGTCAACATCACGCAGCCTTCGCGAAGGTAGGCTTGGCACCTTCTGCATTGTTCGCCGCTTTGGGAATCTTCGCGTGCTTGGGCACAATCCCAAAAAACGCTTCCGCTTCCTCGATGGTCTTCAAGTCGAGGTAGTGTTTGCGAATGATGCTTTCGGAATTGCCCGCCTGAATGGCCGCTTCACCGATGGAGCGGAATTTCGCGACGAACATCGAAATGAACGTGTGTCGCAACACGTCGTGAGTGAGTTCGAATTTCTTCGCGAAGCGGTCCCGGCGCTTTTTGAAATTCCCGAGGATGATCGGGAATTTCTTGAGCGGGTAGGCGTGCAGCCAGGCTGCGAGATTCGGTTGAATCGCAATCTTGCGCGGCTCGCGGACCTTCGAGACCTCAGCGCTGATGTTAATAACGCCTGCCTTCTCATCGACCGCCTCCGCCTTGAGCTTCGTGATTTCGCCATGTGGCACGCCGGGCCGGATGCCAGCGAACAGGCAGAGCGCGAAATACGGCACCCACTTGCCGCCGTCGTAGTCCTCCAGAAACTCCATGAGCTTAGCCGCCTGTTCCGTCGTAAACGTCTTGGCGCAGCCGCGCTTTTTGCGGATGCGGTAATGCGGCACCTTGAGAATGGGATTCTCGGCGATCCAGCCGCGTTGGAACGAGAACTTGAAGAAGGTCGAGAGGATGCCGCGCCGGTTGTTGTGCGTCTTCATGCCGGGCTTGTCCTTTTCCAAGAACTCCGTGAGCGCGGTTGAAGTAATCTCCGCGACCGCCTTGTTGGGGAAAGCTTCCGCCAGCCGCTTCAGGTCCCAACGAATCCGTTGCATCTGCGGCGGTGAAATCTGATCCTGCTTGAACTCGTATTCCTTGGCCGCAACGTAATCGGCGACGGCGTCGGCTAGCGGCTTCTGTTTCTCCGGCTCGCGATAGTTCGCCAGCGCAAAATCGACGTAGAACGTGAGAGAGCGAGCCTGACCTTCGAGACGGCGAAGGACCGCCTCGGCTTCGTGAAGCTGTTCGTCGGTGAGACGGGTGATCGCCGTGCGTGTATTGCTCTCGCGGAGCCAATTCACCTCTTGCACCGAACGCTCGGCTTCGGCCTCGGCGCGGGTCTTGAAGTTCTTGCGGAAGCGTTTCCCGTCGAGGAACGCGTAGAGTTGAAAAACGATTTTCCCGGAGGGGTTCGTGAACTCTGAGATACTGAACGGTGAGTTTGCCTTCATGGCCGATTTGGAAGGTCAACTTCCAAATCGGCCGTTTGGCCTGCTAACTCCTTGCGGAGTAACAGCTGCGGTGGCGTCCCCACGGGGATTCGAACCCCGGTTCTCAATGGACCTACGCGGGCTTCCAAAGTTAAATGAGTTGAGCGCTCAAATCCTGAGCCGTCGCCGAGAGCTCAGAGCTCGCGGGAAGAACGCGAGATTCAGATCAAGCGTCGAGCTCGCCGAAATTTTTCTACACCCCTTTTTCTACACCTTTCTCCAAAATCAGAGCACAACTAGGCACAACGGGAAACATCGAGGCGCCTGCTTTACCTCTGAGAGCGTCACCAGGAAACAACTACACACACCCGGAAAAATCGCGTTTGGGGCTTCTGAGACCTGCGTGTCTACCAATTCCACCACCCGGGCAAACGGGAAGGGGCCTAGTACGCCCGCGCCGAAGGCCACGGCAAGCAGAAATAGCGCGGCCCGCAGACGGCCGCTTTCACGGTCGCAAAGCTCCGGCTCGCCGTACATGCGGGCAGAAATGCCTCGACCGCCTTCGGCGCCAAGTCGGCTCTCTTGCCAAAGACGAAAGGACCCGCGCGATCTTGCCGATAAACTGGATGCCGTGCCGGCGCCGCACCGTCGACGGGGCCGGTAACGACGGATAGCGAGTGATTCGTTTTCATGGCTGAGGTACGGCTCAGCGAGAAGCGGTTCCCGCGCCCTTGAGCTCCCGCAGCATGGTCAGCAGCCGCGTCAGCATCTTCGGCGCGTCGACCGCCATCAGCACGCTGCGCGCGTAGGTAGCCTCGTTCACGTGCCACTTCGGCGCGCCGGGGGGCTTGGCCAAGCCGCCAATTGGCTCGGTCCACTCCTCCGCTGCCGCAGCCGGAACACCCCCGCCTAGAACGTCCCTTTTGCTCCGAGCGTCAGCTGCGCGCCGTACCGCGTAATGTGATACCGGCGGGCATACTCCGGGGTCTGGTCGCCATAGCGCAGCAGGACGGTCGGGACGTTGA
>CAZVEM010000098.1:0-17132 GCA_964626165.1 uncultured Nannocystaceae bacterium
AGGAGTCGGGCGAGACCATCCTCGCCGGCATGGGCGAGCTTCACCTCGATGTCTACCTCGAGCGCATGCGCCGAGAGTACAAGGTGGACACGATCGTCGGCGAGCCGCAGGTCGCATACCGCGAGACCATCACCAAGGCTGCCAACTACGCCTACACCCACAAGAAGCAGACCGGTGGATCGGGTCAGTACGCCAAGCTCGGCGGTCAGATGCGCCCGATCGTCGAAGGCAGCGAGGGCGACAAGCACTATCGCTTCGTCGACAAGATTGTCGGCGGCATCATCCCGCGCGAGTACATCCCGTCCTGCGACAAGGGCTTCCGCGACTCACTCGATCGCGGTGTGCTCATCGGCTTCCCGGTGACGGGCGTCGAGATGGAGCTCTCGGACGGTGGCTTCCACGCCGTCGACTCGAGCGACATGGCCTTCCAGATCGCGGCGCGCGCGGCCTTCAAGGAGGCGATGCGCAGCTGCGGGCCGATCATTCTTGAGCCCATCATGCTCGTCCAGGTACAGGGCCCCGAAGAGTTCCAGGGTGGCATTCAGACGACCCTGATTCGCCGACGCGGCGTCATCGTGAGCTCCGAGACCAACTACGGCACGGTGACGATCGACACCCATGTTCCGCTGAGCGAGATGTTCGGCTACTCGACCGAGCTTCGCAGCGCGACGCAGGGCAAGGCGGAGTACTCGATGGAGTTCGCCAAGTACGGCCCGGTGCCCAGCAGCGTGCAGGACGAGCTGATCAAGAAGTACGCCGACCGCGTTCGTGGTGGTGGCGGCGGCTGATCGACGCAGCTCGCCAGCTCGCCTCACGGCGAGCGAGTCACAACGCTTGGTATCGATGCTCGAGCGTCCACGCCGGTTCGGTGGGGCGCTCGAGTCAACTTGGGCGCAACCCGTGCAGTTCGAGCGCAGCTTGAGAGCAGCTCGAGTGCCGCGCGAGGCCGTCTGGTTCGATCCAGCGCGGGGATGGTCACGCTGTACCTTCGGCGCGAGGCGGGCCGCGCCCGTGGCTCGGATGGCCCCGGCGCTTGCGCCGTGACGCCGCGACACGACAGCCGGCGCAACGCTCCGTTGCGTCGCTAATAGAGGCCGAACTCAACGACCAAGTCCGCTCCTGTGACGGTCGCTTGGTCGATCACCACGAAGATCGTGTCGGGTCCCGAGACAAAGGCCTCTGTGTAAGCCGACCCCGCGCCAATCGAGCACGCGACTTCCGGATTGCCGGCGCAACCCCAGCGGATGCTCGTGATCACTTCGCCCTCGACGCCCGTTGGATCGTAGGCGTAGGCGTAAAGAAAGCCTGACTGCAGGACGTTGACCTGGAAACGCAGCTCGGTGCCTGGCCCGCCGCACTTGCCGTCCAGGATGCCCTGGCCCGCGGGTAACGAAATGTTGCGGGTTTCGAAGTCGTTGAGATTGAGGTTGATCGCGCCAGACTCAAGCGGGCAGTCGTAGCCGACGGCCGCAACTCCGTACTTCACGTCGAGCGCGTAGTCGCCTCCACTCGCACCGTCGACAAACAGGTAGTAGTCGCCCGGCTGCGCGAGGATTGACCACTTCTTGTCCACCGCATCGACCGCACAGATCTTGGTGTCGCTGACGGCGGGGGCCTCCTCGCATGGAGCAACACCGCTCTGGGCGGCGTCATACACGACGCGCAGCGTGGGCTCGAAGTCGGTCTCGTCCTCTCGAAACTGGAAGGCGATGTCGATCGGCGACTGGATCGTCAGCTTGTAGACGTCATCTCCCGCTCCGTCCGCGCCACACCATCCCTCGCCGCCATCACAACCCCCCAGGGCGCCCCGGATCACGAGGTCTTGCACGGGGAGGTTGACGGGATTGTCGCAGGTACCCGGCAGCGCCTCGCCCCCGGTGTCGCCCGATTGGTCGGTACACAGGGGCAGCGGTCCGTTGGGATCACTGCGAGTGCCGCAGGCCGCTGGGCTCAGGGCGAGGAGACCAAGCGCAAAGATGCTCAAGGCCCCGGCTGGCTTGCTCGCCGGCCGAGTCAGCTTGGCCAAAGTCGACGCGCGAAGGGTCCCCTCCGGGGAAATTGCGCTCGCGGCCTTGAGTCCCATACCCGTGATCTAGCAGGCCGGCCGCGCCAGCGTCAAAGAGAACTCTTCGAGCGACACGAAAGATCAGGGCCGCGCGCCGCGAAGCGTGACGGGGGTAGACTGCGGCGGCATGCGTGTCTCTAGGTTTGTCAACGGAGCGTTGCGCGTCGCGCGGCGGCAGCTGCATGACCCCTACACGATCGCGAGCTACTTCCGCGAACAGGGGGCTCGCATTGGCGACGACTGCTACTTCGGGGTCAAGGTGCTCGCCTCTGAGCCGTGGCTGGTCGAGATCGGCGACCACGTCGGGATCGCGGAGGGGGTCAAGCTCCTGACCCATGGACTCGGGTGGAATTATCGCGACCGCGTCCCTGACCTACAGGTATTTGGCAGGGTCAAGATCGGCAGCAACGTCAACATCGGCAGCAACGCGATGGTGTTGCCGGGGGTCACCATTGGCAACAACTGCTTGATCGCCGCGGGAGCTGTGGTGACCAAAGATGTCCCCGACGGTTCGGTCGTGGCAGGAAATCCCGGCAAGGTGATAGGCGATGTCGAGAGCTACTTCGAGCGTGCCAGCGCGGAGTGGGCCAAGCAGAGACCGCCCGGATACATGCCAGAGCTTGAGCCTGGCAAGCGTTACAGCGCGCGCGAGTTTGATGCGTTGCGGAATCGCGCGAGCAATCGCGACATGTTACGGCGTCACCTTGAGCAGTATTTCTGGGGAGGTCGTTGACCCCGGCCGAGCAGCGACAGCCTCGCGAGTCCCTGCGGGCGGCGTTTGGTTGGAACCTCATCGGAACCGCGACCTACGCCGCGTCACAGTGGGCGATGCTCGCCGTCTTGGCGCGGCTGGGCGAGCCTGCAGTCGCCGAGGCACGACTTGGTGTCTTCGTGTACGGCATGGCGGTCGCGGCCCCGCTGGTGCTGCTGCTGAGCATGCAGACGCGTAGCGTGCTCGCGGCCGACCACCGTGAGCGGTACCCCTTCGCCGCATACTTGTGGCAGCGGGTGTTGGCGATGGCGCTCATGGTCGTGGTGGGGATTGCCTGGGCGGCGCTCGCCGGCGTCGACGGTGCGGTCGTTGTGGCGTTGATCGTGCTTGCGCGGGGCGTCGAGGGTGTCTCCGAACTCGCGCATGGGCTGTTGCAGCGCGAGCGCCGAATGTGGACCGTCGGTGTGTCTCAGGTGCTCCGGGGGATCTGTGGTGTTCTTGCGCTTGCGCTGGGGACCTACTGCACGGGCGATTTGGTGGTCGGCAGCTTGGCACTGGTTCTCGCTTGGGCGGGCATTGGCATCGCGTGGGATTGGCCGCAGTGTCGCCGCGCTCTGATCGCGAGCGCCGGACGTGCTCCTCCCACGCGGGCGTCGCAGACGAGCGTGAGCCCCACGGGCGGTCCAGACAGCTCGGGACAGGGGCCCGCTGAATCCTCCACGCATCAGGTCCGTGCGCCGAGGGAGACCGTCGATCCACCCACCGCCGAAACGTCTCACGGCACAGGGCCGCTGCGCGCACAGCTCTGGACCTTGAGCCAAGAGACGGCAGCACTGGGTGTGGTGTCGGGTGTGGTCGCGCTCACGACCAATTTGCCGCGCTACATGATTGAGTCATTCTCGGGGACTCGCGAGCTTGGAGTTTTCGCCGCGCTCGCCTACGTGATGGTCGCGCTGGCGATGGTGACCCAGTCGCTGAGCGCCGCCGCTCTGCCGCGGCTGGGCGAGGCATGGCAGCGCGGCGACTTGGCGAGCGTGCGCACGTTGACCGTTCGGGCAGTCGTGGTGGTTAGCGTCCCGAGTGGGCTGGCGATCCTGCCATGTTGGCTGGCCGGCGACTGGATCATGGCATTGCTCTACCGCCCCGAGTTCGCGGCCTACGGCCACTTGCTCTGGTGGTTCTGCCTCCTGGCGTGGCTCAGCTCGATTGCGGGCGTGCTGCGATCGACGATGACGGCCTGCGGCGAACTTAGAGTCCAGCTGCCTCTCAGCGTGGTGACGGCCGCACTGACAGCAGTCGGCACCTATGTGCTGGTCACTCAAGACCCGCTCTGGAGTGGTGTGGTGGGACTTCTCGCGGGTCGACTCTTTCAGGTCGTCTCGCATAGCTACGTGGTGTATCGAGTGCTTCGACGAAGTCCCTCCCCGAGCGCAAGCTAGCTGGCTTTCGCAGAAATCCGCGCGGCCATGCGCCGTGCGGGTTTCTTCGAAAGCCGGCCAGGAGCCCGCCGCGAAGCCCCGTGGGGCGGCGCGGCGGGCACAAGACGGCTATGATGAGAGACGTGAGCCGACGTCAGCTACTTGGAGGCGAGATGACCGTGGACGTCTGCGAGGGCTACCTTCGCGTGTGGCATCGACGTCCCGCGACGGATCTCGCTGAGCTTCACACGGTGCTCTCTGCGATCGACGAGGACCTGGCACGCGAGCAGCTCGCCTGCGTTCTGTTTGATTCGCGTGAGTCAAAGTATCAGGCGGGCGAAGTTCAGACCGAGATGTGGCGCTGGCTGACGGAGCACAAAATGCTCCGGAAGGTTGCAACGGTTGTCGAGTCCGAAATGCTCGCGGCGAGCGTGACGATGACAGGACTGAGCAAGGGCGTGAAGATCAAGGCATTTCACGACGAGGCCACTGCTGCTACCTGGCTGCGGCGCTAGGCGCGTCGCGCCGTCCTCTGTTCGCGCGAGAAGAACGCGACGATGAAGGCGCACAGACCGAGAAGCGTGAGCATCCAGATCGTGCCGCGCACGTACAGGACGGCTGAGTTGCGGACGTGCACGAGGAGCGCGATCTCAAGGATCAGGAACGCGCTTGCTCGAAGGACGTCTGGACGCGGGCCATGGAGCGCTCGTTCTGCAACGCCGTGAAACATGCCCAAGAGCAGGAGGAGCAGAGGCGCACCGGCCAGGCCGAAATTGATGTACGCCTCGGCGACGATCGAAAAGCCGAGACCCCCCTTGCGCGCCGCTGCCTTGGGTTCGGTGCGTTCGGTGATCCAGCTCGACGAGACAAAGCCCCAACTTCGCTCGCTAAATGTCAGGTTGGGCAGCGCGCGCGCGCCTGCCTCCAGGTAGGTCTGGCCCATGAAGTACGGCTCTTGCTCGGGGACCAGCGTCATCGACCGAATCACCGTGTCGAGCGTGGTTCCGCTCTCCTCGAGGATCTTCGCGACCGCGGCTCGGTCCGTCGACTGAGACACCAGATCGCCGACAGCTTTGGTGCCGCGGAAGAGCTTGATGCCGGCGGACAACATCAAGGCCAGCGCGCCGAACATCACCAGGCGACGCAGCGGAATCGGGCGCACCCAGAGGTGATGGCACATCAAGGGTGGGAGGAGGATCACGGCGAGCTGGCTGCGATCTCCCTGGAGCACGAGTGTGACGGCGTACGCGACGAACACCGCGATGAAGAGCCCGCTGGGGAAGACCCGACGGTCCTTGAGGGCGCCACAGACGCTGGCGAAGACCAGGCCGACGTTGGCACTGAGCTGGCCGATCGCAAACAAGTAGGTCCACCGACTGCCTCCGGAGGTCGCGAGCAACTGCTTGCTCGTCATGTAGTCCAGCGCGAAGAACTCGCGGGCACCTACGGCCGCGAAGACGACAAGTTGGAGTCCAAAACCGAGGAAGAACAGCGCGCTTGCAAGGGACAGCGCGAGCGCGAGCTGGTCGTCGCGTGCGGGATGACGAAAGATCGTCGCCTTTGCGTCGAGCTCTGGGCGCTGCGGGCCGCAGGTCAGGCCGTGGCCGAGGAGCCACATCGCGAGCGACGCGGCACACAGTGCCCAGGCGCCTGCGAGGAGCTCGGGTCGGTACCACCCGCGCGCCAAGATGCCAAACGAGCCAAAGTGAAACATCGAGAACGCGAGCACGAAGAGGCTCGACTGCCCGAGCGCGCTCAACTTGCCGCGCAAGGCCATCACGCCGAGGTGAAAGCCAAGGGCGGCCACCGCCGCGGCGGTAGTGAGGGTCGCGATCGGGAGCTGGCCGGGGTCGCCAACACCCATCGTCGCGACGCCGGCCAGCCAGATCAGGTACGAGCCGACGGCCGCGGCGACCAGGCCGGCACGAGCCATGCTCGCCGCGGCGTCGTCGATCTCGGGGCGCGGCGTGGCCGACTTCACCCGCCGAGCTTACACAGGGTCCGCAAGCGCCGTGCCCGTCACGCGCCGCCCGTCACGCGCCGCCCGTCGTACGCCGGATCGGAGGTACGAAAAAAGGGACAGGCCAAAGCCCGTCCCTTTTCTCCCGTTGGACTCTTGCGAGAGTCCAGCATGGCTTGATCGGAGCGGCAGCTTAGCCGTTGCCGCGCGCCTGCTTGAACTCCCAGACGAAGGTCGCCTGGCCGTCGCGCTTGTCTTCGGGGGCGAGCGTCAGACCGCTGAGTGCATCGACGACGCACTGTGACATCGAGTCGGGCACGGTCGTGCGGGCCTTGTCCACCTGAAGCGAGGTGAACGCGCCGGTCTTCTTCTCGACCGTGAAGGTCACGGTGAGCTTGCCCTCGAGCGCGGCGTTGCTGGCAACCTCGCGGTCGTAGCAGGCCTGCATGGCGCGATCCTTGGTGTTGAGCACGACCTGGGTGTCGTCGCGGTACTGGTCGGGACCGCGGGCGACGAAAGAGCACGCGCTGCTGCCGAGAACGGCGAGCGCAAGCGCGAAGACGGAGAGATTCGAAAAAATCGACTTGGACATGTTGGGTGTTCCTCCGGAAGCGAAGTGGTGGTGAGGTCCTATTTGCTCTCCGCAGCCGCGCCCTCGGCGGGTGCAGCCTTGTCTTGCTCAAGGATCTTGAACTCAACGCGCCGGTTCTTCTCGTAGGCTTCCTCGGTGTCGCCCTGTGCGAGCGGCTGGGTCTCGCCGTAGCCCTCGGAGACAAGCCGGGCTGCGTCGACCTTACCTTCGTTGACGAGGTAGGTCATGACCGCCTTGGCGCGCGACTTGGACAGCTTCATGTTCGACGCGTCGTTGCCGTCGGCCGAAGCGTGACCCTCAACGCGCACCTTCTTGATGCGGGGGTTCTCGTTGAGCGTGTCGGCGACCTCCTTAAGAAGGGAGTGCGACTCCTCCTTGATGGTCGACTTGTTGAGGTCGAACATGACCTTCTCGTTGATCACGATGGCGGCCTCGGTCACCACGACGCGCTTGGGCGGCGGCGGCTCCTCGACCTTGGGCGGCGGGGGGGGTGCCTCTTGTGGCGAGGGGTTGATGACCTTCGCGGTCGCACCCTCGAAAACCTGGGGGCCACATGCGGTGGCGAACAGGGTCGTGAAGATGAGAGCGCCAGCGAGATTCGTCGGGGATCGGAAAGAGCGTGGATTCATCGGTAACTCCGTGGGGGGCAGGGTTCTGTGGCAGGACTGAGGCGAAGGCTCGAGCTTATGAGACCGGCATCTCGCCGGTTCGCGCCCGGACCGCGCCCGATGCCTAGCATGAATCGCAGCGACGTGAATCGGTCTGCGCTCCCCCACCGCAAGAACGGGACGGGTCAGAGGGCAAAAGCGCTGGGAGTTCGTGCAGGGCGGCTCGATCGGCACATCCTAAGCGGCCTCTGTCCGCTAGGTCATGCGCACGCGCGAATCTGCGCAAGTCGGCGCGATCCGGCAGGAATTCTATGCTTTGTGACGGTCGCTACCCACGCCGTCGCTATGAGGAGTGCGGCAGACTACGGCGATGGCAGCCCGCGAGGACTGGCTCCAGACCGGTGGGGCGCCGGGAATGGCCACCCGCGGGTGATCTCCGGCCCCGGCGGCACGAGCGTCGGCCACCGGTACGGGGAGGTCTCCACGACCAACATGCTCTAGTGCGGGGCTGCGCGCCTGGGAAGCCGGGCCACGCAGTGCGACAGTGATGCGCGCGCCGAGCCATGATCACAGATCCTCAAGACTTCAAGATCGCGGTGGTTGGCCTGGGCTACGTCGGACTTCCGGTGGCCGTCGCGGTCGCGGAACGGTTCCCGCACACGCTTGGCTTTGACGTCGACGCGGCGAAAGTGCAGAGGCTCAACGAGGGTATTGACCGCACCAGCGAGGTCGATGCGGATCGGCTGCGCGCCTGCGGCTTGCGCTGCGTCTCGGATCCCGGACAAATCGCTCACGCCAACATCTACATCGTCGCGGTTCCAACCCCGATTGACGCGGCGAATCGCCCCGATCTGACCGCGCTGCGCAAGGCCTCGCAAACGGTGGGTCGCGTCCTGAGTCGCGGCGACATCGTGATCTATGAGTCGACCGTCTATCCCGGCGCAACACGGAACATCTGCGGTCCTGAGCTCGAACAGGCAAGTGGCCTGCGTTGCGGCGAGGACTTCCATCTGGGCTACTCTCCGGAACGCATCAACCCTGGCGATACCAAGCATCGGCTGGAGTCGATTGTGAAGGTGGTCGCGGGGCAAGATGAGGCCACCCTCGACGTCGTCGCGAAGCTCTACGGGGCGGTGGTTACGGCGGGGGTGCATCGCGCGTCGTCGCTGGAGGTCGCAGAAGCGGCCAAGGTGATCGAGAACGTCCAGCGCGACCTCAACATCGCCCTGATGAATGAACTGGCATTGATCTTCGACCGCCTCCACCTCGATACCCAGGAGGTGCTTGCGGCGGCAGGGACCAAGTGGAACTTCCTGCGCTTTCACCCTGGTTTGGTAGGCGGACACTGCATCGGCGTTGACCCCTATTACCTGACACACTGCGCCGCGCAGGCCGGAATCGACCCCCAGGTCATCCTGGCAGGTCGCCGCATCAACGACGGCATGGCGACCTTTGTTGCGCAGCGCTGTCTGCAGGAGTTGTCGCTCTTAGGGATCGCCTTGCAGGGCGCCCAAGTCGCGGTGCTCGGGCTCACGTTCAAAGAGAATGTTCCCGACCTGCGCAACTCCAAGGTCGCGGACGTCGTCGCCGAGCTCCAGCGTTGGGGTGTTGTGCCGCGTGTGCTCGATCCGCTCGCGGACCACGACGAGGCGCACGAGGAGTACGGCATCGAATTGGTGAGCCAAGAGGCGCTGGCCGAATGCGCCGCTGTCATTCTCGCCGTGCCACACCGCGGATTGGATGAAGTTGCGCTCGAGCTGCTCCGCGGCGGGGCGCGGGTCCTGCTCGATCTTCGAGGGGTCGTGGCGCGAGACGCGATCCCGAACGATGTGCGAGTTTGGCGGCTGTGAGCGAGGGCGCGCCTGGGTGGTCATGAGCAGCAGACCAAGATCGCGGTCGCGCGAAGTGTCGAGGAGTTTGAGATGACCGTTAGACAAGTCACGGAAGCGAACGAGCCACACGAGGCCGCTGCTGCGCCCCAGGACGATGTTGCGGCATTGGTCGAGCGCTGCACGATGGGGCGGAGCTGGCTCGTCACGGGTGTTGCAGGCTTTATCGGTTCCCACCTCCTTGAGGCGCTGCTGCTGCGAGGCGCACGCGTCGTGGGCGTCGATGATCTCTCCACCGGACATCGCTCCAATCTCGATGACGTCAAAGCCCGAGTCGGTGCGGCAGCGTGGTCTCGCGCGCGGATCGAGATCTTCGACATTAACGATACGGCCGCGCTACGAAGCGCCGCGCAGGGCTGCGAGTTCTTGAACCATCAGGCCGCGATCGGGTCGGTGCCAAGATCGGTGGTCGATCCTGCGGGTACGCATCGCGCCAACGTCGACGGCTTTCTCTCGTGCATTGAGGTGGCCCGTGAGGTTGGAGTCCGCGCGTTCGTCTACGCCTCGTCGTCCAGCGTGTACGGCGACCATCCCGCGATGCCCAAGCGCGAACCCGAGCTTGGGACGCCGCTGTCTCCCTACGCTGCGAGCAAGCGCATGGACGAGGTCATGTCGGCTGCATGGAGTTCAAGCTACGCGATGCGCACTGCGGGTCTGCGCTACTTCAACGTGGTCGGACCTCGGCAGGATCCCGAAGGGGCCTATGCGGCGGTGATTCCCCGCTGGTTGGCGGAGATGCTCGCCGGCAAGCAGCCAACAATCTTTGGCGACGGTGAGACCTCGCGCGATTTCTGCCCGATCGCGAACGTAGTGCAAGCGAACTTGCGCGCGGCGGCACGCCTCGACACTGGACAGTGTCCAAGCGGGCAGGCCTTCAACGTCGCACTCGGCGGGCGTACGACGCTGCGCCAGCTCTTCGACATTCTGCGTGACGCGCTCGCGTCGCGCGGCCTCGCGCGCGCCGATCTCGAGCCGCGCTATGAGGACTTTCGCGCCGGCGACATCCGGCACTCGCTCGCGGATATCAGCGCGGCCCAGAGAGACTTGGCCTATCAGCCCGAAATGTCACTTGCGGCGGGGCTCGAAGAGACCGTTGCCTGGTACGTGCAACATTCAGGAGCTGGCACTCGCAGCTAGCAATTTGGTGCACAACCCCGCGCGGCGCATGGACGCGCATGGACGCGCATGGACGCCCACGGACGATGCAGCGCCATGTTGCTCGTCGGTCACCCATGCCCGGTTCGCTCCCTCCTCGCGCCTCGACAGCGGTCGGCGGTCCTTTGTCACTGTCCTTTCGCGCCCACATTCCGCGCGTTCGTCGACGACGCCCCGGGCAACACGCGTGAGCCTGGCCGTCGACCGGCCCTGGTGGGCCCCGCTGCGGCCCTGGCGGCGCTTGGCTCCAGTGGTTTCGTGTCATCCCCCACGCAACCGCGACACACACGATTTCGCCGGTGTTTTGCGGCACCAAGGCATGAAGGTCTTGCTCGCCCCAAGGCTCCAGCTAGCACATACTGCAGCGGTATCCTTACTTCCGCCGGGCAACACGATGACTCTTCTCGCGCGCCAATCTCATTCGACGTCGGTCCAAGACCTCACTCCTGCGATGACTGGCGCACCCGTGGCTCCCCGCACTCCGCCCTCTGGGGGCTGGCGAGGGAGTGCCGGACTGCTCGGGCTTCTCGCGGCGACGGTTGTACTCACGCCGCTCGCCTGTGGCCGCAACGATATCATCGACGCCGTCGGTGACGGGGGCAGTGACACCTGGAGCGAGGACGAGACAACCAACGGCACGACGGACATCGGTCCGACCTGTGGCGATGGAATCCTCGACAGCGGTGAGGAATGCGACGAAGGCAATGCCAACGGCCAGGGCGGCGACTGCACGTCCGAATGCACGCTCAACTTCTGCGGGGACGGCTACGTCGGGCCCTTTGAGAGCTGCGACGACGGCGGCAAGACCGAGAACTGCAACGAATTTTGCCAGTTCCCCTCATGTGGCGACGGGGTGCTCGACTTCTTCGAGGAGTGCGACGAGGGGTTCAACAACGGCCAACCCGGCAGCGGCTGCACCTTCGCGTGCCTCTTTAACGTTTGCGGCGACGGACACATCGGGCCCTTTGAGGGCTGCGACGATGGCTTTAGCAACGGCAACGGAGGTCCCTGTAAGCTCGACTGCCAGCTCAACTTCTGCGGCGACCTCTATGTGGGCCCCGGCGAGTCCTGTGACGAAGGCATTCCGACCCCGACCTGCAATGAGTTCTGCTCGCTGGTGAGTTGTGGCGACGGAATCCAGGATGTCGGTGAAGAATGCGACGAGGGCGTGCTCAACGGTCAACCGGGCTCTGACTGCACCAATGCGTGCACGCTCGATGTCTGTGGCGACGATCATCTTGGCCCCGACGAGGAGTGCGATGATGGCAACCTCAACGGTACCGGCGGTGAGTGTCGCGGCGACTGTGTGCTCAACACCTGTCCCGACAACTACGTCGGCCCCGGCGAAGAGTGCGACGAGGGGGGCGCCACGCAGACCTGTACGGCCGCATGCACGCTCCCCGAATGTGGTGACGGCGTCCAAGATCTCGGAGAGGAGTGCGACGACGGCAACCCCGACAACACCGATGACTGCACGACGCTGTGCAAGCTTCCCGTGTGTGGTGACGGCTTTTTGCACGCCGGCTCGGCCGAGGAATGCGACGACGGCAACCTGACGCCTGGCGACGGCTGTCATAGCGACTGCATCCCTTCCGGGACGCCGTACTGGCTCTCGATCTGGGACCAGGAAGGTCGAAACGACATCGCCTACGATGTCGAGACCGACGCCCAGGGGAACGGCTACGTGGTCGGACGCGTTGTACTGCTCGCTCCATTCGAGCACGCCGAGGCGTTCCTTCGCAAGTACGACACCAACGGCAACTTGCTCTGGGAGCGACGCTACTGGGGTGGATTCCAGAACAGCTTTGCGTATGGGCTCGGACTTGACCCGTCAGGCTTGCCGATCATTACCGGTCGCATCCAGGTCAACGGGCAGGGCGGCAATGTCTTTGTCCGCAAGTACGACTCGGACGGCAACCTCGTATGGCAAAATGAGTGGAACGGAGTCGGCGTGTCTGCGAGCACCGACTTCGGTCGGGACGTGGCCGTCGATGGTTCGGGCAATGCCTACGTGGCCGGAGAGACCACCGTCGATGGGCAGAACGTCAACGCATGGATGCGTCGCTACGACCAAAGTGGAGCGGTGGTGTGGACGCAGACGTTTAACAACGCCGGAAACTCGGTCGATCGCGCACGCGGGGTCGCCGTCCTGGCAAATGGCCAAGTCGTGTTCACGGGTGAGAGCTGGGAGAACGGACAGGCCGAGAACATCTGGGTCCGCCGCGTCAATCCTGCGACCGGTGCTTCGGTCGCTCAGTTCACGATCAACAACGAAGACTCGATCGACATCGGCAGGCGCGTGATCGCAACCAGCGACGGCGGCTACGTGGTCGCGGGTACGATCTGGGCGAGCGGTCAGAACCAGAACGTGTGGGTGCGTCGCTTTGACAGCATGAACGCCACGGTTTGGACGCATGTCTGGAACAACGCGCCAAGCAACAGCGAAGACTCCGCCAACGCGGTCGATGTCACCGCCAATGGTGATGTGGTGATCGTGGGCCATGGATTTGACGTGGTCACGAACCGCGACGTGCTCGTGCGGCGGCTCGCGGGTGCCGACGGCACCGAGCGTTGGACCACGCTGACGGACTACTTTGGATTCTCCGACATCGGCCAAGGCATCGATGTCGACATCAACGGCGATCTTTGGATCTGCGGTGAGCGCGAGATCACGGCGACCAACGGGAACGACCTCTGGGTGGCCAAGATTCGTCCGTAGCTCCGCGGGCAACAGCGCGATACAGATCCGCCCAGCGCTTGGCGGTCACATGGAGTGAGTGATCGCGGATCGCTCGGGCATATCCGGAGCGCGCGAGCCGGCCGCGAAGCTCGTCATCGGCGGCGAGTCGCGCGAGCCCACGGGTCCATCCATCGACGGTGTTGTCGACCAGCAACCCGTCGACGTTGTCATCGACGAAGTGCTCGACGCCCGGAACCCGGCTCGCGATCACGGCGGCGCCTTGGCACCACGCCTCGACCACCGCGTTGGGAAGCCCCTCGTGATCCGTCGGTAGCGCAGCGATCGCGCAGCGCTGCAGTCGCTCACCGACATCGGCCACCGCGCCGTGGCCGCGGGCACGTGCGCCGAGCGGGCGAAGGCCTTCGAGGAAGGCCGCCGCCTCCGTCCCTTCACCGACAAAGTCCGCGCGGAGCGAAGGGACAGAGGCCAGTGCGGCCACGAGGAGGTCCTGGCGCTTTGACGGGACCACGCGCGCGGCGCAGAGGACCCCAGTCCGCCCCGTCACTTGAGGCTCTCTAGTCTCGATAGACTTGCCGTTGGGGATCACAACGGCATCGTGCTCGCGCCAACCAAACTCGCCCGCGAGCGCCATTCGCCCCGTTAGAGAGTTAAAGACCAAAGCGCTCAATCGCCCGCCCGCGGCAAGATGCCCCGCGCGTCGCAGGGCCGCGCGGGCGGTGGTGACACTGAGCACAGATTCATGCCTCGTGCCCGAATTCGGCCATGCGCTGCTGTGGATCGAACCAATGAGCGGGGCGCGGCGCGCCCCCAACTGTGAGGACGCGGCGACCCAGATCGCAGGCCACAGCATCGCATGGACGACGTCGTAGTGGCTTGCGGCCAAAGCCGCCGCGAGTTGGCCCCGAACTCTCAACGCGCCGACGGCTGAACGTTCGGCGTCGAGCGGGCGCCAGGACCACGCGCCTTGCCTTCGCTCGGCGACCCGATGTTGGCCCTGAAACAGCGTTATGAGCTCAACATCGAGCTTGAGCGCTTCACGGTGAGCGGCGAGCTCATCGAGCACCTCGACGCACTGCACCTCGGTCCCACCGACTTCGAGCGTGGGCAGCACGCGAAGGACGCGCAGTGGCTCATGCAGCGCCGACATTGCCGACAAGGCTACCAGCGCGCCTTCGCGAGGGGTGAATGCATCCCGTGTGGTTCCGATGCACCGGCCGAGCGAGTACCATCGCGCGCCGCGGTCGTCTCTTCGGAGTGTGCGGCATCGTGGCCCTTGCTGCACCGCCACCGCTGTTTGTCATGCGCATCGCAATCCCACGTGAAATCGTCCCTGCGGAATGCCGCGTCGCCGCGACACCAGACACCGTCAAGCGACTCGGTAAGCTCGGCTTCTCGGTCGTGGTCGAGAGTGGCGCCGGCGAGCCCGCAAGCTTCTCCGACGCGAACTTCGCTGAAGCGGGTGCGACGATCGTCGCATCGACCAAGGAACTCTATGAGCAGGCCGACATCGTGCTTAAGGTGCGAGCGCCGGCGATGCATCCGTCGCTTGGTGTCCATGAAGTCGAGCTGCTCAAGCCCGACACGACGCTGCTGTCGTTCCTTTGGCCGGCACAAAATCCAGAGTTGGTCGAGAAGCTCAAGGCCGCAAAGGTCACCGCGATCGCCATGGATCAGGTGCCTCGAATCAGCCGCGCGCAAAAATGCGATGCGCTGAGCTCGATGTCGAACATCTCGGGCTATCGCGCGGTGATCGAGGCGGCAAATCGATTCGGTCGCTTTTTCACGGGACAGATCACCGCCGCTGGCAAGGTGCCGCCCGCGAAGGTCTTGGTGATCGGTGCAGGCGTCGCAGGATTGGCCGCGATCGGTGCGGCGCGTGGATTGGGTGCGATCGTGCGGGCATTCGACACACGCCCCGCGGCACGTGAGCAAGTCGAGAGTATGGGCGCCGAGTTCCTTGAGGTCGAGCTCGAGGAGGACGGCACTGGCGTCGGTGGCTACGCCAAGGAGATGAGCCCGGAGTTCATCGCTGCTGAGATGGCGCTCTTTGACGCTCAAGCGTCGGATGTCGACATCATCATCACGACGGCGCTGATTCCGGGACGGCCCGCGCCGCGGTTGATCTCGAAGACGTGCGCGGAGAGGATGAAGCCGGGCTCGGTGATCGTCGATCTTGCCGCGGAGCAGGGTGGCAACTGCGAACTCACCGTTTCCGGCCAGGCGATCGTGCATGAGGGCGTGACCGTGGTCGGCTACACCGACCTGGTCAGCCGCATGGCGACGCAGTCGAGTCAGCTCTATGGCAGCAACCTTTGGCACATCCTCAGCGACATGGGGGGTGCAGAGAAGTGGCGCATCGATCTCGAGGACGAAGTCGTCCGTGGCGCCCTGATCACGCATCGCGGCGAGGTCATGTGGCCACCGCCCAAGCGTGCCGAGCCCTCACCCCAGGCAGCGCCCGCTGCCGCCGCAGCCAAGCCCAAGTCCGGCGGCGGCCACGGGAGCAAGGGCCATGGCGGCCACGGCGGCGGTGGCGGCAAAGGGGCGCCGCCGCTTGTGCTCGGTGTCGCCGGCCTGGCATTGCTGGCCGCGAGCTACGGCGACGCTGGATTTCTCTCTCACCTGACGGTCTTCATCCTCGCCTGCTTTATCGGCTGGCAGGTGATCTGGAACGTCACGCCCGCGCTTCACACCCCGCTGATGAGCGTCACCAATGCCATCAGCGGCATCATCGTCGTCGCCGGCATGCTGCAGATTAGCGGCGTGCCAACTGCGGCGTCCTCCCTGCTCGGCGTCATCGCTGTGCTTATCGCAACGATCAACATTGCCGGCGGATTCCTCGTAACCCGACGCATGCTTGAGATGTTCCGTCGCTAGCGCGCCTTCCCGAGCAGGTCTCCACAGGTCGACCCATGCCAGAGCTGACTCAACTCGTCACAGCCGCCTACCTCGCGGCAGGTATTCTCTTCATCCTCAGCATTGGTGGGCTGGCCAACCAAGAGTCCGCCCGCCGCGGCAACGCCTACGGCATGATCGGCATGGCGATCGCGTTGGTCGCCACCGTGATCGCGCTCGGCGCCCAGGGCGAGGCGACCGCATTTGGCTGGGGCTTCCTTGGAACCGCGCTGGTCATTGGGACGGCCGTGGGTGCAGTGCTCGCGTCTCGCGTGCAGATGACCGCAATGCCCGAGCTCGTCGCAGTGCTGCACAGCTTTGTCGGTCTGGCCGCCGTGCTGGTCGGCGTGGGCAGCGAGCTCGACCCGCGCGTCCACGCTGACACCGTCCATCAGATCGAGACCTATCTCGCGGTCTTTATCGGTGCCCTGACCTTTACCGGCTCGATCATCGCGTTTGGCAAGTTGCGCGGCAGCATCAGCGGAAAGCCCGTCATGCTCCCGGGGCGTCATGCGCTCAATATCGCGATGGTCGCGACCTGCATTGGCCTTGGCGTCTGGTACGTGATGCTCCCCGCGCACGGTGGCCTGGTGCCGCTGGCGATCTGCGCCGGGATCGCGGGCGTGATCGGTGTTCACCTGGTGATGGCGATCGGCGGCGCGGATATGCCCGTGGTCGTCTCGATGCTCAACAGCTACTCGGGATGGGCCGCAGCCGCGGCGGGCTTCATGCTCAGCAACGACTTGCTGATCATCACCGGCGCCTTGGTGGGGAGCTCTGGCGCGATCCTCTCGTACATCATGTGCGCCGCGATGAACCGCTCGTTTATCAGCGTCATCCTCGGCGGCTTTGGAACCGACGGCGGTGGCGGCGCGACTGCGGCAAAGGTGGAAGGAGAGGTCAAGTCCATCGATATCGAGGGCACCGTGGAGGCACTCAAGAGCGCCCGCTCGATCGTCATCGTGCCGGGCTACGGGATGGCCGTCGCGCAGGCGCAGCACTCACTGGCCGAAATCGTGAAGCTTCTGCGCGCCAAGAAAAAGGAGGTCCGTTTCGCGATCCATCCGGTCGCGGGTCGCCTTCCGGGCCATATGAATGTGCTGCTGGCGGAGGCCAACGTGCCCTACGACATCGTCC
>CAZVEM010000099.1:0-17124 GCA_964626165.1 uncultured Nannocystaceae bacterium
GGAGTCCAGACGCGCAACTCCGCACTCCGATCACCGAGCTTGGTTGCGCCGCGGAGGTACCTCGATTGTGGGATCGACCTACCCGACATGCGATGCGGGTCACCCTGGCATTGAACTTCGAGCAACCGTGCCTCGGGGATCAGGCAACCCTGCATCGGATTTGGACGAGCATGGCATGTCGAATCGAGCGACCCGGCACATCGATCGGCGTCGTTTGTTTTCAAATTGCGCGAGCTCGTTTTGGAATCGGCGCAACTTCGATCCTCGTACTTCGAAGCTCTGCGCGCACTTGGACCGACCATGCAGCGCGTGTGGAGCAACCTCGATCGCGCTTCGGCGCAACCATGCATCGCGGATCGAGGCACCTAACATCGACTATCAAGGCCCCCTGCATCGGACCTCGACGCGCTCGCTTTGAAAACGGCGCAACTTGTTTGCGCCGCGGCACCACCTGACGTTGGAGATCGACCCGACCCACATCCTCGATCTCGCCACCTTGCATGCGACATCTCGCCGCTGACTTTCCGATTGGTGCCAATTTCGTAGGACTTCGTCACGAGAAGCCCGTTTGGCACGGTGCGAGGCGCGCGAACACGGGCAGCGCACGCTCATCGCCGTCCGCGAGGTCAATGCAAAATACTCGTGAGAGGCGCTTGAGCCCAGAGAGGTGCGAGGCGGCGGTCTTCCCTGACGCTCGATCAGCGCGAGCGCGCTGCGAGCCAAGCGTCGATCTCGGTGGCATGCTCGCTGCGTTGTCCGTCCTTCTGACGGTATTGCACCGCCGCTTGTTGGGCGAGCGCGATCGCTTGGGCAGCGTCTCCGTCACTCTCGACCCGGGCACGTGCGAGCGCGAAGCGTGCAGCGGGCTCGCGTGGCTCGGTCTCGGGCGTGCCTTCAAAGATCGGGAGGGCAAGCTCAAGCTGCTGCGCCACTCGCTTCGGCGACCTCCGGGTGATTTGAACCAAGTCTTGGCAACGCAATGCGAAGCGCCTCGTCGTGATATTGCCGAGCCGCGTCGGGCCGTCCGCACCTAGCAGGTTGTCGAAGAACCCCCGTGGAGTGCATGGGCGTGCAATCGCTATGCAGACCGAGGCGCGAGGAGGGAGCGTACCGGGCGTACGTGACCGACGAGCAACAAAGGGCTGCATAGCGAGGGCGCGGCCATGCGCCGCGCGGGGTTCTTCGACAGCCTGCTAGGCCGCACGCGCGTGGGTCTACGTGTCGAACACGCTTGACTGCTCGAGAATCCAGTCGCGCACGACTGCGACTCGCGGCACATCGCGCATGGACCGATGGTAGACCAGAAATAGCTCTCGTCGCACCACCGGTGCATGAAGCTCCAACGGTACAAGCCCTTGCGCATGGGCGACGATGGGTGTCAACAGACCTGCTCCTACACCCCGCTGTACGCAGGCAGGGACGCGTGCTCAAGGATGGCGAGCAGCAGTTCCAGCCCTCTCGAGTCGGTCTCCACAAGCAAACGCTAGCTCAACGTTCTTCGCGAGGACGCTGCCATTCGGCGGCACGGAACGATGAGTGCTTGGGCGCGATTTGGCGGCGACCACCGCGAGGGTGGCGCGGCGTGCCGGCGGGGAGACGCACGTCCTCCTGTGATGGCGCGCCACTGTCGATATCACGTCCGCCGTTGAGCATCGCCCGTCGCACCCATGCGAATCTTCGATTATCCAGGAATTGGCTACTCGGAGGGGGAACTCCCGCTCTAAGGAACCGAGGTGGCGGCCGAGATCGTCAAACTCGCAGATTACTTGGAAATCGACACGTTCGACATTCTGGGTCGGTCCTACGGCGGCTTGATCGCACAGGTGCTGGCGTTCCTTCAGCCAGATCGCGTGCGCAGGGCGGTGCTCGTCGGTACCAATCCGATCGGGAAGAATGACGTGCCGTTTGAGCCCTTCTTTGGTCAGCACGCGATGAAGCAAGGGTACGACCCGCACGACTACACAGTCCTCTTCTTCGAGCCAGCGTCGGCAGCAAGCGGTGCTGCTGCGAAGGCATCGATGGATCGAACCTGGCCGAAGGTCGATCAATCTAGGGTGCCCAGCACGATGGCGTTGTTTCAGCGCTACATGGCTGGCATGAAGGCGGTGGCGCACGATAGCGCGGGACTACGCAGTCATTACGGCACCACGAAGACGCCGATGTTGGTGATCTCGGGTGGCCACGACATCTCGTCTGCGTTGGAGAACTGGCACCCGCTGATGCGGAAGGCACCGACCCTTCAGTTGCTCGCGCTTCCACAATCCGGCCATGGGGTGCACTTCCAATACCCGTTGCTGTGCGCCTCGTACGTTCGAGATTTTCTAGGTGTGCACGAACAGCCTCTCGCGGATTGATCGCCGCAAGTCGTGGAATCTCGCGGCCGCTAAGCGCTCGCGGCACGCGGCGATTCGGCGAGCGCTTTCCCCACCGGTGTCCTCGGTGCGTCGGTCTCGCTAACGGTGAATCGGCGCATCTAGGAGACGCTCAAGCCTTGAGCGTTCGTTGTCGTCGAGCACCTTCGCCAGCCAATCGTAGAGCGCGTCGCGATCTTGAAAGCCGCGACGCTGCGGGTGGCCTGCTTCGCGGATCATGCGGCCAATCTGCATCGCGACCGTGGGCGAGCCGGGGAGCAGGGTGGCCGTGCGCTCAAGTCTTTGTTCGTCACGCATGACGGCGACGTACGCGTTCACGACCTCCGGTGGGAACACGCGTGCGCCTCGGAGGTCGACGAAGCAAACATAGGGTCCGGCGACACTCGCAATGACGGCGTCGTGATCTCGCTGCCACTGCGTGGTTTCGTCGATCGATACGGGCGACCAGATGGCGATTTCGACGAGTCGCCCGGTCTCATTCGCGACGCGGTACATGTCTGCAATATTAGCGCGCGATCATCCACCCGGAAGCGGCACGCACAGAGCCAGTCAGACGGCGGCGAATCGAAGCCGCTAGCTCGCCCGCAGCTCGAGCCAGATCTCGTCCACGACGCGCCCGGTGTTGCCCGCCCAATTCTCGCTGGTGAAGAGTCGCTTGCGGACCTCTTCGCCGGGGTAGATGTGGGGATCGTCGCTCTGTGTGATGAGGCCTTGCGCAAGGGCGGTCGCGTTGGGCGTCGCAAAGCACAGCTCATTCGCGTTGAGGGCCGCGATGTCGGGTCGGAGGAGGTACTCGAGAAAGGACCGTGCGAGGTCCGCAGTCGCCCCTGCCGCCGGCAACACGACGTAGTCGGCCCACAGCGCCGCACCTTCTTTGGGAATCACATAGCGAAGGGAGGGCTTGGCCCGCTGCGCGCGGAGCAGATCGCCGCTGTCGATCTGCGCGATCCAAGTTTCGCCACCGACCAACGCGCGCGCGGGGTCAGGATCGTAGGCACGCAGCAATTCCTTCTGGCGTTTGAGCATCGGAAGGATCTCGGACCGGAGGCGCGGCTTGTCGGTCGAGTTGATGTCCATGCCAGCAGCGAGAAGCGCCTGATCCATGACGTCGCCCTTGCTGTCCAGAACGCTGGTCTTGCCCGCCCAGCGCGGATCAAAGAGCGCGGACCACGAATCGATGTCACCGACTTGATCGCGATCGTAGCCGATACCCGTCGTTCCCCAGAGGTAGGGCACACCGTAGGCAGCGCCCCCCCGATCCTCGCGGGCGTGCCAGATCGGAAACTCCGGTGCAAGGTTCTCGGCGCCCGCAAGGGGCAGCTCAATTGCTTTGACAAGCTGCTCGCGCTGGAGCGTCGACATCAAGTAGTCGATCGAGATCGCGACGTCGTAGGCCGATTGTGCCTCGAGCTTCCCCACCAGCTCGGCCTCAGCGAGGAAGACGTCCTCTGTGACGGCTGCGCCGAAGTTCGACTCGAAGCCAGCCACGACCTGCGGCGCGATGTAGTTGCCCCATGACACAAAGTTGAGGCGGCGCGCCGACCGACAGCCAAGCACTGCCGGGCTTGCAAGCGCCGCGACGGCGGCGAGAAAGGTCCTTCGGCCGGGCTCCATCATCTCGCGAACCTGAGCACATCCAGCGCGGCGACGTCTAGGCTCTCGACGCGGTCGGGTGCCTCGCGTGTGCGGGCCCAGGTAACGCCGCCGTCCCAGACGAGTTCAAGTTCGATCCACGGTCCTGCCTGTCGGCGTGCGCGTTCGCGGACTGGAAAGGCGCCCTTGGTGTCGCCGCGGAGTTTGAGGCATTCCGGCCGCGCGAAGGATCCGTCGGGAAGCGGACTGAGCTCGCCCATCAGACGGGCGACTGCTTCCGAGGGGGGAGCTGCATAGAGCCGTGGCGGCTCTCCTTGCGCGACACAGCGGCCCTCGATGAGGACAACGAGGTCATCGGCGAGGCCAAGTGCTTCGTCGGCATCGTGGGTCACGTGGACAAAGGTGAGGTCGAGATCGCGTTGAAGCTGGCGTAGGACAGAGCGCAGCTCGATGCGGACCTGGCGATCGAGCGCGCTGAGCGGCTCGTCGAGCAAGAGGACACGAGGCGGTGCGTAGAGGCATCGAGCGAGCGCGACGCGTTGGCGTTCACCGCCTGAGAGCAGGCCGACGTTGCGGTCGCCGTAGCGTTGCGGATCGAGTCCAAGACGCACGAGCAGTTCATCGGCTCGATGACGACGGGTGGCGACGGCCTCGTTGCGGACCAGGCCGGCGAACGAGACGTTGTCGCGCACACTGAGCGCAGGAAAGAGCGCGCTGCCTTGGAAGACCGTCTGTACTTGGCGGGTCTCGGGAGGAAGATGCGAGACGTCTTGTCCGCCCAACAACACGCGACCGCGATCGGGACGCTCGTGCCCGCCAATGATGCGCAGCAGGGTCGACTTCCCGCCACCGGAAGGGCCCATGATGCAGGTGTAGCGTCCGGCCTGCATCTCAAGCTGCTCAAGCGAGAGCACGGTGCGCGCGCCGTATCGCTTGGCGACGTCGTGCATCGAGATATCGATCCCGCTCATGTCGCACCTCGCGGGGTGCTGCTGTTGTCCGCCGCCCAAGCGGAGTGAAATGCGCCGCTGCGGCCTCGCGCGAGCGCCAATAGCAAAACCAGCGACGGAGCGGTGGACAGCACAATGAGCCAGCGGTGGAGCGTGGCAACGTCGCCCCGCTTGGCCGTATTGGCGAGTCCCATCGCGACCGTGGTGCCGCCCGGGCCGCCCGTGTAGGCCGGAATTGCATCCTGAGCGAGGACCCACGCAAAGCCGAGCGCCGCGAGGATCACGAGCATCGGTACCACGATTGGACCTGCGAGATAGCGGGCGCGCGCGACGAGTCCCGCTCCCAGATCGCGCGCGGCATCCCACTCCATTCGGCTGATCCGGCGTAGCGAGAGACGCGCTGCGAGGGTCGAGAGGGAAACAAGTGGGGCCGACAGCGCGAGCGCTGTCAACAAGAATCCAGGTCGCAGTGACAGGCTTGGCGCGGCGCTGAGCCACGCAGAGCCAAGGACCGAGCTCGGTACGACCAGCGGGACCAAGAGCCAGTTCGACATGTTTGTGCGGGTATGAGCGTCGCTTTGAAAGCGCTGCTCGGTCTGTGCACCGGCGACCAGCGAACCGAGCAACGCGACGCATAGCCCCAATCCGATCGCGAGGATCAGGGTCACCGGCAAGAGCCGCGCCAACGCGGTGGACGACGTGGTCGGCATCAGCCCGACCGCGGCGGGCAACAGCGCGAGCAGGGGGACCAGCGTGATGAGGAACGCAGCCCATCCGAGCACCGCGACATCACGATCCACGGGGGCCTGCTCGTGCCGATCATCGAGGCGTGTGTCAAACACGTCGAGCTCGCGGCGCACCGCGCTGGCGAGGAGCAGTGCGACAACGAGCATGGCAACAATCACGACGCGCGCACGCATGGGTGCGGCGTCGCGGATCAGGGCATCGCGCGCGATGACGGCAGGACCGTAGATCTTTCCGCCGCCAGCCAGATCCGCCACGACCACATCGCCCACGACCTGCAGCACGCACCAGGCAAAGGCCAAGAGCAGCGCCGGCCGGAGGTGTGGCCAGGAGATCCTCCAGCAACGCTGCAGGCGGGAAGCGCCGAGTTCCCGCGCAGCCTGCAAGGGTTGGGCGGGCAGCGTGTGCGCGCGCATCATGATGATCACGGCCGCCATCGGCGTCAGCACGCTGAATTGCGCCAGCGCGAACGCAACAAGGCCTGGCCGGATGCCAAGCGCCAGCCAGCCGAGCGAGCGCGACATCGGGCTCACCAACGCCGCCGCGATCACGAGCGCAGGGGGGACACTTCGCGCGATCCACCAGCCCGCGGCCGTGGCAAGTAGCCCGGTCAGGGTGCCGACGAGCAAGAGACGGAGCGTGACTTGCATCAGCAAGGGGATGCCGAGCGTGCCTTCCTCGGCCGAGCTCGCAGACAGCAGCACGAGCGTGACGGGAACCAAGACCGCCAGCGCGCAGTAGGTGCCGCTGAGGGCCGCGATCCCGGCGAGGCCTCTCGATGAATTCATCGCGCGGGCGCAGTCTGCCCGCGGATCGAGATGAAGTCACGGACGCGCGAGGCCGTCCTGCTCCCGCTCAGACGCCTTGGAGCCCAGCGCGAGGAACCCTCCTTCAAATTCGCGCGATCGATTCGTCTCGCCGTGGCACATTGACAGGGTGCACCCCTACCCTTGCGAAGATTCCTTAGGCTGCGGCACCCCAGGGAGGGGCCACCGAGTGCACAGAGATTGGCGTTCCAAAGCTCGATACGCGGTGTTCTTGGGCGCTGGCCTCGTGCCAACCCTCGCGACGGCTCCAAGTGGTTGCGCCAGTCGCGGCCTGGATGAGGGCGATGTTGCGGACACCGACGGCACAACCTCCTCGGGTGAGTTCCCCTGCGAGGACGATTGCAACGATGTCTGCTTCGGCTGGGGTGGCACCTGCGTCGACGGCACCTGTCAGTGCGAAGACCCGTGCGCCGACGACGGTTGCTGCGGCATGGTGGGTGCTTCCGGTGAACAACTCCGGTGCACCGGGGAGCCCGATTGCTGGGACGACTCCGACTGCGACACGGGAACCTATTGCGATGGTTTTGCGTGCGCACCGATTCCGCTGCCGATCGCCTGCCCATACGGCCCGTCGCAGCTCAAACTTCAGTATGGGCTACCGGCCATGGGTCTTGATGCGAAGGCATCCGTGATCGCCCTCGCGCCCACGGCATCGTCGAACGGCGCCGTGTTCTGGTCCGACGGGAAGGGACTCTACGACGTCGACGGCAACTGCGTATGGCCTGAGGGCGCCTGTGGTGCCGCGACAATTCTGCGGCTTGAGCACGCCGACTCGGACAACGACGGCATCGAAGAGATCAGAGTCTGGGGGACCCCGGACTCGATGTCGTCGCCCGTCGAGCTGTACTTTTTGCGCTGGGACGGTGCGCTCAGCCAAGGCGAGGTCTGGCTCGGCACGGACGCTCCGCTCCTGATCGCTGCTGGAGGTGCCACGAGCGGTGCCTATGACACGGCCATCGTGGGCGCGACAAAAATGCTTCGCTTCGTGAGTAGCGACGGCACCGCGTCGGAGGTCTCAGAGATCAGCGAAGCGGTGTGCGTCTCGAGACATGGCTCAAGCGAGGTCATCTTCGAGCTCGGGCAGGGGCAGATCTTCACGTACGAAGACACCTTGTGGGGGACGCCGGGCTTCTCGCTCGAAGCGTGGAGTGAACTTCAGCCGCACTCCGTCGCAGCATGGGATGGGCTCTTTCGTGGCGCACCGGTGCTCACGCTCGCGGCGCAGCGCAATGGCGTCGCGGCGCAGGTCCTCCTCCGTCAAGACACGAATTGGGTCGACAATGACTTCATCGCGCTCCCCGGGAACGTGCTCGCAGCGAGGGTTGGCGCGTTTGGGCCCGGGACGGATACGGCAGTCGCCCTCATGCTTGATGATGGCACGGTGCGCACGACATACCTGTCAAAGACGCCCGATCAGCCCTGCGAGATTCTCACCCAGAGCTTTGATCCTGCGCAGCCTGAGAAGGTCGCGATCGATTATTTCGCCGGCGAGAAGCAGGACTTCGGCGATCTGGTCGTGCTCGATCTCTCAAGCCAGACGCTCACCATCTACGAATGAGCACCGAGCGCGGCTCGCAGGGGTGGGCATCGCGACCGCTGGGCGAATCCCGACCAAAAGCGCACCGCATGGGCGTCCCGTGCGGCTCCGACCAGGCCTGGGCCTTAGGCCGCAGTGGATGACCACGCCAGCGATTCGAGCTGCTGGGTGGGCACGAACTTCCCGCCCTGCTGCTCGATCTTGCTCGCCGCGAACTCGGGATCGTGGGTGTAGAAGGCCCATCCCTGGGTTCGCGCGATCTCGCCGAGGACGGCAGCCTTCTCATCGATGATCAGCTCGGGATAGCGGTCGTATCCCATCGTGATCGGGAGGTGCACCCACGCGCATCCCGGGACGAGATCGCCCATGAAAGTGACCGGACCCTTCGGGCTTTGCACGGTCGTGAGCAGGAGTCCGGGCGTATGGCCATCGCTGTAGGTGAATCGATAGTCGTCACCCAGCCAGGCGTCGCGGTCGCCATGGATGATGGTCAAGCGGCCACTGTCTTCAAGGAGGCCCGGCAGCGCTGCGATGAAGGAGGCGCGATCACGGGAATGCGGTGCCTTGGCCCTCGCCCAGGCGTCGGCGCCGACAAAGAACCGCGCTTTTGAGAATGCCAGCGCCGGGGACTGTCCCTCCTCATACGCGGTCAGCAATCCCCCGGCATGATCAAAATGGAGATGCGAGAGCACGACGGCGTCGATGTCCGAAGGCGCCACGCCGTGTCGGGCGAGTTCACCGAGCAGCACGTGCTCGGGCTCGACGACGCCAAAACGCTCGCGCATCTTGGGATCAAAAAACGCTCCGATGCCCGTCTCTAGTAGGACGAGCCGGCCGCTGTCCTCCCGGATCAGCAGCACGCGACACGCGAGGTCGATGCGATTGCTCTCGTCAGGAGCGGCCCACCGCGACCACATCGCACGTGGGACATTTCCAAACATCGCGCCACCATCCAGACGCTGTCGGTTGCCGAGGAGGGACGTGAGCTGCACGGCGGCAGCGTGCCTCAGCGATGCCGCATCGGCCAGCGCGTGAAACCGCAAGGTCGCGCCCAGGGTCAGTGTGCCCGCGCGTGATTCGACGATTCCCGGGCATCGCCCCGCAAGTGGGGCACAGCATCGCGGTTGAGCGTCTGCCGGCACGGCCTTGCCGGGGACGCGGGCACCGGGGCCGGCCGCGGGGCGCCCCGGCGCGGGGGCCCGGGCCCCGCCCCCCCCGGCGCACCCGCGTGGGCGGTTTGCGTCGGTACCTGCCGTGCCGCTACCCTCCGCGACTGGAACGCCGCCGTGGGTGAAGTCCTCGTCCCATTCATTGTCTTCGGCGCGATCTCGCTCTGGGTCTATCTCGGCCAGGCGCATCGCCGTCGCATGAAGGAGCTTGAGATCGAGCGAGAGCACGCGATCCGGGCGCTCCCGGCCGCACCCGCAGCGAGCGCCGCGGTTCCCGTCGAGGTCGAGCAGCGCCTGCGCCACCTCGAATCGATTGTCTGCAGCGTCGACTTCGAGCTCAACGCGAAGCTCGATCGGCTTGCATCGCAGCAGCTCGCGTTGACTGCCGCGCCGGCGCAGAGCGCAGGCCCGGGATCGGTGGCAGTTGATGCACCGACGCACGCCCTCGCGCGAGGTGAGCTCGTCGCGGGGCAAAGTCTCGCGGGTCGCTTTGAGATCGTTCGCGTGATCGGACAGGGCGGCATGGGTGCGGTGTACCTCGCTCGCGATCGTCAGCTCGGCGAGGAGGTCGCGCTCAAGGTGATCGCAGGGCTGATGTTGCTGGATCCGCAGGCCAGTGATCGCATGCGCCGCGAAGCCAGCGCCGCGCGACGCATCTCCCATACCAACGTCGTGCGCCTGCACGACCTTGGCGAAGATCAGGGCGTGCTCTTCTTGTCCATGGAATACGTCTCGGGTCAGTCGGTCCGCGATCTGATTGCACGACACGGGCGGCTGCCACTTGACCGGGTGCGAGACATCCTCAGTCAAGCGCTTGCCGGCATCGAGGCCGCGCACGCACAGGCGGTGCTGCATCGCGATCTCAAGCCCGCCAACCTGCTGCTCGACGCGAGTGGTCAGGTCAAGATCATCGACTTTGGCATCGCGAGGCTCCCGAGCCTGCAGGGCATGACGGCCACGGGCATGCTGCTGGGCACGCCGGAGTACATGGCGCCCGAGCAGATCCGCGGCGGAGGTGCAGCCGACTCCCGGATCGATCTGTACGCGATGGGTGCCTGCTGCTTCCACATGGTCACCGGACGGCCTCCCTTCCTGGGCGACAATCCGATCGCCGTCAGCCTCGCACAGATGCTTGAAGCGCCGCCCTCGCCCAAGAGCCTGCGTCCCGACCTTTCCCCCGAGTGGGATGCATTTATCCTCCGCGCGCTTGAGAAGGATCCCGCGAAGCGCTTCTCGACCGCTGCAGAGATGCGCGCCGCCCTGCCGGCCGCGGTGTAGGACACACCCGGCGGCGCCAGGGCTCGACGCGACGGGGCCAGAACCTCAGGCTACGCGGCCTCGACGAGCTTGCGGCGATTGGGCCGCGTGCCGACGGCCGTGACTTGCTCGCGTGGATGTTCGCGCTTGGGGGAACGTCCGCGTTGGTCGCTCATCCGCCAGGCCGCGGGGCGCCGCGAGATGCTTAGGAGCACGCCAACAGAGGCCATCGAGATCAGCAGCGAGGATCCGCCGTAGCTCATAAACGGCAGCGTGATGCCCTTGGCGGGGATGACGTTGAAGACAACCGCCATGTTGATGAGGGCCTGAAGTCCAAACAGCACGCTGATGCCAAGGGCGAGATAGGTGCCAAAGCGATCGGGGGCGCGTACGGCTGCCACCAGTCCGCGCCATACCAGCAGGGAGAAGAGCAAGATCACCACCGCGATCCCGGCAAAGCCCAGCTCCTCACCGACTGCCGCGAGAATAAAGTCGGTGTGGTTCTCGGGCAGATGGCCAAGCTTCTGTCGGCCTGCACCCAGACCCACGCCAAACGGACCTCCCGAGCCGATCGCGATGAGTCCCTGCCGCACCTGATAGCCACCACCCTGCTGGAACTCCGCCAGACGTTGGCTACGAAAGCCGACGCCGACGACCTGCGACCACGCCAGCGGCGCCGCAAGCATCAACGCGGCGAGCACGTAGGTCGATCGCGTACCGGCGACGAAGAGCATCATCAGCGTCAAGGTCCCGAGAAGGATCGTGGTGCCGAGGTCGTTTTCAAGCTTGACCAAGATCATCGTCAGGCTCGCAGCAGCCATCACGGGCAGGAAGCCGGTGGTGAAGCGGCGTACTCGCTCGCCTTGCCGCGCGAGGGTTGCCGCGGTGAAGATGGCGAGCGCGATCTTGGCGATCTCGGAGGGCTGAAGGCGCAGAGGTCCGTACTCGATCCACCGGCGAGCACCGTTGACGTCGCGGCCGAGAAACAGCACACCGACGAGCAGCACCAGCGAGATGAGCATCACCTGCGGCGCGAATCGACGCAGCACGCGATAGTCAATGCGACTAATCGCCAGCATCACGCCGATACCTGCAAAGAAGAAGGTCGCTTGCCGCAGCAGGAAGCCATCCCAGCGATGCATGGTTTGCTGGCTGAGCCAGGCGCTTGAGCTAAAGACCATCACCAAGCCAAGACACGACAGCGCGAGGGCGGCGAGCAAGAGCCACGGGTCCATCGCGGTGTCGCCGACGCTGGCGAATTGGTGGCGTGAGCCGCCAGCGGTCGACGCATCGAAGTCGCTCGCGGACGTGCCGGCCTCTCGCGCGGAGAGCTCGGCACTTAGGGACGCGCTCGCCTCGACGCTCCGCGTGCCTGCGCAGCTGTCAGGACCCGGCGCGTGAATCTCGTCCGAGGGGGTCACGGCCCGAGCATGCAAAGGTGGCCGCGTGGGACAAAGAAAAGCGAGAATCCCGAGCGCGAAGTCCCGGCGGGACGGTCTCTTGGTGGGTCAACGGCCCCGAATTCACTCCGAATGCGGTCCGGGGCCGTACATGTGGTGGTGAACGCGCCGATCCGCCTGCATCAGCTGTCCCGGGGGCGCTCACGTCGGACGCCCGAGCTTCGGACCGGCGAGGGGTCTACCAGGCCCTGCTCCTGCCGTGCCCGCAAGCACTCCTTGTCCCCAGGCATGACGCGCTTGCAAGGCGACGGGCGCAGCTCATAGACCGAGCAGCTGACTTCGATCCCAATCGCGCCCCGCAGCGCGGCGCATCGACCCCCGTCCACGAGCCGCAGATAGCTCCGCCCGTTGGCTGCACGATAAACGAGGCGACCCGCGTGCCGACGCGAGCGAAGCAGCGTCGAGTTGGCATCGATCTCGATGTACTCGACGCTCTTGGCCGCCACATTCGCGGCCGCGTTGACGCAGCACGCCCCGCAGTCCAGGCAGTCGGGGAGGGAGGCGGACCGACCCATCGAGGTGCACTACGGCAGCAGCCGTACCAGCCCGAGCTTCTCGGCGCGCTTGAGCATGCGGAGTGTGCCCGCGCGTGCGGCCGCCGTGTCCTCGGGCGTGATCTGCTCGCTACCTCGGATCGTCTTCCACAGCTCGGTCTGACTGTTGGTCGTGCCGACGCGCTGCAGCACCTTGGCGAGCGGGACGTCGATCTTGGCGAGCTGCACGGGCGGCTGTGGGTTGTCGAGATAGGCGGGATCGATACACACCGAGAGATCGCCGGAGGCGGAGGTGCGGGGTGTGAGTTGGGTGAGGCCAAACTTGCGCGAGATCGATCCAGGGATCGAGGAATGCTCCATCACGGTGTGGTTGGTACAGCCCTTGCGGACAAAGGGGCCGACGGCGACTGCGGGCACGCGGATACCGGCCTTGGTGAAGTCCGGATCGGTGTCGGGCACGTCGGGAACCTGGGCGTGATCGTAAAATCCGCCGTGCTCATCATAGGTGATCAGCAGCAAGCACTTGTTCCAGTACTGCGACTGAGCGATCGCGCTGTAGATCGTTCCGATGAGGACCTGACCGAGCGTGATGTCGTGCGCGGGGTGATCATCGTTGGCGAGGAAGTCCGGATCGAGGATCACGACCTTCTCCAGGCCGCCGCTTTCGAGCTTGTCGAAGAACTCGTCGATGCCCGACGTATTGGTAAAGCCAAAGCCCGGGAATGCGCCCCAGCGCCAGGCGGCAGCGCCGTCATAATAGTTGCGGGCCGAGATACCCGCGTCGTCCGCGGTGTCGATGATGTTGGGCGGGCCCAGCAGCGGCGGAGTGTTGGATTTCGCGCCGTCCGAGGTTCCGCAGTGCACGTAGTAGCGGTTGGGCCACGTCGGCCCGAGCACGCCACAGAACCACTTGTCGAAGATCGTGTAGTTGTCCGCGAGCTGATAGAGGACGGGAAGCTGCTCACGCACGTGGTAGCCCATGACCTCCTCTTTTGAGCCCGGGCTACCCTTCTCGTGCTCGGTGACGTAGCCGTCGTTGGCGCCGTCGTTGTACTGGGTGTGCACCGAGTCCCAGCCGTGCGGAGGGTCCTCGGGGGTTAGATTCGACATGGCGAAGACCGGAACGGGGTTGCCCTGGGCATCGTCATTGGATTCTTGTCCCGTGAGGCCGTCGACATCCATCTTGCCTTCGACCAGCGAGAGCGAACCGAAGTAGTGGTCAAACGATCGGTTCTCCATCACCAAAACGATGATGTGCTCGACACCGGCCATCAGCTCTTCGGGAGTGAGCTGGGTGTCGCCCTCACACGAGCCTTCGCCGTCACCGTCGCCATCACCGTCGCCGTCGCCGTCGCCGTCGCCATCACCGTCGCCATCACCATCGCCGTCACCATCGCCGTCACCATCGCCGTCGCCGTCACCGTCGCCATCGCCATCGCCATCGCCATCGCCGTCGCCGTCGCCGTCGCCGTCGCCGTCACCCGTGTCGGTGCCGCCCGCGTCCGAGCCCGTCGCATCGTCGCCGCAGCCGGGGACCACGCCGGCCATCGCGGCGACGCCAATTCCCTTGATCGCGGTGCGTCGTGACAGGGCCGCCTCGACTTGGGCCCTCACCTTGGCAATGCGTTGGCGCTTCATGGCGAGAAGGATAAGACGGGGCGGTACGGCGCCGAGCGATCTCTTCGGCATCCGGGTGACAAATCGGGGACGACTCGATGGAGTTGCGAGGGTTGTTCCCCTCCCGCCCCGCCGCGCGGGTCGGCCAAGACGACACGTGAATTCTCACCTCAGTCCCTGATGGGTGTTCATTGGCTCCAACTGGCTGCAGGCGCGCCAGGCTGCGGGAGGCCGGCGCCGCGCAAATCCGCGGCCCGTAGTGCGGCGGCGCCTGCAAGCAGAACTGCGAATTCGTCTAGAGCCATCCAGGTCGCTCCGGGACCCTGAGCAGCCCCTGGACGGATGCGCTGCGAAGGCGAGATCGAGCGTCAGCAGCCATGAATCATCCATCCACCGGGCCCAGCGACGGAATCGGGGCCCCGTAGGCCCCTCAGGTCAGTCGAGCACCGCGAAGTAACGCAAAACACGCCGGCCCGGCCGTGCGTCGATGGTCACCTTGCACGGACCGCGCAAGCGGAAGCGCGCGCCAGTCATCGGCCACTACCAGCAGGACGAGGCTTGGGCGCCGTCGCGCAAGGACTTGCGCGGGCTATAGCGTTTTCGCTCCGGCTCCGTGTATGCTGCGCACCGCCGCGGCCGTGGGATGGCCGCTGACAACAGCTCAACGGACACAACCCACAGGAACACACCATGAAGAAGCTCGCAACCCTCGCTGCCGCATTCGCAGTCACCGCTTTCCTCGCCGCTTGTGGCGGAACCTCTCCTGAAGCCGTGTGCAAGCACATGATGGACCTCGGCAAGAAGGAGATGGAGAAGATGCTCAAGGACATGCCGGAGGAAGCCAAGAAGGAGATGGAGAAGAAGCTTAACGACGGCGAAGAGATGAAGAAGGCGATGGAGGAGTGCGTTAAGGAAGCCGGCGAGGCCATGAAGAAGGACAAGGCCAAGTACGACAAGGCTGCCGAGTGCATCCTCAAGGCCACCGACCTCGAGACCGCCGTGAAGTGCCGCGACTAAGCGGAACTGCTTCGCACTCTCTCTGAGAACCGGCTCGGTGCACACCGAGCCAACGAAACACCGGACAGCCCTCTCGGGTTGTCCGGTGTTTCCGTTTGCGCGCTTGGCTCGCCAACGCGGCCGGTCGTGCGCCCGCCCGACTCGGACCTGACATGGAGCCTTGAAATGGTAGTGTCCGGCCCCAACGCCATGCATTCGCGCAAGGTCCCATCATTCGTCCTCATCTTGCCGTTCCTGCTCGCCGGTATCGCCTGCGTGCCCCCGCCGGGTTCAGGTGGACCCGGCGTTGTGGTCGATGAGCGGACTCCTCAAGAGCAAATCTGTGCCGGGATGATCGAGGCAGACCTTGCGGACTCGCTCGACGAGGAGGCACGTGCCGCCGCGCAGGAGATTCTGGATGCGGCCGTCGAAGGCTGCATGACTGAGCTCGACAGCACGTTCGAGAAGAACAAGCGGCAGCGCGCTCGGTCGATTGGCTGCGTGCTGGCGGCGACGGATGCGGCAGGCGTGGCTGCGTGTGCCGAGCCCGATCCCGCGGCGGTCTGCGAGCATGTGCTGACGGTCGTGATGGCTGAACTGTCGGCCCAGCTGCCCGAAGATCAGAAAGACCAGCTTCAAGAGGCGTTCGAGCAGGGCAAAGTTGAGTGCGCCGAGCAGGGCCGGCGCGAACTCGAAGAGAATCGCGAGCGTTACCTTCTCACCGCAGACTGCTTCATGCAGGCGGAGACCGTCGCGGCGCTGCAGGCCTGCGACCAGGTCGCTGGACCTCCGCCTGAAGTCGAGGCCGACTTTGGCGGGCCGGCTGGTGGCGGAGAGATGCCGATCGAGCCGCCGCCCGAGCCTTTCCCGGACGCGCCCCCTCCCTTGGATGAGAAGGGCTACGAAGATCCCGAGCAGGCAGCGCCGACGCCGGTGGAGGACGCCGGATCGCAAGAGCCGCCGGCACCCAAGGCGCCCAAGAAGCCCAAACCGCCGGTCGAGCCCACTGACGCGCCCTAGCAGGCTGCTTGAGCAGACGTGGTCGTGGTCGCTTCAACGCGCCGGCTCAGCAACTTCACGTAGTCCGTGCACGGCGGCGCAGAACACCTCGCCGCGGTGCGCGTAGTTGCGGAACATATCGTAGCTCGCACATGCGGGGCTGAGGATGACGGCGTCCCCAGGCTGGGCGAGCTGTGCAGCGATCTCGACCGCCTCGGGCATCGAGGCCGCGTGGCGCGACGGGATCTCTCCCTGCGTGAGCGCCAGAAAGTCATGGGCCGCTTCGCCGATCGCGACCAATGCTCTCGCGTGCTGCCGCAGCTCAAGACCAAGGTCGTCGAGCGAATCGCCCTTTGCCCGCCCGCCAGCGATCAAGACGTATGGACGGGGAAAGCCGCGCAGGCCTGCGAGGCTGCTGGTGACATTGGTGGCCTTGGAGTCATCGAAGTAGGCGACTTCGCGAATCGTCGCGACCGCCTCCATGCGATGCGGCAGCCCGCGAAACGTCGCGAGCGCCTCACGGCATGTGGCCAATGACACGCCCAGCGTCCGCGCAGCCGTCAATGCGAAGAGTGCGTTGACGGCGTTGTGGCTCCCGGCAAGCGGGAGCACTTCGCGCTCGATGCGTTCATCGGATGCCAGCTCAAGCGCGCCGTCGGAGTCCGCGAGCTTGGGCGCATCACTCGCGCCGATCTCCAGCGTGCGGCCGTGATCGGGAACGGCGGATCGGAGTCGCGGCGTCCAAGCGTCCGTCGCGGAGAAGAGCGCGGTACCACCCGCAATCAGGCCCTCGAGGATCTGCGCCTTGGCGGCAGCATACTCATCCATACTCGGGTAGCGATCGAGGTGATCGGGCGTGATGTTGAGGACCATCGCGACGTCACAGGGGACATCGTGCATGGTTTCCAGTTGGAAGCTGGAGCACTCAAGTACGAGCGCCGCGGGACGTTGCGAAGGGGCTTGGCCGCTCAACTCGAGCAGCGCCTCACACAGGGGAACGCCGAGGTTGCCTCCGACGAAAGGCCGAAGGCCGCCGGCCTCCAGAAGGTGGCCGACCATGGCGGTCACGGTGCTCTTGCCGTTGGTGCCGGTGATGAGCACCGTCGGCA
>CAZVEM010000100.1:0-17065 GCA_964626165.1 uncultured Nannocystaceae bacterium
CGAGGTGCGTGTGCCCAAGCGCTACGTCATCGGCAGCGAAGGCGCGGGCTTCATGCTGCAGATGCTCCAGTTCCAGGAGGAGCGACTGTGGGGTGCGGCCAACATGATCAAGTTCCTCGAGACCGCCGTGACGGACACGATCGAGTACACGCGAACGCGCAAGGCATTCGGTCAGTCGATCCTGGACAATCAGTATGTCCACTTCCGTCTCGCGGAACTCTCGACCGAGATCGAATCGCTGCGTGCGCTTGTCTACCGCGCAACGGAGCTCTACGTCTCAGGCAAGGACGTCACGCGCCTCGCCTCGATGGCCAAGCTCAAGGGCGGCCGACTCGGCCGCGAAGTGGCGGACTCCTGCCTTCAGTTCTGGGGCGGGATGGGTTTTATGTGGGAGACCCGAATCTCGCGGATGTACCGAGACGCGCGTCTCGCCTCAATTGGTGGTGGAGCCGACGAGATCATGCTCGGCATCATCTGCAAGCTCGACGGCACCCTGCCGCGACGCAAGAAGGACTGATCAGGATGTCGACGCCAACTGACCCGACGCTTCCGTCTGCGTGGGACGCGATGAAGCTAGAGACGCTGCAGCTGCGCCACGAAGGTCCGGTGCTGCACGTGACGCTCTCGCGCCCGGCCAGCCGCAACTCCATGAGCTTCAAGATGGTCGAAGAGCTCGCCGGGGTCCTGGAGTCACTTGCCAATGACCTTGAGATTCGCGTCTGCGTGTTTCGAGGCGCCGAAGGCAACTTCTGTGCGGGCGGCGACATCAAGGACATGGCTGCGGCAAGTGCCGCAAAGCAGGCGGAGGGGACTCGAGACCCTCTCGCTCTCGCCAACCGCCGCTTTGGCATCATGCTTGAGCGCGTCGCCGCGCTGCCGCAGGTCACGATCGCATTGGTTGAAGGAATGGCGCTCGGCGGTGGCTTTGGTCTCGCGTGCACCGCAGATCTCACGATCGCGGTGGAGGGTTGTACGCTCCGACTCCCCGAGGTTGGTCTCGGCATCACGCCCGCACAGATTGCCCCCTTTGTTGTGGAGCGCGTCGGCGTCGTGCAAGCGCGACGACTTGCGCTCACGGGTCAGAACGTCGATGCCCAGCAGGCGTGCCGAATCGGCATCGCACAGTTCCAGGTCGGCGCGGAGGATGCTGAGCAGGCCCTGCGTGAGTGCGTGCGCGATATCCTGCGCGGGGCCCCGACGGCGACCCGAGAGACAAAGGCCCTCTTGGCGAGCTGCGCCCCGGCGGTCGGCCAGGCCGACAACACAGCCCGCCGTGCGGAGGTTCTTGACCATGCCGCCGACCGCTTCGCGGCGTTGGCTCGCGGTGCCGAGGCAATGGCGGGCATGACCGCCTTCATCTCGAAAAAGCCCGCACCCTGGGTCCCGACCTGATCTCGGGCCCGAGATTGCGATGATGGCCAGCTCCTCGGCCTGGACCACGCAGCTCGGTGAGATCCGTACCACTCGCATGAATTCACGACCCGCCGCCCGCTGAGTGCCGGCCTCCGAATCGATAGACCGCCATGTCCACGCAACGCTTTGACTCGCTCCTGATCGCTAATCGCGGAGAGATTGCCTGCCGCATCATTCGCTCCGCGCGAGCGCTCGGCATCCGCACAATCGCCGTCTATAGCGACGCGGATCTCGGCGCACCCCACGTCCGGCTAGCGGACGAGGCCTATCACATCGGGGCTGCAGCTCCGCGCGCTTCCTACCTCAACGTCCAGGCCCTCCTCGAAGTCGCCAAGCGTGCCGATGCAAAGGCGATTCACCCAGGATACGGCTTCCTAAGTGAGCGGGCGGAGTTTTGCGCCGCGGTGCTTGAGGCAGGTCTGCTCTTCGTGGGACCCGACGTTCATGCCATCAATGCGATGGGCGACAAGGCCAGCTCCAAGCAGTTGATGCGGAAGGCCAATGTGCCATGCGTACCCGGCTATGATGGCGCGGATCAGTCGCCAGAGACGCTGCGCACGCAGGCCGACGCGATTGGCTATCCACTGCTGGTCAAGGCGAGCGCGGGTGGTGGGGGCCGAGGCATGCGCAGAGTCAGTGCTGCGGGGGAGCTCGAAGGGGCCATCGTTTCCGCCAAGACCGAGGCGCTGGCTGCCTTTGGTTCTGACGCCCTCTTGCTGGAGCGGTGGGTCGAGCGCGGCCGCCATATCGAGGTGCAGGTCCTCGCCGATCGCCATGGCAACACGATTCACCTCCTCGAACGCGATTGCTCCGCGCAGCGTCGGCATCAGAAGGTGATCGAAGAAGCACCCTCACCTGCACTCTCGCCCGAGCTCCGCGCCAAGATTGGCGCTGCCGCAGTCCGAGCCGCACAAGCAGTCAACTACGTCGGCGCTGGTACGGTCGAGTTCATGATGGACGACGGCGGCGAATTTTACTTCCTAGAGATGAACACCCGACTCCAGGTCGAGCATCCCGTCACGGAGTTGATCTGCGACATCGACCTCGTGAAATGGCAGTTGCGCATCACGGCAGGCGAGCCATTGACCCTGCGACAGGAGGAGATCACAGCGCGCGGCCACGCGATCGAGGCGCGGGTCTACGCCGAGGATCCCGCAAACGGCTTTGCGCCGCAGACCGGTCGCGTCATTGCACTCCGACTCCCCAGCGACGAGGGCGTTCGGATCGACGCGGGTCTGGACGAGGGCCAGGTCATCGGCGCCGACTACGATGCAATGATCGCCAAGGTCATCGCGTGGGGAGAATCCCGTGAGCTCGCACGACAACGGCTCGACGGCGCTCTCCGTCACACTTGCGTGCTGGGCCTGCATACCAACGTCGACTACCTCCTCAACATCCTCCGCTCCGAGGAGTTTCGCGGCGGCGAAATGACGACGCATCTCCTCGACTCTGCCCAGGGGCAGGCGCTGAAAGAGTCGCCCCCGCGGGATCCGGCCGCGCGGGCGGCCGCGATCGGCGTTTGGCTTGCGTGCGCTGCGTCTGCGCGCGGACTTCACCGAACCGACGCCACCGCGGCGGTGGCGATGCACTTTCGTAACGCCCATCCAGAACCGCAAAGGATTGCGATCGAACTCGATGGCGAAGCTCTCCTCGTGTCGGTTCAGGCCGACACAGGCGGCTGCTCGATGACGCTTGGGGATCGCACGCATCGCGTCGTTGTCCGCCACTTGCCAGGCATGCAGGACAACGAGCGGCTCGTGATCGTCGATGGTGCGGCCGCCACCGCTCTCTGGGCGATCGACGAGCGCGACGCCCTCTGGCTCGCGTGGCATGGCCAAACAACGGTTGTCCGCATTCCGCGGACCAAGACTCGCGCGGAGAGCCAGGCGGGCACGGGGAACCTTCGGGCGCCCGGCGTCGGCACCGTCACCCGAGTCCAGGTCGCGGTCGGTGAGCACGTCGCCAAAGGACAAGCACTGCTGGCCTTGGAAGCCATGAAGATGGAGACCGTGCTCTGTGCCGACGTGGCGGGTCTCCTCAAAGAGCTGCGCGCCGCCCCCGGTAAGCAAGTCGCCGCGGGCGATCTGCTCGCAGTCATCGAGCCAGATCCGGCGGAAGTACCTGGCCCCGCCTGAGCCCCTTTCCTGAACCGCGTGAATCGAGGCGCATCGTCTCGGTGCACATCCTGCGTATCCACTGTCGTCGCGAAGAGTCATCATGAACAAAGCCGTCGTCACCTGTGCCCTCACCGGCGTCCTCACCGATCCCAAGCAGCATCCCGTGCCCGTCACCGCGGCCGAGATGGCCGCCTCCGCACGTGAGGCATTCGATGCGGGCGCGTCGATCATGCACGTGCACTTTCGCCGTCAGGAGCCAGGCATGGGGCATCTCCCCACCTGGGATCCGGAGGTCGCTGCGGGGATTATCGATGCGATCCGCCAGGCCTGTCCGGGCGTCATCATCAACATGAGCACCGGCGTGGTCGGTTCGGATATCAGCGGCCCGGTCGCCTGTATCGAGCGAATCAAGCCCGAGATCGCCGCATGCAATGCCGGCAGCCTCAACTATCTCAAGACCCGTAGCAACGGCACCTGGGCCTGGCCGCCCATGCTCTTCGACAATCCTGTCGCCAAGGTCGAGAAGTTCCTCGCGGCGATGAAGGCGAACAACACCAAGCCAGAGTTTGAGTGTTTCGATGTCGGTATCGTGCGATCGATCCCGATGTACGCGGCGGTTGGGATTGCGCCGCCAGAGCCAGAGATCAACTACGTGATGGGCGTAAATTCCGGCATGCCGGCAGATCCGGATCTTCTCACGCTGCTGCGCAAGTACACCCCGGAGAGCAGCCCTTGGCAGGTCACGGCGATCGGGCGGGAAGACGTATGGCCGTTGCATCGCCGCGCCGCCGAGCTAGGTGGGCATCTGCGTACCGGCGTCGAGGACACGTTCTTCTTGCCCAATGGCGATCGGTGCCGCGGCAACGGCGACCTTATCGAGAACTTGGTCAAGGTCGCTCGCGAGTGCGGACGCGAGATCGCCAGCCCCGGCGAAGCCCGGACGATGCTCCTGTCTTGAGCTCAAGCAGTCGACGAAGTTGCTACTCCGCACGTTCGCCGACAAAGCGATCCGTCGGAACCCCGCGGTACCAGAAGTTGCCGGGAGACGACACAATCTTCCAGAGCTGCGCCCATCCCCGAGCCGGATCGTATTCGGTCATCTGGGATGGCGCGCTCGGACTTCCCACCACCAAGCTATCGGTGCGAAGCACGTGTCCGCTCGGCATGAGGTCTGCGTCGGAGCCCGCCGCCGACAAATAGCTCTGGGGCTGACTCTGATCGACGACCGTGATCTGCATCTGCTCGGTGTCAACGTCGAGTACGAGAACGCGCGAGACCTCGTCCGGATTGGCTAGGTTGGGATTCCCGTTGCCGTTGTCGTAGAGCATCAGGGTCCCGTCGGGTTGCCATTCCGGAGCATGCTGGTGGTAAAACCATCGGTCGCCATTGAGCGCAAAGTCGCCCTCTTCACCGGCCCGCCACAGGAGGTTTCCGCTCGCGTGATCGACCCCGAGCAGCCAGTCCTGATGGCGCAAAGAAACCACGAAGTGATCCCTCGTCTCGTCGTAGACCAACGCGTTTGCGTGCGTCCAGTCCGCGTACTCCAAATTATCGATCGGGCTGTGGACGAGGATATCAAATCCGTCCCTGCGGCGATTGACGTCGAGATAATCGAACGTGGACCACTCCCAATACAGATTCCCCTCCAGATCGAACTCGACGAGTGCGTCGCCCACGAGGCGCTCGGTGCCCTGGTTGGTCTGGACTTCGCGGAAGTCATAGCCCAGCGCCACGAAATGTCCCGATGGCAGCTCGACAACGTCGTGGTGGAATCCGCCGGGCCAAAGGTCGGTCGAGTCCACGCGCGTCGCCTCGCCTAGCTCGTCGAGGACCCAGAGATCCCTTAGAGACACGAACGACACGCGACCATCGGGGCGGAGACGGATTCCTGCACTCGACTGGATGATGTTGTTGCCGGCGCCCGGACGGGTCCAATACCAGCGGGTCGTGCCCAAGGTATCGACCAGCGTGATCGATGAGCGCGAGCCATCGAGCGCAACCTGGTCGAAGAGCCGATAGCTCGGATCCGCGTTTGTGCCGCCTTCCACCAGATACTGCGGCACGAATCCTTCGAGCGGTGGGAGCGTGACAAAATCGACGGCGACGACCTCTTGGATGTTGGTGTCATCCGTGAGCGTTAGCTCGAGCGCGTGGGAAGCGTCTGGTCGCAATCCCCGTACGCGAATCGTCGGCGAGAGTGGCTCACCACCGCTGAGCACTTCCGCTCGCACCCCGCTGTCGGACAGGTGGACGAGCTCAGCGGTTGCATCGCGACTGAGCGTCAAACGCAGGTCGACGACCATCGGCTGTTGCTCGTACCGAATCACCTCGATCGGGGCGTCGAGGATCTCACCGGGGACGCCGTCGTCGTCGGTCGTCTCGGCGGTGCTCGCATCACCGTCACCCCCGGCACCATTGCAACCAGCGAGGACAAGAGCCGCCAGGACCCATCCGCAACCATCACGTGCAAGAGAGCGTGGCCGCGGGCCAGCTGCGATCCAAACCACGGGGGTATTGACCACTCGACCAAAGCTCATGCCGTCAACATACCACGCCGCGGAGGCGGTCGGTCGACGACTGGCACGCCGACCGACCGCCTCTCACGGCACCTATTGCGGTACCGGAAGCGTGTTGCAGGCAGCCTGAATGGCGTTCAACGCGTCCTCAAGCGAGGGCGAAAGGTCGCCTTCGCAGATGTTGCCTATCACCCCATTGGGTCCTAGAGCGGTGAACTGGTGGAGACGAGGTGCCGCCGAAGCGCTCCCGAATGCAGAGTTGCAGCTCCCCGCCTGCGGCCCCGCGATCGACACAACGACGTGGCGCTCCGGTCCACCGATGAAGGTCTGTAGTTTGAGATTCGCTTGTGCAGGGCTGCCTAGACTCTCGCTGACATCGTCGCATTCGTCAGAGAGGATCACGACGACAAAGAGGGAGTCGTCGCCACGGTAAAAGTCTTCATTCTTCTGGCCCGATGCGGTCTTGTCGATGAACATTCCGAGCGCGTCGAGGGGCCTTTCCTTTCCCAGGTCTGAGCAGTTGGTGCAGGCTGACTTAGGTTGCGCACCGAGGCACTTGAGTTTGTCCGCGATGCCTGACGCCGGCCCATCGACCCAGAGCGTGCCATTGCGTCCGCAGTCGGGCGTGCCGAAGCCGGCGGCACCGTTTTAGAGCTCGCCATCAAGTCCAAAGTTCGCAAGTCCGGCGTTGTTTTACACAATCGTCGAGTTGGTCGTTCCAACCCGGTAGCTGATCGCTTCGGCGTTGGCGACGTAGTTGTCGAGCACCGAGACAAAGGCCGGAACGTCGGCCGCGAGAGTTGCCTTCTCTTCCGACATCGACGCTGAGACGTCGACGATGAAGAGCACATCGATGTACTTGCAACCACTCGATTCGCCGTCCCCATCTCCGTCACCGTCGCCATCCCCATCCCCATCTCCGTCGCCGTCGCCGTCGCCGTCGCCGTCGCCATCCCCATCTCCCGTGGCATCATCAGAGGCGAAGCTGCCCGCGTCCGTACGTCCGACTTCGCTGCCGCACGCTCCCACAACGCTGAGGGCCAGCACCGAAACCAACGCTGGCAGCACGAACAGACCGGTGCCCACGTCGCCCACAGCCAACTGTCGATGGAGGAGGGGACCGGTCTGCGCGGTGGCAATATTGGGAGGATGCTTCATCGCACCCGAGCCTTAGCCGCAGCGGATGTCTCTCGTCTCGGCCTTCGCGAGAATCTACGACTGCCCCGCTTCAACGGGCCATCGCGCACGCATCCCCGTGACAAGCTGGGCTACCATCGCCCCGATGCGGGCCCCACGACACGGCGAGCATGCCGGAATCGCCTCAGAGGCACCTAATGCGGCGAGCGACGGCGTATCTTCGCAATTGTCGGGTCGCCGCCGCAGTCGGATCGGCCGATGGCTGGTCCGTCTGGGCACGACGCTCGCGGTCGCCTATGTGTTGGTGGTCTTCGCCTTCTTCGTCTTGCAGGAGCGCCTGGTCTTTCCGGCGTCGAAGGAGCTGCGACACCTCGACAGCGAGCTTGAACTCGCTCACGAGGAACTGATGCTCGCCACTCGTGATGGCGAGCACATTCACGCTCGGTGGGTGCCCTCGTCGCAAGCCATCGGCTCGGTCATCTACTTCCACGGCAACGGTGGCAACTTGGGTGACGCGCATCCCATTGCCCGGCGATTCTCGAGTCTCAATGTCAACGTCCTCCTGGTCGACTATCGCGGCTACGGACTCAGCAGTGGCGTTCCCTCCGAGGCTGGGCTCTACATCGACGCGCGTACCGCCTATGATTATCTGACCCAAGAGCGACACATCACGTCCGACAAGATCGTGATTCACGGCCGCTCACTCGGAGGTGGCGTGTCTGTGCAGCTCGCATCCGAGGTGCCCTGTGCCGGCGTGATTCTTGAGTCCACGTTCACGCGTCTGTCCGATGTGGCGGCAGAGCACTATCCCTGGCTGCCCATCTCATTGCTACTTCGACCACGCTTTGACAGCATCGACAAGATCGCAAGCATCCGTGCACCGATCCTGATCGCGCATAGCGCCCAGGACACGCTGATCCCAATCTCGCAAGCAGAGGAGATGATCCACGCCGCGCCGGCCGGAACCCGCTTTCTTCCGCTCCGCGGCGATCACAACGAGACCGCGACCGCGACCGGCTCGAGCTACGAGGCCGGTCTTCGCGAGTTTCTGGTCTCGGTGCTGACAAGTCCGAGTTCAAATAGCCACTAGCCGGCGCCTCGTCACATTCACGATCGCCCGAGGGTGTGGCCAACATCGAACCGCGGGGCCATCGTGCGCGTGCGTTCACGCAGTTGCCAGTGCGCGAAGATCAAGGCGATCGTCGAGCAGCGGCGGACACCAGTAGGTCGCGCCGTCGACGGGTCGACTCATCTCGAAGAGCCCATCGACAATTCCATCTTCCAATCCGACCATGCGTCGAGCGATGGCGACGAATGGATCGATACTCGCCGCAAATGCAATGAAACAAAGGCCCGCGTGTTCTTGGTCGCGCCACGGCATCGAACGCCGGACGAGAAATGCCTCCGGATCAAACGACTCTTGGGCGGCTCGTTTGACATGTGCAGAGACTGGAGCTTCGTCGAGCTCCACATCATCGGCCAGGCTGCGGCCGACACAAGACTCTTTGTGCTCGACCGTCATCGCATCAATTGCGGAGAACTCGTGAACCCAGCGCTGCACGGTGACGACGCTTGATCCGTCGCGGCCGGGTCCCTGATCTGCGACCAACGCCACCGCGGGAGCGCGCCCGGGACTTGGATTCTCCGTGCCGTCGACAAAATCGGTCAGGTCGCGGCCCTCCCGATACTTGAATGCGTCGACGGAGTCCGTGAGCACAAAGTGCTGCCCAAGCTGACGTTGAAACTCGCGTCCTGCATGGAAGAGCCGGCCGCGGTCCGAGCCTCGTAGCCAACACCATAGCGCTCGCGGCGTTGATGGCATCAAGGCCCCGGTTCCGACAAGCGAGGGCAGCGGCGGCGCAAGATCGTCGGTCCCAGCCAGCAGCTGCAGCAACGGCGCGCCGAGGCCGATGACGATGTGTGCGTGCTCATCGCGGCTCACGTCGTCATCGGGCGCTCCCCGCAACGATGATCCACTGAACGCGATCGATTCGAGGACCGTCCTGACCTCTTGTCGGTCCGCCTTCGGCGCTAACTCGAAGCTGAGCATCAGCGCGGCCGCGGGTACCTCCGCCAAGATACCGGGCTGGGACCGAGGCGAAGTCGAACGCACGGCTGCTTGCGACATGGTGCTTCCTGATTGCGTTGGCCGCCGCCATCATCCAATAGGGCCCGCTGAGTCGCCGCGTCTAGGAAATCGGAGGGGTCCGGCCTGGCTGGCACGCCCGGGCCGCTGTGAAAGGGGCCGACGCGGGGCCTGGACGCGCGCGGCTCTTTGGCAGGCTATTAAGCGCCGCGAACCGACAAGATGTAGTCGAGGACGAGCTTGCTGTCGGCGTCGTTGAGGTCGGCCTTGGGACCCATGTCCGCCATGATGTTGGGCCACTCCGATGCGCTGTGATCGGCGGGCGCAGGAAGATCGTGGCACTCCCCGCACTTGCTGGTGAACAGCTCCTTGCCGCGCGCGGCCGACGTCGTGGTCTCTCCGCCTTCCGTTCCGCCGCCATCCGACGAGGCCCCACCGCCATCCGAGGAGCCACCGCCCTGCCCCGCACCACCGTCGGGGTTCTCGGTCCCGGCCCCGGCCTTGTCGCACGCGCCCAAGCTGAGGGCGCCCGCAATTGCCAAGCTCATCAGGGCCGCGCGACGGGCGATTGCATGAGAGATGCGAGGAAGCTGACCGTTGGAGAATTGCACGGCTCGCTTTCTACCACTGAAGCACCAGATGCGCAGCATGTGGTCCCTGCTCCAATCGGGCTGCCGGGCCGCGTCGATTGCACGCCGCCGTGTGTGGGCGTCGTGTCGAGATCGGATGCGCTGCGCAGCCTGCGAAGATTTGCATCTGTCCAAGCCGCACCGCTCCGCCGCCGATCGCTGGCTTGGTACGCCGCGTTGTCCCGCAGCGAGGGAGGCCATCGCGACCCGCACCTCCGGGCCTCAATTACTCCTCAACATCGGCCTGGGTCGAGCGAACTGCAATGTCTCGTTCCACGCTGCCCCGTCGGATGCGAAGGTGGACCAGCCGCCGGGGCCCGACGTTGAGCATCGGCCACACGCGCGCGTCATCTAGACCTCGCACGCTCACCCCGTCGATCTCGACGAGCTCATCGCCGGCGGTCAAGCCGGCCTTGGCCGCGGGCCCCCCCGGCTCGACCTTGGTGACCACGACCCGGTCCTCTGCGCGATCGATCTCATGACGAGTATCCCACTCGAAGTGAAGACTTCCGTAAGCCGCATCGCTCGCACGTCGGGTCGCGATCAGGCCGAGCGTGAGTTCGGCCTTACCCGCGGCTCCATCCGCGCTCACGACCGCGCGCACAGTCTGCCACTGATGTGTGGGTTGACCTTCGATTCGCTCCGGCGACACGTAGAAGCTGACCACGCCCTGCGGTACGCGCTTGAGTACAAAGCGTCCGTCGTCGTCTGTGGTGGCACCCGCGGGCGCCTCGATGTCGCCGATCCACATGGCACCGCCGTCGAACTCGGCGGTCACGCGCATTCCAGGCACCGCCGTTCCATCTCGCAGATCAACGACGCGGCCGCTGACTTCGACGCGAGGCAACATCTCGATGACCGGCGCACCCTCGGTGCGCTCGCCTGCATCATGATTGAACGTGCGGTACTCCCCGCCGTGATCGCGGGTGAGGACAGTGATGGAGTACGAGCCCGCGGGGACGCCCCCAAGCGTGACGGTCCCGTTGGCCACTCGGACCTTCTGCGAGTCGCGAGCGCACGGCTGGTCGGACCACAGCGACACCATCGCCTGTGTACCGTCGACGACCGCCCCGATGAGCCTGATTTGGAGATCGAGGGATGGCTGGACAACAAGCTCGACTGGCTTGGTGGGATCCGTCCACGCGCCCCACGCCTGCTCGCCGTGTGGCCCGATGGCATAAAGGGAGATCGGATAGAACTCGCTCGCGTCGAGATCGCGGTCGGATCCAAAGCGCCCTTCCGCATCCGTTGGCCCCATTCTCTGATCTCCGTCCATGAGAGTCGTGCCGCTCGACCAGCACGCGCCGCGACCGTCCTCGTCCTCATCTGAGCTGTACTGGTCACTGACGAGAGCGCCCGCGATGGGACGGCCCGTGCCGTCGACGACCCTGCCTTCGAGCCGCGCAACAGAACTGCTGACCACCAAGGGCAGCGCCGTCACGCTCTGGTCACCGATCGCGAGATCGATCGAAGCTGCAAACGTGCCGGCCGTGTCCCCCCCGCGACGGATCTTCGAGGTCCGCAGACGATCGTCTCCGTGGGGTGCAGCGAACACGCTGACCCGATACTTTGCGGGCGCCAGAAAATTCGCCTCGAAGCTGCCATCGTCCTCCACGGGGAGCTCGTGCCATGCGAATGGATCGGTCGAGTAGAGGGTCACCCGACCTCGTCTCACAACGCCGCCAAACTCGTCGACCAGCTGTCCGCGTACAGATCTCGATTCTGGCAGCGTGCACACCACAGGCAGGCGCTGCGCCTCCTCAGAGACGTCAAAGGTACAAATGCGTCTACGCTCGGCCCGCGGTCCCGCGTCGACCTCGTATTTTCCGGGTGTGAGCCCGCGTAGCAAATAGCCCCCCGGCACCCCCTCGAATGGAATCGCGCGACTGACCGCGCCGAACTTCTCTGGCGCATCTGGTGAGTCCTCTTCCGGCGGCAAGACCTCGCGCGCCACAACCGACATATTGGGCAACGGTGCGCCGTCAACGTCGAGTAGCATCACTTTCACGTTGCGACCGACCTGGGCGAACCAGACGACCCGCTCGAGGTGTTCCGGACGCGCCACGATCTCCTGCTCAAGCTCATAGAGAAAGTTCGTGCATCGAGCCTCGACGTCGTAGTGCCCTGGCTCGATCCGGGAGACTCGCACTCGGCCGCCCGCGCTCACCGGCGCCCAAACCTGTTCCGCCAGGCGCGCGGCGCTTTCAGAGGGCGCGTCTGCTTCATGTCCATCCGGCCGGCGCCGCAACGTGACCGTGCCTCCCTCGCACGGCCGCCCCGTCCTACGGAAGCGAAGCTGCGCGTCGATCCGCGGCTCGACGCGCTTGACGGCGATGGTCGGTGCCTGCGCGCTGGCTCCCGGTCCAAGCGCGAGTGAAGGTGTGTTGATGGCCTCGTATCGAGGATCTGTCACGCGGAGTACGACCGACCCAGGCACCAACCCAGCGAGCCGAAATGAACCATCCATCGCACTGAGGTTCACGCCCGTCTCGCCAAGCTCATCGCTGCCCCATGAGGCGGTGACCGCAACCTGGGCCACCGGATCACCGGTCTCGGCGTCAACGATACGGCCATCGATGATGCCGCCGGGGATTAGCACCGTCCGAAGCTCGCCGTCACCGCGGGAATAGTGGAGCGACTCTGCTGCAAAGCCGGCGGCGGTGACCCGCCCCTCCACGCGGCTGGAGTCGATCCACACCGCGTAGCGGCCGTCATCGTCCGTCGTCGCTTGAACGAAGAGCCCGTCGGCCTGTTCGTACGCTGCGACCCGGATCGTCACGGTCGCACCTTTGATGGGGCGGCCTGTATCGCTGACCACGATCCCACGCATCGGGCGGCCGCCTTGCCGGAGGCGCAGCTCGATGACGCGTGCCCCCGAGTCCTCCTCCAGGTGGACGTAGCTCTCGTCGTGATCGACGGCCTTGCCTCGGTAGGCGCGCGGCACATAACCATCTGCACTTGCGTGCACTTGGGTTGGAACGGCGCGCAGGTCGAGGAACAGATACTCGCCGAGCTGCGATGTGAGCTTGCAACGACTTTCCATCACGGCGGGACTTGCGTGCTCGATGACGACCTGCCGCACGCACACTTGAGCGCCCGCGATCGGAGCGCCCTCGTGGCTGAGCACCGTGCCGCGCAGCGAAGCGTCAGTCCGCTGCGGATTGGGCGGCCACAGCCACTGCTCGGGCGGAGTCTCGCGCTCAAACCATCGGACCGGCCGAATCCCTGAACCCCCTCGCCCCCCCTCCGAAGCTTGAGGGACACACGCGGCCAGGAGGCAGAGTAGCCAGAGGAGGTGCCAGAGGCGGGACGCTGCACAGCCGCTGCGCGCGGCAGGTCTACGGAGAGTCTTGCCCGCTTGCTTGGAGCTTAAAGACCAGCAGTTCATTGCTGCCCCAGCTGGTTGCGTAGACGCGGAATCCATCGACCGATCCAGTGTCCAGGCCAACGATACGCTTGCTGCCCGGCACCTCGTGCGTACGCACCAGCATCGCCTGTAGGTCTACGATACTGATCGTGCTCGCGTCGAAGTTTGCGACGGCGAGATAGCGCCGATCTGGGCTGAGACTGAGCGAGCGCGGGTTGTCGCCGACATTCGCGCCGCCGACCCGCTCGCCCGTGCTCGCCCGATACCACTCGATTCGATCATCGCCGCTACAACTCATAAACAGAAGATCCCACGCAAGATCGAGCACCAGATGTCGCGGATAGCGACAGACGGGAAAGCGACGGGTGAGCTCGCGCGAATTGGCGTCGTACACGAGGATTTCGTGATCCCACATGGCACCCACGTAGAGAAGCCGCCCGGCATCCACCGCCATTCCGCGTGGGTGTCGGCCGCCGGGTAAGCGCGCCACAGATTGGCGCGCCTTGAGATCGATGACGCTGATGTCATTCGAACTCCAGTTCGCGACATAGGCCGTCGCGAGATTCGCATCGACGGCGATCACCTTCGGGTTTGCGCCGACTTTGATCTCGTCGATGAGTGCCCGTTGCTCAACATCGATGAACTCGACCACGCCCCGTGAGAAGTTTGAGACCAGCGCGGTGTTGCTCTCCGGCACGTACGCGGTCTCGACACCATTGCCCTTAAATGCGACTTCACCGATCCTTTCGAGGCTCGTCGCGTCGTACAAATAGACACTCTTGCGACCCGAGTATCCGAAGTTCGGTACGGCTAGCCAACGACCGTCCGGTGATACACGCACGCTCTTGGGTTGGACGCCCGTGCGCACGCGAGCGACCTCAATCAGCGCGGCGCCACCGGGCTGCGCCTCACCCAAGGGTGGCGGGGGGTCTACATTCGTGGCCGCCGGCGTCGCGTCCTCGCGCGCCTGCGTGGAGCCGGCGGCCTGCTCGGAGCCGGGCCCGGCCGTCGGGGACTCAGGGGCGTCCCGCGCACCCGCCTCAGGGGCCTGGGAACCCGCTGCCTCAACCCGAGACGGTGCGTGACCTAGGGCGGTATGAGCACAGCCCGAGATCGTGATGAGGAGCACCGCCAGGATCAGGTAGGGCACCCAGTACAAGCCCGCGGCCCCCAAGCGACGACGCACGGTACCGTGTACGAATCTGTCGGCGCCCCCGATCGTGCCGGGTGTCGCCGCTCCCACCATCAACGCCGCCACCCTGGAAGGCGCGGCTCCAACATCTATGGAAGCCCGCGGCAAGCGTTTGAGCACCGCGGGTCCCCTTCGAGCGTCGGTCGAGCCGCGCCAACCGGGCTGGACCGATCGGCTCATCTCCGTGGGTCGATTGCGCGCAGGGGAACCACCGCCACGGCACCCATGTCGTGGAGCCAGCTCACGTGAAAATTGATCCTTCAACCTCACCACGCCGGCGAACATTCTCTGGCTATCCTCCGTCTCAGGCCGCCATGCGTAGGTTACTTCCTCTTGCGCTCGGATTCTCCGCGCTCGTAGCGCTCCCCTTCATTTTCCCGCCCCAGGTCCGCGAGGCGAAGGCTTCGTTCGAGAACGCGGCGGTGCCCAAGGGGCGCACACCCAAAAAGCAGCTCGCTCCCGACGGGCTCACGCACCACGAAGTTCTGCGCATTGACCCTGATGTCTTTGGTCCAAAGACCTACGACATTGTGCTCGATGGATGGACGCGTGATGCGAGCAAGCCCGAGATCGCCGAGCTCCGACTGTGGTGGCTCGATCGCGCCAAGAGTGACGAGCGAAGCCCGTTCGGCAAGGGTGTTCGTCGTCAGCTCAAGATTGACTACACACCTAAGGGGCGCGACGAGTGGACCGTCGTGATGGCGCAGGGTGGCAATCACTATCGTTTTGACGTCAAGCTCGACAGGCACGGCGAGCTTCAGGCCTACGGTGATGTGCTTACCAACGATGGCACGCTCTACAAGCGGTGCCGCGCGATCAAGAGTCGCCTCAAGCCACGACTCGCGCTCGGGATCCCGACAGGTCTCGCCGCGCTTGAGGTCACCTGCATCGATGACGAAGGCAAGCGTCAGCGCGGCAAGCTGCAGCCGCGATAGACATTCGCTCCGTGCCCGACCCGGGCAATGATCGACCGCGCGAGACTTGTGCCCGCGCGGTCGATTGCGTTCGTCCGGGGCGCGGCGCGGGCGCGTTTGCCCCTCATTCAACCTTCACAGGTCGGGGCGCCAGGGGTCTGGTCGGGGTTCTGGCCCGGGGGTCGCGTCCCCCGTGGCCCGCGGCGCCTTCGGGCAATCTGGCCCCCCGGGGATGCTGAGGGGAGATCTGCCCGTCCGCAAGGCAGTCCTTTGATGTAGCGCGCCCTTCGTGATAACTCCCCCGGGATCGTTTTTGGCACGACGTACCACCCTTCCGCCGATTCGCGGCCGACGGACACGTCCATCCCCACCGACGATCAGGAAAGAGCAGCGGCGACCCGCTGCGATCGCACCCGCCGCGCGCGGGACGCTGGGTGCGAGGTTCGAAGACGCTACACGCGTGACAGTCCGCATCGAGACGAGACAGCAGACAGATGAACAACCGACTCTACGTAGGCAACCTCTCCTTCCAAACTTCGGAAGAAGAGCTCAAGGGCGCATTTGAGCAATTCGGTGAGGTCACCGATGTGAAAGTGATGCTGGACCGCGACACTGGTCGCTCGCGAGGCTTTGGCTTCGTGACGATGGGTACCGCTGAGTCCGCGAGCAAGGCGATCGAATCAATGAATGGTGCAGCCCTTGATGGTCGTACCCTGCGCGTGAACGAGGCCGAGGAGCGCCGCGAGCGTCCCGGTGGCGGTGGCGGCGGTGGCTTCGGCGGCCGCGGTGGCGGTGGCGGCGGCGGCGGCCGTGACTTCGGCGGCGGCGGCGGCGGCCGTGACTTTGGTGGCGGCGGCGGTCGCGGTGACTTCGGCGGTGGCCGTGGTGATCGTGGCGGTGGCCGTGGTGATCGTGGCGGCGGTCGCGGTGGCGGCGGCGGCGGCGGTCGCAACAAGGGCTGGTGATCTCAGGCCGCTCTCCCGAAGGACAGCACTCGTTGACCTCTGAGCATCGCGATGATGCTTTGATGTCGAGTGCACGACCAAGGGGGAGCATTGTTTGGTGAGAGGCGCCGAGCAGGTGTCTGACGGGGAGTTCCCCGTGATCACGGCTTAACGTTGAAGGGCGGGGTTGACCAAGGAAGGTCGGCCCCGCTTTTTGCACGCATGAAAACGACGTGTCCCCCACGCGAGAGCAGGGTCGACACCCACTGCTAGAAGATCCCTGTGAGCGCGGCGCCAAACTCCGCAGCACAGCATGTCGATCTTGAGATCGAAGGCATGACCTGTGCCGCCTGTGCCACCCGCATCGAACGGGTGCTGCACAAGTCACCCGGGATTCATGCGGCGGTCAACTACGCGACCGGTCGCGCTCGGATCACGGTTGACGAAGCTCCCGTCGATCCGCAGATCCTCATCGCCGCTGTCGAGCGTGCTGGCTATTCGGCCTCCGTCGTCCAGCCCGTGTCCGCAAAGGCGGGGACCGACGCCAAACGTGGCACGACAAGAAGCGCGAGAGTCATCGCGGATCGCAATCGCGTCATCGCGGCGTCGGTCCTCACCGCGCCCATGCTCGTTGAGATGGTGGCGATGGCGGCGGGCTTCCACGGCTTTCACCTCTCTGGATGGATCGCACTTGCCCTCACCGCGCCGATCCAACTCTGGCTAGCACTCCCATTCCATCAACGAGCGATC
>CAZVEM010000101.1:0-16947 GCA_964626165.1 uncultured Nannocystaceae bacterium
CCTTCAGTGGACTGGAACTTGACGTCGAAGGCGCGGCCAAAGTTCTGGCCAAGATCGTGGCTGGTGCCGGCCTGCAGCGCCTTGCCGTCCTGCATCAGCGCCTCGATACAAAGGCTCTGCACCGCGCCCGCGAACTTCTCGCTTTCGGTCTTTACGCCGCGCACGACCGGCATCGCCATCATCTCTTCGGCGAAATCACCGTAGACGTTGAGCATGCGGTGCACCTCTTCGATCGCCTCGTCGTGGTTGGCGTGCGCTGTGTGTCCCTCCTGCCAGAGGAACTCGGTGGTGCGCAGGAACATGCGAGTACGAAGCTCCCACCGCATCACGTTGGCCCACTGATTGAGCAGCACGGGAAGATCGCGATAGCTGGAGATCCACATCGAGAAGAAGAGGCCGATCATGGTCTCGCTCGACGGACGAATGACGTAGGGCTCTTCAAGCTTCTCGCCGCCCGCGTGCGTCACGACGGCCAGCTCGGGCGCGAAGCCTTCGACGTGCTCTGCTTCCTTGGTCAAGAAGCTCTGCGGCACCAGGAGCGGGAAGTAGGCGTTGGAGTGTCCGGTCGCCTTGAAGCGGCCATCAAGATCGCGTTGGATCTTCTCCCAGACGGCATAGCCGTGCGGCTTGATGACCATGCAGCCGCGCACGACCTTCGCGGGCTCGGCGAGGTCGGCCTCTCGAATCACGTCCTGGTACCACTCGGGATAGTCCTTCTCCCGCGGCGTGATCGGACCGCCACGCTGTTTGGTGGAGTCCTCGGATTGCGTCGACTTTGCGTCCTTGGCCATCGCGCGGGAGGGTCCACGCTCCGACGCTCCGTTGCAAGCGCTCGCAAGATCCAAAGCGAGCCGGGTCGCCAAGCCTTGCGCTAGCGATCGCCGCTGGAGGCTGCGCCAGGAGCGACCGCGCTCGGGTCGGCCGCGGCGCCTCCCCTCTGACGTCGCCCTCGAGCGAACCCTAGCCCCAGCGCGACCGCGCCCACCACGGCGAGCAGCGCGAACCCGAGAAACACCCGCCAAAGCTCGGGATGACCGCGCGCCGCGAGCTTGTAGGCCCCATGCGAGAGCGCGTCGAGGTGCAGCGATCGCACGCGAACCTCGAAGGTGTTCGTCAGCTCAGCGTTCGCCTGTGTGCGGGGGAACAGCACCTCGCGATCATGCGCCCAGTAGATGAACCAAGGTGCCGCAGACCAGGAGTGGTTCGCGATCGCGGAATAGTGATCGGTACCGTGCTGCAGCATGAGTCGCCACATCCGCTCGTAGGAGGAGTGAAGCGCAAGCAGGCCGCTGGCGAGCACGCTCGACCCAATCGCGAGCCCGAGGACGACACGGGTCGCAGCGCCGCGCGTCCGTGCCATCTCCAGCGCGGATGCGAGCGGAATCATGATCAGTGGCAGCGCCGGAAGCAGATAGCGAGGACCGAGCGACCAGCCCCCGTGCCAATCGCTGCGCGTCGACATAAACGCGGCGCGTACGAGCAAGAGTGCGACACCAAGTGCGACGAGGTCACGCCGTGCATCGGCGAGGGTCGTGTCGGGAGTTGCCTGTGCACGCGACACGGCTCCATCTGCGCTGCTCGGTCGCGGCTCGGAGGTCTCGGCCGGCGCTGCGTTGAAGCGCGAGAGGATCGCGTACGCGGCCACGCCGGTCGTCACCGCAGGTGCAAACCACAAAACGCCGCGACCGGGTGAGATGAAGAACGCGACAAAGCTACGCAGCGGCACGATCCACACGCCGTAGTTGTCACGGCGCCCGCTCTCGAAGGGCGAGCCAAAGTGGTGCCACTGCAACGCCATCTGCAGCAATGGACCGATGCTCATCAGCGCAAACGCAAGCGCTAGTTCTTGCCGCTTCTCCGGAAGCGCACCACACCGCCAAACGGGCAGAGCGGCATACGCGGCGAGCAACGGCAGGCACCACAGGTTGAGGAGATGCGCGTGCACGCTGAGGCCAGCGACAAGCGCACCGAACCACAGCGCGCGCGGACTCTTACCCTGGTGATATCGGTGAAAGAGCAGCGCGCTCGTCACGAAGCACAGCGCGGAGCTTGGCTCGCTCAGGAAGCTCCCCGCGTACCACCACGCGTAGGTGGCAAAGACCCAGATCAGCGAGACGCCCATCGCCAGCGAGCGCGCGTATCCGAGCTCGATCAGCAAACAGGTCAATAGCGCCGCGGTGCCGGCGGTGATCCACGTGTTGGTCCACGCGACCCAGAGCCGCTGCCAGTCCTCGTGAGCGCGACGCTCGGGTGACGGCCGGTGATAGACGACCATGTCGCGGCGAACGGCATGGCTCCACTCCGGCAGCGCTCGCGACTCGGTGACTTGCGCGAGCGCCAGCATCGGCTGTGCGAGCACCGATGGCAGGAGCCCAAAAAAGCCGTACTTGATCCCCTCCGCATCAAAGCCGGCAGGACCGTCGACGCCGAAGCTGCCCGTCGGTCGGCCGAGCCGCTCTCCGGTACGTATCGGGATCCCCTCGATCGCGAGGTCACCATCCTCCCAGATCGACTGCGCGGTCTGGAACATGATCTCGTCGTCGCAAAAGAGCATCCGCCCCCGCGCCGTGCAGGTCAGCGTGCCGACGAGGAGCGCCCAAAAGCCGAACCACACCAAAAAGCTTGTCAGCTTCTCGGTGTGGTCGTGCGTCATGCGATTCAGAGCGCGGCGCGGAAGTTCGCGCCACATTTAGACCACAGCCGGTGAGACCACAGCCGGTGCCACCGGAGCCGACGCCGGCCTTAGCCGGTCGTGCCGCCCATGTCCGGAATGCACTGCGAGGTGTCGAACTCGCACATCACGGCATCACAGGTCAGCGTGCCGCCACCGCCGAATCCAAGGTTTTGGCAGGTGATGCCCTGCAGGTTCGCGCCGTCGCATTGCTCGCCGGCGTCGATCGCTCCGTTGCCGCAGGCGTCGCCGTCGCCATCGCCGTCGCCGTCGCCATCGCCATCGCCGTCACCATCGCCGTCGCCGTCGCCATCGCCGTCGCCGTCGCCGTCGCCGTCGCCGTCCCCATCACCCGAGGGCATGTCGGCCGGAACGCCTGAGGTGTTGGTGGTGGTACCGGCATCGCCGTTGTCGTCACCAAAGGGATTGCCACCCGAGTCGTCACCGCCGCAGGCGGTCGAGCCCAAGAGGAGGGACGCACACAAAACAGCCAAACCGGAGGAATATCTCATGACTCAACCAGTCAACCCGATGCGCTGGGCCACGTCAAGCAAGCTGCGTGTGCGATCACGCGGGACCTGTCGGTCCAGGCACGCTGTTCGCGGAGCTGCGGCCATCGCTCGATGGCGCGCGTTCGCGGCACTTTTGCGGTTGGACCCGCGTGCGCTGACCGATCGGGCGCAAGCGAGGCTATGCTGTCGCCTGTGCGTGCTCCGGCCTTCGCTGCGGTCTTGCTCCTGATCGCTCCATTGGGCTGCGCGGCGCGGAATCAAGCGGGACCGCGGGGCAAGGCCGCTGCGCCAACACACCGCGTATCGGGTCGCGTCAGTTTCGAAGCGGATCACTATCGGCTGACCAGCGGGAAGGACCCGCCGCGCAATAGCCTGGTGCCGAGCGGCCATAGCCAGGTGCGCCTTCTCCGCGTTTGCCTCGTGGAGCAACGGGGAACACGTGATCTTCAGCGATGGAATCGACTGGAGGACGACAAGATCGTCGGCTGCACGGCAACGGACGCCAACGGCGACTACGAGATCGCGCTGTCGATGAATGAGTGTCCTCGGCGGGGGGACTGTTGGGCGCGCTACTACCTCGCGACAGACCTCTGTGTCTGGTCCGACGAGCGGCCGCAGGTGTGCATCGCTGCGGACACCGACATGGGCAAACCGATCGCCGGGCCGAACTGGTCGAGGGACCTTCCTTGGCGCAAGTGGATGTGGTCGAGCACCTATACGATCTCGCTGCGAGATCGCACCTCCACGATTCTGAGTTGGAACCTGTCGTGTAGCGACGACGACGGCGAGGGACGCAAAGAAATTCGCTGCGACAAGCGGACTCGACCTGGTCGTATGGGTCGTGGCAACAGCAACATGGGATTTACCGTCGAGGCGATCCACGCCAATCAGGCCGCAGCCGCTGTCGTGGCCCGCTTTGGATCGCTGGCGCCCAACCGCGAGAACACCGGACGTAGTGACTTCTGCGGCGGACCTGGCGACCGCAATAAGAAGCACGCGATCTGTCAGGACGCGATTCGCGTGATCATCCGCAGGATGAAGCAGCTCGACATGCCTAGCCGGGTGTGCGGTCGCAACCCCAGAAAGAAGCCTCACGACGCATCTCCAAATGCGCGGCAAGTCTGCGTGCTCAACCCGCAAAATCCCTACGTCGTCGCGCACGAGATTGGCCACGTCTTGCACCGACGATGGCTGGGTGTCGAACGCAACATCATCGATCGTGAGGCCGAAGCCCCGGGCTGGAGAAAGGGCACGGCGCAGAAGAACAACGTCACCGAGGGTTGGGCGGACTTTGTCGCGGCCGCGACGTTCCATGATCCAGGCGACCAAGCCGCAATCTTCGACGGCGCAGGGATGGAGCCCAAGATGACGTGCTCAGGCAGTGCTCAGCTCGGCGAGGGAGGGCCTGCGAAGTTCTTCTGGGATCTCTACGACGCGGCCAACGGCAACGAGCCCAGCGACCAAGTCAGTGTCTCGGCGGCCGACATCCTCGCGGTTTGGGCCAAGTTCCCCGGAGATGGCGAGCGGTCGACACAGGACCGCACCGTGGGCGAGTGCGACCCGCACGGGCGCAACATCTACGACTACCTGTATCACTGGACCAAAGCCGGCCTCCCAAGCGCGGAGGCGCTGCTTGCCCCCAACTGCGTGGACGGCAGCGTAGCTACCGTCCAGTGCGGCTAGCGGATTGGCCTTAGAGCGTTGGGTCGCAGACGGGATCCACCATCGGAAGATCGACCGCGACGTGCTCGGTCCACGCGTCGTCGGCGACGGCCTGCGTGCCCTCGCTGCCCGCGAGCTCGCCAACGATGAAGATCTTGTCGTCGGGGATGCTGTTGTTCTTGTACGCGGCGATGTCGGTTTCCGCGTTGCCCATCGCCCGCTCCATCGTGAAACCGTCGGCGATAAAGCCGGCAATTGCCTCGGTCTTGTACTGGATCGTCGCGGTGCCAAACACCAGCATAGGCGCGAGGATCAGCGTGGTGCGATCCGGATCGACCGGATAGCCTTGCGACGCAAGCCATTCCTCGGTCAGCGTACGCGAGGACTTGCCGGTGCCGGTCTGCGTCAGCGTTTCACTGCGGGCAGTCAGATAGACGATGTAGTAGCCGCGATCGTAGTAGCCCTGGACCATCGCTTGAGCGTCGGGACGGCTCACAGGGACATGCGAAGGGTCGGAGAGTTCCGTGATGAACTCTTGATCCGAGATCGTCAGCGTCTCGTCGATGTCCGTCACCATCGCAATGCCGGGGGTGGTGCAGGCCTCGAGGCCGCCGTCGTCCGTCGTACCGGTGTCGGTGTCGGTGCCGGTACCAGTGTTGGTGTCGGTCGCATCGCCCTGGGTCGACGCCGCGTCGTCGTCGCTGGATCCACCACCGCAGGCAAAGGCTGCGATCGCGATCGTGCTGGCAAAGAGCGCCCCCCGCAGCCACAGTCGCGCGCCGCTTCGCGCAAGCACTGTCTCGCCACGTTTTTGTGAAGCCAAGGTCAATTCTTGCTCAACGATTCGCACCCATGAACCATGCCGTAACAATGTGCGGGGCGAAAGTGCGGGGCGCCCGCACGACCGAGGGCTCGATAGCGAGCGAGAAACAACCGTGGCGCTCAGCTCGGCAGCCAACCATCGCGACGAAGACTGCCGCGCCCGGTGGGCCAGATCAGACAGTTCGCAGCCGAGCCAGGGACCTCATAGACCTGGACGGCACGGATGCCTGACTCGGCGTCCTTGAGCGAGACGAGGATCTCGAGCAGACCGTTGCCATCAAGGTCGGCGACCGTCGGCACCGGCATCGCGCCTCTTCCGGGGAGGTCGATGCGGTGGAGGAGATTACCTCCAGCATCGAGCACGAAGAGCGCCGACTTGTCGGGATCCGGGCTGTAGCTAGCGAAGACAAGCTCGGGGATGCCATCCCCACTCAGGTCAGCAATCGCGATCCCACCGGTGAGCACGCGATCGTCGGTGGTGTAGGAGTAGGACCAGAGCGTCTCGCCACTGGCCGCGACCGCGTGGACTCGGCCATCAAAGCCGGCAAAGACCATCTCTAAACCTTCGCGCTCGGCATCCACGTCTCCCACCGACACTTGGTTGGTCAGTCCGACGACGTTGGTGCCGTCGTAGTCCCAGAGGCCGGCGATGAAATCCGGCATGTGCACCGGGGTCTCAAAGCCCACGGCACGCGTTGCATCGTGGCCAACTACCCAGAGAGCAACGCCACGTTCGCGATCGGACTGCGCTGCGTTTTGGACGCTGCCGACCATGATGATCTCGGCATCGCCATCGCCGTCGATGTCCGCGATCGCCGGTGCGGTGTTGGTGAAGTGCGCCTGGTTGGCGCTCTCTTCGTCCTCCGCGTAGCCCATCTGCGCCTCTGCAAGATCATGCAGGTAGCGGACCCCAGGCGTCTTGATCGCCGCAAAACCTGGTGCAGCGTCAAATGCCTCACCGTTGGATTCGTGGAAGCTCGCATAGGCGTTGTCGTGCGGCGCGACGATGTCGACACGGCCATCGCCATCCAGATCGCCAAGCGCAACGTTCTGGTCGTAGCAGCCGGCCAGATAGCATTTCCCGTCCGAGCAGTTGGCCGTTCCCGCTGCCTGCGGCGGAAAGCCGGGCACAACGCCACCGTCGACATCGAACGCCTGAATCACATCCGTCGGACCGCCGTGCCCCACGCTCACAACGATCTCGAGATCGGCATCGCCATCGAGCTGTCCAACCGCAAGGCCGCGAAGCTCATCCTCCCACACCATCGGCGAGCCGCCATGCAAGCTGCCATCCGCCTCCAAGACGAAGACCTTGTCGCGAGCCGCCACCGCGATCTCCAGCGCGCCGTCGTTGTCGAGATCCGCGACCGCAGGACTCGCCCAGATTCTGCCCTCTCCCGTGTCGTAGCGCCAAAGTACAGATCCATCGGCGCGCCAAACGATCACGAGTCCACCGCGCGCCACGATCGCCTCGGAAACGCCATCGTTGTCGAGATCCGCGACCGCCGGCGATCCAAGCCAGGCCTCATGCCACTCGTCGGCAAGCTCGATGCGTAGGACGGGCGCCGCGACGGTCGAGCTCGGCTGATCCGCGGCGTCGCAGCTCGGGGTTGTCGGCGGCTCGGACCCCGTGCCGGCTCCGTCCGAGGCATCGTCGTCCTCGCTCGCGGATCCGCAGCCGATCAGCGCGGGGCAGCAGAGTGCCGCCGCGATCACCCCCCTGCGGGTCAAGCGAGCAAGCGCGCCGTTCCGGTTGCCAGCACTGCGTCTTGAAACGCGATGGTTCGGTGAAGTGGCTGCAGGCAACGTTTCAAGAGAACACGCAAGCAAGCGACTCATACCGCCCATGCTATCAGGATCGCTTCGCGGGCGCGTGCTCGATGCACAGCCCGACCACGGTGGGGCCGAGCAGCGTCGAGCCAGTCGCGTCGATGCACGATCGCCGTCACGGCGTAACCGGCAGGCTCTCGTAGATCGTCAGCTCTGGGCTGCTGGTGGCGCGGCCATGTAGCCACGTCTCCCGTGGGAGCTCAAAGGCAACCGCGCATACCGTCAGCGGTCGCGCGACCGCCTGCTGCTGCAACATCTCCATCACCGAGCGCAACCGTGCGCCACTAAAGGGCGCGTAAAGAAAGTAAACGTCACCACGCGGAAGTCCATCGCTCGCGTCCCCCCGTTCAAAGTGGATGTCGTCCAGGGCGAGATCCTGCGCCAAGGCTTGCGCCTCGCGGACCAGCGAGGATTGCACTTCGATGCCGATGCAGCGGGCGCCGGTTAAGAGCTTGCTGAGCAGCAACACACGCCCCAGACCGGCACCCACATCGACGAGTGTCTGCTCGTGGCGCAGCGGCACCTCGTCGACCATCGCGAGGATTTCGGCCGCGCCCACCGGGAGGTAGGGCACGCAGCCGCGGGGGAGTTCCTCGCCGTCGGCTGCGATCTCATCGATGCCAAGCAGCGCATCGACGAAGGCATCGAGCTGCACCGACTCCATCGAGGCAAGTGCACCACGGAGCTGTGCTCCGCTGAGCTGACGCCCACGGAGGCGCTGTCGCATGGCCGACGCGAGCTCGAAGTTCTTTGCGCTCAGCGCCACTTCGACCTCGCGTCACGAGCGATGGGCACGATGGCGTCGGCGACTCTTGGCTCCGCAACTACGGCGTCGGGAGTCCGCAGTAGCCACCAAAGCACTGCCCCTGACAGCAATCGCCGTCCGTCTCACAGGCGTTGCCATCGGCCGAGCATTCGGGGTCGTCCATGGTGCACAGACCGTCGGTGCTGCAGTAGCCGCTGCAGCAGTCGAAGCCGCCTTCGCAACCATCGCCTTCGCCCTTGCAAGGTACCAGCGCCCAGTAGCCGCGCATGTTATTGGAGCTCAGCGACTGGCCGGGCAGCCAGAATGCAGGGTGGCTGGGATCGCTCGCGCTCGGCACTGCGTCGATCGCCGTCACCCAGAGCTGCTTGATGCGGGTCTCCGGCGCGGTATCGGTCAGCGTGTTGCCGTAGGGTCGCTCGCTGACGAAGATCATCCAGAAGTAGCCACCCAGCGAGACGGGCATGAAGGTCGGCTCGAAGTCGGTGCCCTGCAGCTCAGGTGCGAGGTGCGAGCCACCATTGGCCTGCGTCAACGTCAGCTGCGTCTGCCCGTCGATCGATGTGTAGTAGAGTTCGCCTTGGCCCCCGCGTGCGCGTGCCTGGTTGGCCTTGTTGTACGCGACCCACTTCGAATCGGGGCTGACGGTCGGATAGACGACCGCCGTGCGATAGGGCGGCTCGCCGGCCACGATCTGCGCGTGGTTCACAAAGCCGGGCACATTGGGATCGAAGTCCGCGACCCAGAGCGAACTGTTGTTGAAGTCGAGCCAGTTGCCGTCGGCTCTCGCTGCGTAGACCACCTTGGCGCCGTCGGTGGACCAGGTGGGGAACACCGGATAGCCGGCGGGCGCGGCAAGCTGACCGAGCTCCGTCGTCGAGTTGATGGCGCTGAGCTTGAGGGCCGTCTGCTCCTTGGACTGACCGCTCAAGATCCAGGTGCCATCAGGTGAGAGGGCTTGGAAGCCGGACGAGTCGCCGGGGTAGTAGACGCCGTCGACGTCACCCGACACAAAGATCTTCGAGCCGTCGGCGTTCCAGGTCGCCCAGGGACTCGCAGAGCCGTAGGTCGACGCGACGATGGTGGATCCGTCCGCAGAGACGCTATGACATGCGATGCACTGGTTGTTGGGATTGCCGTCGCCGACGTCGACCGGGGGCGGTGGCGCAAGGAAGGACTCGGGCGCGTCGGCACCCGGCTGCAACTTGACCACCGAGCCCGCGTTGACCTCCCAGTAGTAGATGATGCCGGCGAGATCGGCGTTGGCGATCTTCCAGGTCTGCGCGAAGGGGAGATAGGCCTGCACGCCGTCATAGCGCTGCAAGGTAACCGCGACATCTCCGACCGTGGAGTCCTCCAGCTTCTGCCAGGTGTCGTCGACAAAGAGCGGTGGCTCGGGGAAGCTCCAACGCGATGGCGCAGGTACATCACCGTAGTAGGTCAGCGAGAACCACTGGCTATCGACCGTGACCTTGTAGAGATCGGTCGCGTTGCCGCCGTTCCACTGAAGGACCGGGCCCGCGATGCCCTTGGGCAGCACGGTCTGGTCATAGGGGTATAGCAGCGCGAGCGTGGGATCCGGCGTGGTCGCCTGCGGGAAGAGATCCTTCACCTCGGGCGGAATGCTGGGGTCGACTGTGTAGATCAGCTTGACCGACGCGGTGGTCTGCGCCGTGAGGCCGTTGTACTCGTAGCTGAGGATGCCCTGCCCGCCTAAGTCGCCCGTCGCGCTGAGCTGTCCGCCGTTTGCCAGCGTCGCAAGCTCGGGCCGATCGTAGCTCCACGTACCACCGCTGAGATCGATGCTCTCGCCGAGGTCCGTCAGACCGATCGCGGTGAAGTTTGTGCCGGCGGGAACTTGGCCGTTGAGCACCTCGATCACCACGTCGGCGGGCTCGATCGTGATCGAGACGACGTTGACGTCGCCACCGCTGTCTGTACCGGTCGTATCCTCGCCCTCCGTCGACGGGCCGTCGGTCGGTGCATCGTCGATGCCATCTCCGTCGCCCGCATCGCCGCGGCCCGCTGCTCCGCTGCTGCACGCGCTCATGCCCCCGAGCGCCATCAGTGCCGCGACGCTGCAATGCAGCAACGATCGATGGGCGCCAGCGCCAGCGCCAAGCCTGCGGGTCCGCAGCAGGCGGGCATGAGCCGTGTTCTCGAGCGAGGTGCCGAGCGCAGAACGAAGAGAACGAGTGCAAACCGGGGGCATGACCGCATCATGGGAGCGCCTCTCCACGGCGATCAAGCGGCAAATACACGATCCTGCTCACACGTCGCGAGACTGTGACCTCCGCTCATCCCATCGAAGCTGCCAAACCCGTTCTAGGGAGCGAACACAACTGCCCAACCGATCTGACCGCCCGGTTCGCCTTGCGATCCGGCGAGCGCCACGCGGCCATCCGGCGCGATATCGATTGCGTAGACACGACGCGCCCCCAGACCCCGGCTCCACACGATCTGCCCTGACGCGTCGAGCTTGATCACGCGCGCCATACCAAGTCGTTCGCCTGCGAGGACGAGTCCGCCATCATTGGACGCTCGCGCAACAAGCCACGCTCGATCTTCGCTGGTGGGTAGCTGCATCGCCGCATCATCTTGCGCATTGACCTGGCCGACGTAGCCAAGCACGGTGTCTCGCACACCGACGAGCCAAGCGCTGATCGGATCGCGCCACGCGACCGCATAGGCCTGCGCCTGTCCGCCCGCCGTATCCGCATACGCGATGCTTGCCACTGCGCCCGTGCTGGGTTGCAGCGTTGCCCACCATGCGCGGGTCTGACCGTCGCGCTCCGCGACCCCGGCCGTCATCACGACGCCTGAGGCCCCGAGATACGAATCAGTCGGATGAGCCGCGAGCGCGCGACACTCATCGTCTTCGTCGATGTCTGCGCCGGTCGGCGGCGATGCGTACCAAGTCGCGGCAAGGTTGCTGTCGAGTCCACGGACCCAAGCCTTGGTCGGCGCATCGGGTCCTTCCAGCGTATGGCCGCAGGCATAGCCGTGCTCACCAAGGATCGTCAGCGCGCGCACCCGCCCCCAATCGACGGGCTTGTCGATCTCTGCAGCGCCGTCCCTGCTCCAAGCGCCGAGCCACGCCATCGCCCCGCCCTGGGAGGGCTCAAGCGCCGCATAGATCCTCCCGTTGGCTTGCGCGGTCGCACCGACCGTCAGCGCCGCGATCTCTCGAGCCGAGCCTGCGGCATCGCGGAAATCCCAATCGACGCCGTAGTCCGGACGCACGCGCACGAGACGTGCCGACGCCGATGGCCCGCCCGAGCCGACGATTCCACCAAGATAGAGCGCGCCACTCTCATCAAAGGCGACCGCGCGGATCCGTTGATCGGCCTCGCCATTCCCGGGCTCGCCGCTGGGCGCATCGACGTCGACCTCAAGCCACGCGGTGGACCAAAGCAGCACGTCAGCATCACAGGCCGATCCCTCGCAGGGGAGCGAGCCGTCATCACCGTCGCCGTCACCATCACCATCACCGGCATCCGTGTCGTCGCCGACATCATCCGACGACGTGTCGAAGGAATCTCCGCTCGACTCGTCGCCCTCATGTCCCGCATCACCCTGATCAGCCTGCTCTTGCGTCGCAGCAAACTGCCGAGTGTCGCAGGCGCTCAGGCCCAGCGTCACGGCGAGAACCATGAGGTCGCGGAGTGCCACCGCACTCCCTCGCTCACGACCCATATTCCCCGCCCAACGCATCGCCGTTTGTACTCGTGTGCACGGCAGCTTGGCCGCGTCGTTACATCTTACTCGGATTGTCCGGGGACAATCTCGAGTCGAGGAGGCGGCGGCTCAGGCGCCCGCCACGAAATCTCGAAGCTGAACTTGCCCTTCTCACCCTTGTCTGCGGCGCGCAGCTCAAGCTCGACGGTGTCGGGCAGGTACAGGGTCAGTTCACGGTCATCCTGGCGAATGACCATGGAACCTTGCTCCATGCCCTCGACCAACGCGCGGAAGTAGGCGGCGGCGTCCTTCCGGCTCAGCTGTGCGTCGTGACGCAGTTTGCCGGAGCGGCTCTGCTCTTCGGCGGCGTCTCGCGCCTGGCTCTCGGCAGCTTCGCTGCTCGCAGTGTCTTCGCCGATGTCGGTGTCCTGTGATTTCTGCGTGCTCATCTCAGCTTATCCTCGGCCGTCGGCCCGCGGACAGTCTGCCCCGCTCGTGCTTCCGGCTGCCACAGTTTTCTCAGATCCCTCGAATGCCTGATGTGAATTCTGAAGTCACAGCGCCGCTACCGCGGCCTTGACCGCGGCCCAGTCGGTCTTGAGTGGGCGCGGATCGCCCGCCGGGAGCTCCTTCATGAGCTCGTGCACGTGATCGATACGGGACTGATGATCCGGGTGCGTGCTCATCCAGCTCATCGCGCCGGGCAGCTCCGAGCCCGGCTCTTCCTTGAGCTTCTCGAAGAAGGTCGCCAGACCCTCCGCGGGCAGCCCGGCGGCGAGCATCATGCGAACCCCCTCGGCATCGGCCGCAGCCTCTTGCCCCTGACTGTAGAAGTTGTTGTGCGCGATCGCGGCGGCTTGGCCGGCGAGCAGCACCCAGCCCGAGCCGTCCCCGAGCAAGAGCGTCAGTGCGGCATAGGTCCCGGCGCTGTGGGCCACGTTGCGCAGACCGTGCCGCAGCGTGACGTGCGAGAACTCGTGCGCCAAGACCCCAGCGACCTCGTCGGGCGACTCAGCTTTTTCGATCAGTCCGGTGAAGACCACGATGCGGCCGCCCGGCAGCGCAAACGCATTGACGACTTCGCTCTTGACCACGGTGATGCGGTAGTCAAAGCCCTTCACCTTCGCCTCGGGCTCAAGTCGGTCGACGATCTCGCGGATGAAGGCTTCGACTTCCGGGCTGTCGACCACCGGACCACCAAAGTCGTTTTCAGACATCGCGTTGTCGCCGATGGTCTTGTCGATCTCGATCGGTAGCGCGTCGATCGAGGCGGCGAGCATCCGTGGGATGCTCCACACGATCAGCACGCAGATCAGCAGAAACGAAACGATGCTGCCGATGCCGATCCAACGCAGCACGTTGTGCTTGCGCTCGCCTCGCTTGAGCTTGTGAAGCTCGGGCTCGAGTGAGGCCGGGGCGCACTGTCGCAACGCCGATGCGAACTTGGGATCCGAAGAAAACGCCGTCACCTGGCCGTCCCGCGAGCGGACGTAGACGACGTTGCCATCAAAGCCACCCATCTCAAGCTGCATGTCGGCATAGGCAACCCGTACCTGCCGCTGGCCGTCATTGGACATCACTTCGATGCCACCGCTTGAGATCTGGATCGCGGCGGGACGAGCCGGTTCCCCCGTCATGGCCAAGGTGCCAGCGAAGCCCGCAGAGGGCTGGGTGCCAAAGGGTGGCCCGCCTCCCATGCCCTGCCCGCTCGGTCCTGGTCCAGGTGTTACGTAGCCCGCGTTCATAGCTGGGCAGAGGGTAGCAGTGCGTCCGGGCGCTGCCGCGGTAGCGCCAGACAAGGGTGGTAGTCGGGCGTTTTCGCCCTAGTAACGCGCGGCATCAGCCGCCACCGCCGACTGCGGGCAACGCAGCCAAGCCCGCGTTGATTAGGCGAAGTCCAGCACCTAATCTGCGTCACGTGATCGTCGCGCGCAGAGACACTCCCCTGCGCGGAGCCATAGAACGCGGGCCAAGGAGTTGGATGTTCGCGATCGCGTGTGCGTGCATTCTGAGCGCGTGCGCCCATCACCTCCCTCGCGCGGACAAGGTCGAGCCGCTCGCCTCCCTTGGGTGGCTGAGCGGATCGTGGTTCAGCGTCGACGCCGGCTCGGAATCTGAGGAACACTGGACCCATCCCCGCGGGGCGACCATGGTCGGCATGGCCCGGACCTTGGTGGCCGGACAGACCCAGTTCTTTGAGTACATGCGCATTGAGGCGCGCGAGAACGGCGAGATTGTGTTGCTCGCAAGCCCCAAGGGCCGCGAACCCGCGGTCGAGTTCACCCTTACCTCCAAGGAGGCGACCAAAGTCGTGTTCGAAAACCTTACCCACGACTTCCCGCAGCGGATCAGCTACTGGCGCGAGGGGAATCGCCTGTTTGCCCGCCTGGAGGGCGACGTCGGCGGTGAGAGCAACTCCGTAACCTTCGAGTGGCGCGCCGCGACCTGGTGAGGGGCGCGCGCGACGGCACCACGGCCGTCACCACAACTGCCGTCGCGTGTGCATCGGCTGAGGCAGGGCCCCCGCACTAGGGCGCCGGTGCGGGCGCGGGCGCGGGTACCTCCACCGCGTCTGCATAAAGCGCAAACGTCGAGTCGGCATCGACGATGCGAGTCCAGCTTGGATCGGCAAAGGGATGGCTAAACGCGATCTTGTTGGCGGCGATGCTGTCGGACCACTGCCACGCATCGCCCATCGGATCGCGTCGATGCGCCATGATCGACACGAAGTAGGTCGTGTCCGCCGCCAGCTCGCAGGGTTGGCGCAGTTTTGCCTCGAAGCGATGCTCCTCGCCGCGCGATCGTTCGGCGCCCTTGGGCGCATAGCGCTTGGTCGGCTGGATGGCGAGGTTGGCCACCGGGAAGTTCTGCTCACACACCACGGCCGCGGGTTCACCGTCCCGCGATGCGTGAACGCGCACGGTGAAGTCCTCGACGTTGAGCGTCGCGGGATCGGTGGTGCCTTCCGTCATCCCCCACCACGCGATCCGTGAGACGGAGGCCGCCGCCGGAAGGCGGAAGTCATCGGCATGGATGTGATTGCGCGCCTTGCCGCGATCAACATGCGAGAAGAATCCAAAGCCGATGTCCCGGCTCTTCTTGGGCGGGAGTTGCTGATAGACCGGGACCTCGCTGCCTTGAGGCGCGGCGACCACCTTGGCCTTCGACTCCACGTAGGGCACGTAGCGCTCCACCAGGAAGTGCTCCCAGACGGCCTTGATGGCAGCGATATCGGTCTCCGCCAAGGGACCGGTGCCTGCGAGATCGAGCGTGACCACGCTGCCCGACTCCTTGGCCTGAAAGCGCAGGGTGTGGACGAGCTCGACTGGGAGACCGGAGAAGCCAAGCGGGCCGGCAAACCTAATGACGCTGCCCGGCTCGACGTAGAAGATGCGAGCGTGCTCGGCGACGCTGCCGCGTTCGTCGATGATCTCGTAGAATCGACCGCCGAGCGCGGGCTCAAAGACGAGGGCGATCGGGCGCTCTGCGAAGCTGTGGTCCCACCACTCACCGATCTCCTCGGTGAAGCGGACGTAGGCGATCGGAGGCGGCACCGAGAGCGCGACCTCGACGCGGAACTGAAAGGCGCGGACCTCGGGCGCTCCCTCGGGCACCGGGTCGGGCGCGGGGAGATCACCATAGGGTTGCTTACCCGCGCAGCCCACATGGAGCAGGCTCAACGCGCACGCGAGCGCGGATCCGGCAAACGTTGTGCGCTGCACTCGGCGGGCTCGCAGATCCGCTCGAAGACCCACTCGAAGATCCATGGCCCCTATGTAGACCGAGCCCACGGTCGTGTCACCTTCTCGCGTCGCCGGCCTGATCTCCCGGGTCGCCTCGTCCGCCCGCTCCGACAGCCCCGCGGCCTCACTCTTGAGGCGCAACGTCCCGCTGCGACGTGGGGGCATGGTCCTGCAGCGCCATCACCTCAAACGAGCCGCCGCCGCGAAACCCGACCGCCCGCGTGATGCCGCCCTCGTCCTCGCCGTGGACCACGGCCCGCAGCCGAGGAAGCGCGTGCGTGCCTGCCTGAGCGCCTTGTTCGATCGCTAAGAATCGGCGACCCAACTTGCACGCGACGGCAGCCGTGGTTCCCGTGCCCGAGTAGGGATCCATCACAAGATCGCCGCGATCCGTGAAGAGCTCGATGATGCGGCGCAGCAGCCTCTCTGGCTTTTTGCCGTGCTTGAAGTCGCCACCGGCTTCGGCGTCGACATTGCCCATGTCGAGGTGAAAGCCGTCCCATAGGTCGCCCGCGATGTTGGTCAGTCGAAGCTCATCGGGACCGCCGACGCGATCGACATGCCGAAGCTTGAGGGAGATCGGGATCAGCTGGTCGACGGAGGTACGGGTGCGACGGAGGTAGTAGCGTTGATCGCCGTAGCTGCGCTCGATCACGGTGCTGCGATCGGTATCGGGAAACTCCAACTCGCCGGCCTGGTGGGCCTCACGCGCCTTTGCGGGCGCGGTGTGGGTCCGGCAGATGCGATCCCCGAGCTCCGCGACCAAGGACCGGAAGCTCTCGCTCCTTCGGTAGAGCTCGGGCAGTTGACTGGTGGCCGGGCTCAAGGCCTCCTGCGCAAAGAGACGTCGCACGGCGTCGACACTGCAAAGCTGGCCCCACGTTCGCCGCTCACCCTCTTGATGGAGGATCAGGCTGTAGTGCGAGTCATAGTCCGCGACCTCATAGACGCGGCCACGCAGCTTTAGCGCGGGCGAGTAGACGTGAAGAAACTCGACGTTCTTGACGATGGTTCGGTCGGTGTGCTCGATCTTAAAGCCCGAGGTGGCCGACATGCGCACCGCGATGGTGCAGACAAAGGTCGAGGCACCAAGCGCTTCGTCGAGCAAGATGCGCAGGGTCGCTTGTTCGCGCTTGTCGATCTGCGCGACCACGACCGCATCGCTGCGCAGCAGGGGTCGAAACGCCGCGAGCCGGTCGGCGATGCCCTGCAGCCAGACCACGCGATCTTGTGCGTCGTCGTAGTGCGTCGTGTTGGTACCGATAT
>CAZVEM010000102.1:0-16832 GCA_964626165.1 uncultured Nannocystaceae bacterium
TGGGAGAAGGCCTACGGCGAGCGGATGGATGCGTTCCTTACCGCGATCACGGCGCCCAATCGCCGCGTGATCTGGCTCGGCCTTCCTCATATGGAGATGCGGAGCCTCGAAAAGAAGCTTGAGCTCATCCGCGAGATCCAGCGGCTTGCGATCGAGCGATATGGCGCAACGGGCGCATACGTGGACACAACCTCGTTGATGGCGGACGCCGACGGAAATCTGCCGCGCGACGTTCGCGTGAACGGCAAGCTCGGGAAGCTGCGCGAGGAGGACGGCATCCACTTCACGATGGCGGGAAGCGAGTTTTTTGCGGACCGCGTCTACCCCGAGGTGCTGAAGGCTGCCGGAATCGAGTAGCGAGGATCGCGTGATAAGCGCGATTACAGTGATTGCACTTGGGATCCATCGGCAGGCACGGCTACTCTGATCGCCGCTGCCAAGCGGGGGCCCCTTGTCCGAGCTGCACACGCAACGCGAGAGCAAACATCGCCGATCTGAGGCGCGACTGTCCACGACGATGGCCGGTCGATCGCGAGGCGTGCTGGGTTCTGGGCCGCTCAAGCGTAGGGCGGTCGTCGTCCTCGGTGTCGCCCTTGCGCTGCTGCCATGGGGACGGATTGTCTCCGCGAATCCGCCGGAAGATTCCGCCGAATCGACCGAGCGTGGCGCCGACGCCCGTCGTGCCGCAATCGGGGCGGCCGCCGCCACGGCGCACGCACAGGGTGTCCTCGCCGCGCCGCGTGCAGGCGCGAGCGAACTTGGTTCCGGAGAGATCCGGGCTCAGGTTTCGGGTCTCGGCCCGGGCTCACCGGACGCACCCAAGGGCGGGACGGGTCCCGAGGAGGCATCGCTTTCCGACGAGAGCGAGGGCGGCGAGTGGGACTCCGACGAGGACGCCCTCGGCGCCGACGATTCGGAGAGGCCTGACTTCGATCCACCGGCGGGGCCCCAGTCGGTCGACGACACCTCGCCGTGGGAGCACATGGACGCGTGGACCGGTTCAGGCCCGGATGCGCTCCGTGGTCTTGGGGTCGCTCCACTCCTGCACGATCCGCGCGCGAAGACCCGCGGCAAGGCCGACGCTGACGCCGAACCCGAGTTGGAGGCGGAGTCCGAAGGCGATGACGCAGCGGAGCTTGAGCCGAGCGCGACCCCAGCGACGATCTCGCTCAAGCCTCGTTGGATCAAGGTCGAAGTGATCGGTGGTGATCGTCTCGAAGAGATCGCCCAGCGTTACGGAGTTTCGCGCTCGAGCATCATCCGCTGGAACAAGCTCGACGAGAAAAAGCCCTTCATCCGCAAGGGGCAAGAACTTAGAGTTCGCACCGATCGCGACGTCGCCCCGCGCGAGAAGATCACCTACGCAGTCCAGAAAGGCGACACCTGGGGCAAGATCGCCGATCAGCACGGCGTCGACGTCGATCGACTCCATCTGTGGAATCGCAAGGTCCCGACCCGCTTCAAGGCTGGTGAAAAGCTCGTCGTGTACGTCGAGCCGCTGCCCGTCGCGGATGACGAGGTGATCGCCGCGGGCGCGACCGCGCGGTCTGGCAAGGACGGCGCGATGACCGGCCGAGGTTCTGCCAACGCTCGTGCGGCCGCGATTCCGCTGGCCAAGATCCGGATGGACTCACGCAGCACGGGGCGACCCAACCGCGGGCACATCCAAAATAGCGTGCAGATCCCCGAGAATCCCAAGCTCTACACGTTGCGGAACCCCGATCAGTCCTACGGGTCGAGCCACGCGATCATGCAGCTGCAGTCCGGCTTTGCCAACTTCCGCCGCGACTATCACTACGCCGGACAGATCTACATCGGTGACATGAGCAAGAAGGGGGGCGGCAGACTGAGCCCCCACTCCTCGCACCAGAGCGGACGCGATGTTGATATTCGTCTGCCGGTGGTCGCGGGCGTGAAGGGTCCCGCAAGCTCGGTCTCCGAAGTCGACTGGGATGCAGCTTGGGCGCTCATCAAGTCGATCGTCGACACGGGAGAGGTCGAGTACGTCTTCCTCACGCACGATCGACAAAAGCAGCTCTATGCCGCGGCGAGACGAGCAGGCGAGTCCAAGGCCTCGCTCGCGCGGTACATGCAGTACCCCAATCCGCCCAAGACCAACCACGGCATTGTGCGGCACTCCAAGGGACACACCGTCCATTTCCACGTGCGCTTCCACTGCGGTCCCAAAGAGTCGCAGTGCGATAGCGGTCGCTAGCGACCAGCATCACGTTCGCGAAGGGGGCCGACGGCGCTGCATGTGAGAGCCGAAGCTCCCATTGCGAGCGCGCCCACCATGGATAGCCAAGTCTTGAGCTCGGCGAAGCCTCGTCGCCCGCCGCTGAGCGGCAGTACGCCTTGTGCTGGGGCGCGATACTAAGAATCGCGCGGCGTGCCGGCCCGAACCCCCGAACGAACCGGCACGCCGCGACCCCAAGGAAATCTTCAGTGGTAGCGCGGCCCTGTGGCGAGCTGGATCGACGTGCTCCGAGCGCGCTGGAAGGAATCAACATCGCGATGACCGACGATGATGCCGTCGACCAGCACGTTGCAAAGTGCCAGGTCGACGCGCAGCGAGGGCGCCGCATAGAGGATGTGAATGGCCCCGAAGGTGTTGGGCACATCCTTGTACCAGCGCAGCAAGAGCTCGCGCGCGGCTCGGTCGTATCGGTCGAGGCCGAGCCAGTCGTGGTAGACCGCGAGACGACCCTGCTCGGCGCTCAACTCGCTCGCGAAATGAATCAACTCGCTCATGAGGGAGACACCGATGCGACCACGCATCACGGTGCACATGGCCTTTCGCGCCGGTGACCAGGCACGCAGCGTGCCGCCATCGCTATGAATCATCAGCTCGTGGCCGGCTGCTCCCGCACTGGCGGGACGAGCGGCGCCATCACCGGCGTTGTTCTGTGCGCCGGACTGCGATGAGCGGGTGGCGAGGCGAAGCTGCGAGGGGCCGTCGATGCGAAAGGTGTTCATGATCAAGGTGCCCAATCGAGGTGAGTGGTGAGCGAGGCGTGCGCTGGACGCTGGAGCACTCGTGGTGTGCCGGGCGGGGCGAGAGAGGAGCTCGTCGGATCGAATTTCGCGGCGTCGAACCGGGGCTCGCGAACGCCGTGATTCCAGCTGAGGTGTAACTGGTCTAGCGCATCATGCACGGGGATGTCCAGAGAAATTTCGCTATTTGTGGAACGCGACATCGCGCGAAATGTACGACAAGTATAAGTTCTTGATATTGCTTAGCACTGAGTTGGAGGCCCGCGCGATTTCGCCACTTTTGATTCTAGTAATACTGGAATTCATTGACCGACCGGCTGTGCGACGAAGCACAACCCCGTCGAAGATCGCCCGAAAGTTCAGTCTGGATGGAATTTCGAGGGGCCACCTAGTCCAGAATGCGCATTTCGCACACTCTGCCACCACTCTCGCCGAACTTAGTCGGCATCTTTGCCGAGCCAGCTCACCTCGAAATCACGGATGTCCTCTTGGAGGACCCATCGCGGCGACTGGATTCCAGTATGACTGGAATTTCTCAATCGGGCAGATGCCACACGACGTCTCGCCACGATCGCCTTTGAGGGCGTGTGGAGCAGCGTGTCGGCGCGCTTGCGGTCATTCACGGTCGAGCGTGCGGACCGAGACTCGTGCGACTCGAGCCGCGCTGGTAGCCCGACGCGCGACGAAGCGCGCGACGTCGCTCACGAGCCGAGCGAGATGCCGAGCTGCCAGCGGCGGAAGATTTTCTGCGCCTGCTCGTCGCCGAGCCAGCTACTTCGAAAGGCATCGGTGACGCCCCAGCGATCGAGATCGCGCATCGCCCCGAGCTGCGCGTCTAGCTTGAGTTCGCGCAGGATCTCGAGCTCGTCCGAGGTCACGCCGATGGCCTGCAGAAAGAGTACGCGCCCATGCGGCGTGGCGATCTGCCCGAGCGCCAGATCCGGCACCAAGATCAGGCCGTGAAGCTGGGATGTGTTCTGGTCGATCGGACCACCGAGATCGATGCAATGTCCACTGTCAAACCCTTTGCGACGCGACAGTACGTAGTGGCCGAGTGTTTGCAGCAGCCGCAGTGGCCAGGTCGGCGGCATCGGCTCGGGAGCCGGCGAAACGCTCGCTGACGAACGCGTCGCATGACCCGGCGCGTCGCCGCGTTGCGTGTCCGCGTGAGGGTCCGTCGGTGCGTCAGCGACCCTCATGGTGAGCTCGATCCCGTAGCCGCTGAGATCGGGAATCGGCGAGACCTTCTCAAAGAGCTCGCTGAGCCCGTAGGTCACGTAGTGCCAGCTCTTTGCGGCCTCGGCCCGCCACACACTGATGGCCGGCAGCGGGCTCTCGCTCTCCAGCTCGTAGGCTCGCTTGCTGCTGAACTGGTGCGGCGTTTGGCCGGGATAGCGCGCCATGACGGCGAGATCGATGGCAGCCCAGCCAGGCGCGCGCACCTGATCTCCTGCGGCTCTCTGTCTGTCTCCGTTGCCGTCGTGCTCGTTCATGTGACTCTTCATCAGCGACGGCGTGCTCCAAACGCAGGCTGTCTTCGAACCGCGTTCGGCGAGCCAGGTCGCCCGTGACGCTAGTTGGTTCGCTCGAACTCGCGCATGAACGCCACGAGGGCATCAACACCGGCCTCCGGGAAGGCGTTATAGATTGAGGCGCGGCAACCACCGACCGAGCGATGTCCCTTGAGGTCCACCAGGCCTGCGGCGGCGGCTTCACTCAGGAAGCGGGTCGTCAGTGCTTCTCTGTCCGCCTCGGGCGCCTTGCCGAGCGTGAAGCTGACATTCATCAATGAGCGATGCGCCTTCTGGGCGTGACCGACGAAGAGCGAACTCTCGTCGATCGCGGCGTAGAGCTTGCCGGCCTTTCGGCGATTGCGAACCTCAAGCTCCGCTGTCCCACCAACAGACTCCATCCACTCCAGCACCAGCTTGAGGACCAGGACGCCAAAGGTGTTGGGCGTGTGATAGAGGCTGGGCTCTGGTACCGCGTGCGTCTTGTAGCGAAGGATCGTCGGCACCGTGCCGCTGACCTCCTGCTCGAGGATGTCGCGACGAATAAAGACGAGGACCAGTCCGCTGGGTCCGAGGTTCTTCTGCGCACCCGCGTAGCCCAGGGCAACCCGCTCCATCGGCATCGGCCGACTTCCGATATCGCTGGAAATGTCGACGACGAGTGGGACTTGGCCAGTCTCTGGGAAGTCCTGCCACTCCGTACCGTAGATGGTGTTGTTGCTGGTGATGTGGAGGTAAGAGGAGTCCGCCCAGGTCGAAATATCGGGCAGGGCAGGAATGTGGTCGTGGTTGGAGCTCTTTGAGCTCGCGATCACATTGACACTTCCAAGTGTCTGCGCCTCCTTGATCGCCTTGTCGGCCCACACTCCGGTATTTGTGTAGGCCATGGGGCGACCGGGTCGCTGCAGGTTCATCGGAACCTGCGCGAACTGGAGGCTCGCACCACCCTGGAGCATCAAGACCTGGTGGGTCTCATGCGGAATGCCCAGCACTCGATACGCGAGTTGCTCCGCCGCCTTGTGAAGCTCGTCATAGGCTTTGCCGCGGTGCGAGTGCTCAAGGATCGAGAGCTGCGTGCTTGCAGCATTTGGGTCGTGGCCGTTGCGCCGCAATGCCTTGATGGCATCTGCCGCGCGCTCGAAGACCTCCTGGGGGAGCGTGGCGGGACCTGCAGAGAAGTTGAACGGGGCGGCGCTCATGCAGCGAAGGTACCAGGGGAGCCCGCCAGTCGCCGGTCGTGTTGTCCAACCGCGCATTCACCTGGCCGACGGCGTGTCGGCAATGGGCGGAAGTTCGCGCGGAAGTTAGGTCGGCGGTCGGGTCGGTGAGGGGCTGCCGGCGTCATCGACACTCGGCGGGGCGGTCGTTGGCTCCGCGCCGGGCCCGCCCCCAATCGCGTTGTCGCCGGTACTCGCATCTCGAAGTGTTCCCCCGACCGAGCCGCCGTCGACGGTATCGAGCATCTCCTTGGCGGCGTCCGGGTCATCGACGGGCGTCTTGGCCGTGTCCTCGGTCGCCTCACCGCGCGCTTCACTCGGTGAGAGCTGGCCACCTTGGCGTGCTTCCCACATCCGCTGGCGCTCCTTGGCCATCTTCTCCATCTCCTCGTCCGTGCGTCCAAGCATCTTGCGCGCCGCATCGGCGAGCAGCTCCATGATCACCGTGGCTTGCTCGTTGCCAAAGCGATGTCGCATGGTGACGACGAGACCATCCTGCGAGACTTTCGTTGCTTTGTAGATCGCGCTGGCGCCCGCGAGCTGCAGCGTGATGTTCGACTTGACCTCGTCGCCGACGGGACCTTCCCAGAACGCGACAAAGTCCTTCGCGTGGGCTTCCTCGATAAAGGACAGCTTGACGACGAGTTCGGGCTTGTCGCTCGCCTCCGCCATCATCTCGATCGAATCGCACACCTCAAAGGGGAGCTTGCCGCCTGACTTGGTCCGCACCTTCTTGATCGAGGCCCGGAGGTCTCTTACGACGAGCTGCATGCCCGCGCGCGGTTCATCTTTTGCGAAGCGTTCGAGGTGCGTGACGTTCGCGACGAAGTTCTTGGCAGTCTTTGCCGTACCGCCGCCCGCGAGGATGTCGGGGATAAACTCCGGACGGACATAGACCGCGGTGTTGTCCCCCACGAACGCAAAGTAGCGAGGATCCCAATCGTCGGCGGTGACATCTTCAGGGCGAGGATTGGCCATCAGCACCCCGTCCTTGGTCTCCCACTCCACGACCATCTTTTGTGCCCGGACCGCGCGCTCAAAGCCGCGCTTCATCTCTGCTTGCGTGACCTTGTACTGCATTGCCAAGAAGGTCTGCGTGACGTCGCGCAGGTCGGCACTTGCCATCACGATGTAGTCGAAGTCCTCCAGCGGATGAAAACCGCCGCCATGCACAATGAACCGGAAATCGTAGTGGGGCGCGAGCAGCTCGATGGTGGGCTCGGCCAGCGACAGGCCCCGAATGCGCTTGTTTGCGAGCAGCACGTAGAAGGTGCTTGAGGTCGGACCGAGCTGATCAGCGCGCGAAACCTTGCCCGCAAAGGTCTTCGGTGGTTTCGGCACCGGTGCCTCCTCGGGTGGCTTTTGCTCGGTCTCACCGGGCTCGTCGGGGACCTTGGGCTCGGGCTCTTTAGGCTTTTCGACGGGCGGAGGTTCGACGGGCGGAGGCTCTTCCGGCTTGACCTCGGGCTCGGGCTCGGGCTCGGGCTCGGGCTCAGGCTCGGGCTCCTTCATCGTGCCCTGAATCTGATCCGGATCGATGAGCTCGACTTCCTCCCACTCGATGTCGAGCTCGGGCGCCTCGACTGCGATGTGGAGGTTCCAAAAGCCCCAGAAGACGACGAGCGCATGCAGCCCCAAAGACAGCGCTGCCGACAGGCGTTTGCGCGCGCTTTCCTTCATGGCCAGCTCCACCATAGCACCGAGGCCGATTCTGAGGCCGACTCCGAGGCCGATTCCGGGCCATGCGGCCCTTCCAGCCCAGCTCAGCTACCCCAGCGCGCCACGACCGAGGCGACACGCTCTCGGAAGTCGGCCTCCCGATATCGCTGAAAATTGCGCCATGTGCAGAGGCTCGCGGGGTCGGTCACGCGGTCGACGAACAGCTTGCAGTCCAGGTGGTCGACCTCGTGTTGGAAGGTGCCCGCTGTGATGCCACGGACCTCATAGTCCACATCGTTGCCGTGGCGGTCCCACGCCTGCACGCGCAGCTCCGCGTGACGGACGACTTCTCCGCGAAGATCGGGCACAGAGAGGCAGCCCTCGAAGTTGACAAAGGTCTCCGTGCCGATCGGCGTGAGCACCGGGTTGACGAGGATCGTCAGCGGCCACTTCGGCTTATAGGGGTAACGGGGATTGTCCCCAACTTCGATCGCGCAGATCCGCACGCTGCGAAAGACTTGATTCGCAGCGAGCCCCGCCCCCGACGCGTGGTGCATCGTCGCGACCAGGTCGTCGATGAAGTCCTGCATCTCTTGCGATGCGAGTTCCTCCCGGGTGACGGCACGCGTTGGCGTGCGCAGGACTGGCTCGCCGATGCCGGCGATCTGGAGGATGTTCGGCGTGCGCATCCGCTAGCCCTTGACGACCTTGGCCTTAAGCGCTGCTTTGCCATCCTTGACGTAGACCGTGAAGTGCACGTCCTTGACGCCTGGCTTGCTGAGTAGCTCGCGCGTCTGGTTGGAAAGCTTGGTCGCGAACTTGTCAAAGCCAAAACCGTCCAGCGGCTCGCCGCAGGCCTGCTTGGTGGCGACAAACTCGTCATAGACCTCGCGCCAGCGCGCCATCTCGGGATCGAGCTCGTCGGCCTCAGCCGAGGATCCCGAGATCAGGGGAGCCGAAGCAGGTGCGAGCGGGGGCTGCTTGATGGGCGCTTTGGCACGCGAACCCGAGGCACTAGGGGCGAGCGCGTTCGCGAGGCTGATGCCCTCGTCTTCATCCACGACGTCGTCGTGGAGCGTCGGTGCGGGCGCGGCGGGCTTGCGCGCTGCAGCGGCGGGAGGCGGAGCCGCACCGCTCCCAGCACTTCCCTGGAGCGACTCGATCGCGGGCGCCTCGTCCGGCATCGCGGGGAGCTCGATGGCCTGTGGATCGTCGGGAGTGGCGCCCGACGCGTGGCCTTCATCTCCCGAGACCGCAGAGACCTGCTTGGTTCGGCGACCTTGGCCGCGGAGCGCCCGGTGAGCGCGCGTCGACCCGCGACGACGCTCGGGGAGAGAACTCTCGTCTACTTCCTCCTCGTCGATCGCGAAGGTGTCGTTGGCGACCGCGACGCGAATGGCTTCGTGTGCCTTGGCGGCAGCGCGGGCCAAGTTGCCGTGCACGCCGCTGTACGTGTCAAAGAAGATCTGGTGCTGTGAGCCTGCAGCCAAGCCTTCGAACTCCTTGGCGAGGCGCTGCGTGGGCGCGACGCCTTCAAGTCCAGGGAGGTAGATCGCAAGCGCGAGTGCGATGATCAGCCATGCCGCGACGAGCGGCCATGAGACCTTGGTGATCGCTCCATCGGCCTGGGCGCTGCGCAGGGCATCCCCGACGCCGCGTTCGGTCTGCGCCGAGGAGGCCGCCGAGAGCACCGCGAAGATCGTGCCATTGGGACCCTTCCCCGCGGGGCCCGGAACGCGACCGATCGAGACCAAGCGACGCACGCTACCGCTCGAAATTTCGAACGCGGCGCTGGCTCCGTCGGGCGGCAGCACATCGGTATGTTCCGCGACGATCTTGAGCAGGTCCTCGGCCTTCGCGCCGCCGATCGGCTCGCCGATCAGTTTGCCACCACTGACAAGCCCGGCAGGGTTGGTCCCAAGGACGCGGCGAAGGAACGAGGTACCGCCAAGATCCACCGGAGCGATCGCGATCAGGCGACGTCCCTGCGCTCCGGGCTCTTTGCGGGCGATCTTCGCGGCAAAGAGGCGGCCGCCCAGCGCCGCGGAGAACAAGTCTTCATCCTTGGTGTCGAGCGACTTCTTGAATGCGTCGAGCGCCACGAACTGCTCGATGAGTGCGTCATCGAGTCCGGTCTTGGCGAGGACGCTGCCGTCTTTGCCGACCAGGGCGACGGTGACCAGCGGATACTCCCGCAACAAACCCTCGTTCGCGGACTGAAAGAGACCCTCTTGCAGCGTCGGCGCGAGTGGGTCATCGGGCTTTGGGTCCAGCGCCTCACGCAGGTTCGCGTCCGCGTAGAGCAGACTGACGCGGGTGACCGGCGAGATTGAAACGTCGGCCTCAAATGCGACGAGACCACCTTCGGTGATTCCGCGAAGCGCGGTCATCTCCGCGTCGGTAAACGCGGCGGAGGGCGGCTGGGCCAGCATGAAGAGCCCGACCAGGAACAGGGTCGAGAGTAGGGCTAGGGCGACACCCCAAATTCGAGTCATCAGCACGGGAGAAGTCCTGGGTCGAGGAAGAACGGAATGCCAGGCTTGGCCGCGAGGCCTCGCTCCTGGAGTGTAGAACGGCCGGCGCCGCGTGGATACGGGGCAATGCGCCCGTGGAGTGCCGCGGTTGCGATTTGGGGCTCGAACCGCAGCGACGATTGGGGCAGGGGCGTGGTCCCTTCACACGACGTCTCGGGTCCGACCCGGGCTCGTCTCCAACATTGCTGACATCCGGGGCGGCTCGCGACCTCTCGGTCGTCCACGTGGCGACGTCGGCCGCGGCGGTGATGCGGCCGCGGCCTGAGCGCGGTGCAACTTTGCGAGCGCGGGGTCGATGAAGCCGTCGATGTGGTCTCTCCGCTGCGCGTCGGCTCTGCTGTTGCTGCTGGCGATCATGGGCTGGGTCTCCGCCCAGCCCTCCGATCGCGGCGAATGGCTGCTGCCGGCCGTTGCCGTGACGGCCTTGGCATTCGGCGTCATGCTCGCCCATCGCCACGGTCCCGCGTCAAGGCCGGGCGGCGATGCTGCGCCCCATCCCTGGCTCGTGGCCTTGGTTCTCGCGAGCGCGCGATTTGGATGCGCGACCTCATCCGAGCTCCCTACCGAAGGCTCGCGCGGTCCGGTCGCAGCGCCGACGTGGCAAGAACTTGAGCTCGTGAGCGCCGCATGGCCTGGTGATGTCTGTTCCTTCGTCACGACCGCACCGAGGCTGGCGATTCGAATGGACCCGAAGTGGGACCGTTGCGATCTCCGAGCCGGAGATCGCATTCGCATCGATCGCCGTGGCCTTCGCTGCGCCGTCGCTGCATTCGCTCCGCAGCGACCGTCGTCACTACCGACGTGCGAACTTGATCGTTACTTCCTCCGATCGCGCGGCCGCGGCCTGCGTGCCAAGATCTCGGCGGAGATCGTGGCGCTACGCCAGCAGGCGCGTCGTGATGCGCGTGGCAACGACGCACGGGCGTTGGTGATGGCGATGAGCACTGGCATCGCTGCATGTCTCTCGCCGCAGCGCCGCGACGAGCTCCGTCGATCCGGACTGACACATCTCGTCGCGGTCAGTGGCCTCCATGTTGGCATCATGATGGCGGCCGCGCTCGCGCTCTCGCTGGCGTTGCGGCGTCGCTGGCCGCGAGCCGGGGCGATCGTGACGCTGCTGAGCCTCACGCCTGCCTTCGCGTTCGTCATGCTTGCGGGCGCGAGTCCATCAGCGGTGCGGGCGCTGTGCTTCGGCGTCCTCGTCGTGCTTGCGGCACATGGGGGCATCGCGCTGCACCGACTGAGCGCGGCGATCGTGGTCGCATCCGCGATGGCGCTCGGCGAGCCCACGCTATTGTGCGCGCCGAGCTTTCAGCTCTCGTTTGCTGCGGTGCTCGGCATTCTCCTCGGCCACGCTCCAAGCGGGGCTCAGGCGGCCGCCGATGGACGCGATCTCGATCCGCTCCAAGTGAGCACCCGAGGCGCGCACGGGCTCGTGGATGCCCTTCGCGACGGCTGGCGCGTGAGCCTATCTGCGACGCTGGGCACCGCTCCGATCGTACTCTGGCACTTTGGTCGCGCGCCGTGGATCGGTCTTCCTGCCAATGTGGTCGCCGTACCAATCGCCTCCACGATCGTGTTGCCCCTGGGCGTGATCGGTCTGTCGCTTCGGCGCTGGGGCGAGGGATGGCCGCTGCTTGAGTGGCTCGCCGATGTGATGCTGGATCTCGCGGGGGTCGCGGCCGATCTCGTCCTCGCCGTGGCCGCGTTGGCGAGTCGCTGCGAAAGCGCGGGACCGATTGCGTGGATCGGCATCAGCGGCGCCCTGTGGCTGGCGCTGTGGCGGATCGGTCGCCCCGGCGCGGCTCCGCATCGGCCCTATCTTGCGCCGCTGCGCAGGCTTGCGGGCGGCGTGTCGATCGCAAGCGCATGCGTGCTCGTGGCATCGAAAATCTCCGGAGAGATCGATCGACCCGAGAGGTCGCAGGGGGACGCCGAGCTGATCGTGCTTGGTGGAGCGCGCGAGCCAACTCATCTGGTTCGGGTCGACGATCGAACGGCGTGTCTCGCGATGCGTAGCGGCGATCCGTCGCGAGTTTTGCGAATGGTCGAGGGGCTCCAGCTCTCGCGCCTCATGATTCCCGAGACCTCCGATCCCAGGGCGCAGGCGCTCTACACTCAGCTCCGCGGGATCCTCGACGTGGAAGTGTCGCCACGCTGCCCCGCGAAACTCGCCCGGGGCCAACGCGAGCTCGTCGACCAGGCATTTCGTGAGTGCCACGTTCTCGACCCGAGGGATGCGGTGCTTCGCGTCGAAGCGCGCGGGCTCTTTTGCCACGCACATGGGAGCTGGCTCGCGCTTGACCGCAACCTCGCCGCCGCGTCCGTGCGTGCCGACAGTTCCGACGAGCGCGCGCGCCCGCGGGGAGACAGCTTCGATCCGTGGAGCGCGGGGGAACTTCGTTGAAGCTCCGCGCAGTACTGTGCAAGGGGGTCCGCAGAGGCAGCGGCGGCGTCCGCACGCGCGGAGGCGGGCCCCCATCCCAACCTGCTAGGCTCAATCGGCTCATGTCGACCGACACCAGCCTGGCCCCACGCCTCGTGGAGCTCACTGGCCCCCGACCCGGCCACGAACACATGCTGCAGCACGGCGTGTTGATCATTGGGCGTGGCGAGGGTGCGGACGTCGAGTTGCCATCGCCTGATGTCTCGCGGCGGCACGCCGAGATCGAGGTCGATCTTGAGGGAGCGACGATTCGCGATCTGGGCAGCAAGAACGGCGTGGAGATCGGTGAGGTGGCCGTCGCCGGCGACCATCGTCTCAGTGACGGCGACCGGATCCAGATCGGCGGCATCGAGCTCGAGCTCCAGCATCCCAGCGCCCGAGTACATCGTCTGATGCGCGATGCCGGCGAGGTCACCGCGACCCGACGAAATCCGCCGGACCGCCGTGCGCCCGAGTACAGATCACCGCTCGTGCCGCTGCTGGTCTCGATCGTGCTTGGCGTGATCTTGACGGTGCTGATCGTCAATAGTTGGCGATAGCGGCCAGCGACGAGTAGTTAGCTGCCCGCGGGGAGCATTTCACGGGCGAGGTACAAGAGCGTGTCCCCCTCGCGGAGCGGTTCGGCATCAGGCGGGTTGTAGACCGGGCTGGCTTCTCCACGACGCTCGATGCCGAAGGCGGTCGCGCCCGCGGTCCGGATCTGCGCCGCGGCCTCACCGTAGGTGCGAGCAGCCGCCGGGGCGGGCGTCTTCCACACCAAGATCGCGTTGCCGATCGTCAAGTTCGCGAGCACCTGGCCCGTACCGCGCGACGCGATCGACTGCGCCATCAACGAAAAGCCGATGCGACTGGACGCGATCACCTCGTCGGCTCCGGCCGATCGTGCGTGCTCTTGGTTCTCGGGATCGAGGATCTCTGCGACCACGTAGATCGGTCGCTTGCGCCGCGTCTCGCTGGCGATGCGCTTGAGATAGGAGTGGAGCGTGAACACGCCCAGCAGCGTGATGGCGTCCGCCTGCTGCGGCGTGGTCTGTCGCGATCCGACGAACATGAAGGTCCGTGCGGTCGCCGCATGGACTCGCTCGAGCTCGACCTCTTTGGTCACGTCGGCGCGCACCCAAGTGAAGCGGGCCGGGAGCTCGTGGGGGCGGTCGCCGGTCCCCGCGAACAAGACGTGCGCATGCTGGGTGATCGCGTCGTCGTGGATCTCGTCGAGGAGGGGGCGGGCGCTGCTGTCGTAGCCGCAGACGACGATGTGATCGAAGAGTTCGGTCATGCGAAACTGCTCCTCTCGGAGTTGAAGGATGGTCTGTAGCAGCGTTGTCGCGATCGCGCCGGTAAAGAGCGCAAGCATGAACATGCCGCTGATCATCACGGCGGCAGCGATACTGCGCCCGACCGCGGTCTTGGGGGCGATGTCGCCGTAGCCCGTCGTGGTCAAGGTCACCAGTGCCCACCAGACGCCATCACCGACGGTCGCGACCTGGTCGTTGACGCCGTGCTCGGCCACAAAGACGCTGACGCCGGCAACCGCGACGACCGAGGCGGCGAGTCCGAACAGCCACGCGTACATCCACGAGTTCTCCGCCAGGCCGCGCGCGATCGAGCGCAGCGGATTGGTGTCGTGTGAGCTTCGCGAGTGCAGCAGGAATCGGAAGAGCCTCAGCGCCCGCAGACCCCGAAGTGCCGGGCTGAGCGACAGCAGCACGATGATGTCGAGCATCACGAGCGGGCTAAGGCAGTAGCGCACGCGGGACCAGAAGCGCACGCGACGGCGCCACGCGGGCGGTCCGTCGAGATGCTCGAGTTTTGGCGGGCGAAACGACGCAATCGCGAGGGCGGTGGTCAGCCCAAACAGGCTGAGCAATACGACGTCGACCCGGCCAAGCGCGATCGCGGCATCGCTGCCCGCTGGCACCGAAAAATCGATCGCCAGCACCAGCATGCTGAGCACGACGAGAATCCAGTCGATGGTCTCAGCCCACGCGTACTCGCGCGTGTGCTCGCGGTGGTAAGCCGCGTGTACCAGGTCCCAGCCGCGATTCACGTTGCTCACGGTGCGGAGAGGTCAAACATCTCTTTGAGCTTCTGCAACCCCATAGGATCGTTGGTCTTGATCCGCCCCATCGCGATGTCCAAGGGACCGGGAAGCTTGCCTTGCGCGACCATCTTGACGAAGAGGTCCGGGGTCGTCTTGAGCACGATGTCGGCGTTCTCGACCGTCTTGCCCTTGGTTACCACCGCGGCATCGGGATCGACGACGAGCGTGTAGCGATCGTCTCCAATCGAGAAGTAGAAGGACTGCTTGCGAGCCGCGGATCCCTTCCGGTATCGCGTCGGCATGAGCTCGAAAATGGTGCGGACGTCCACATGGCAACGATAGCCTACGCGGCGCACGTTGTTGGATGCCCTCTTGCGACACGCGTCGAATCGGCAGCCGAGCGCTCTGCCACTGAGATGGCTCGACGGCTGGCCATCGGGGGCTCGGCGGGCGTCGCCTGCCGCTGGCGCGTGTGCCGAGAGCCGAGCCGCCAAGCGTGCTAGGTGATGTGTGGTCGTCGCCCGGTCTCGATCGCGACCAGCTCCGCATAGCGCTCAAGTTCGTGATCGATATCGCTTTGATCGCCGCCGCGCAGGTCGACGAGCCGCGTCGCGATCCGCCGTGCCACGCGCGCGCCAAGATCGCGATCGACGAGGGCGAGTGGGAGTCGCCGACGCAAGAGGTCATCAAGATGGAAGACTCCCTCGTGGCTCAGCGCCTGATCGACCTCGACCCAGCGGTAGGGCAGGTCATCGCAGATCTGCTCGGCCAATGCGGGCGATTCGCGGGCGGCCCGTGTCAGGTCGCGTGCGGTTGGACCATGCCGGTCCACGAGCGCACGGAGGAGCGGATCGCCGTCGAGTTCTGCCTGCGTGATCGCGCCTCCATCTACGAGCGCGACCTTGTGTGTCACGCAGCCGCTGGGTCGTAGGGCGCGGCCCTCGTCGAGCTGGCTGCCGGCTTGTCCCGGCTGCGCGGAGACGCGTGGCATCCGAGCGCAGACGCGATCGACGGCCTCCTGCGACATCGAGCGGTACGTGGTCAACTTCCCACCGACAATCGCGAGCACGCCCTGCGCGTTCTCGATGAGCCGGTGTGTCCGAGCCAGGCGTAGCGTCGAAATGTCGCCGCGACGTTGCGCTCTCGCAGAGCGGACCAGCGGCCGCACCCCGGACCAGCCCGAGATCACGTCCGCGCGAGTGAGGCCTTCGAAGCGGACGACTCGACCACAGAGTTCAAGAATCTCGAGCTCTTCGCGTTCGTTGAGATCTGGCGCGTTGAGGTCACCCTCGTAGGCCGTGTCGGTCGTCCCCAGGTAGGTCCGCTCGCCCCAGGGCACGACGAAGAGGATCCGCGGCGCCCCGGGAACTTGTACGACCACAGGATGCCGGACCTTGAGGCGCGACGACGGCACAACGACGTGCACGCCCTTGGATGCGGCCATTAGGCCCTGTGCCGCCTGACCAAAGAGTCGCGCGCTGGTCCAGGGACCGGTCGCGATCACGACCTGACGCGCAGCGACCCGATGCCCCCCCTCGACGACGACGTCGTGTTGACCCAACTCGCCTTCGATCGACTGAACCGGGCAGTACGTCAACACTTCGGCACCGTGCGCGCGTGCCGATTGCAGCACGGTCAAGGTCAGGCGGGCGTCATCGGTGACTGCATCCTCGTACTCGACAGCGCCGCGCAGACCTTCCGATCGCAGCGCAGGTTCGCGGTCGAGGGCGATCTGTGGCCGCAACCAGCGATGCCCGGCAGAGCGCCAAAGATTGAGCGCGTCATAGAGGCCGAGTCCGGCGCGGAGCAGGAAGGGGCTCAGCCGATCTCCGCGGAAGGTGGGGAAGATGAAGCGAGTCGGCTTTACCAGATGTCCGGCGAGTCGATACAGCAAGCTGCGCTCACGGAGTGCCTCGTAGACGAGGCCGAGTTCTCCTTGCTCAAGGTAGCGGACGCCGCCGTGGATCAGGCGCGTCGAGCGGCTGCTCGATCCCCACGCCACATCGCGTGCCTCGAGCACGAGAACCTTGAGGCCCCGCATCGCGGCATCACGCGCTACGCCGGCGCCCGTGATGCCAGCCCCGATGACGACCAGATCCCACCTACGCGAGGACATCACCTGCCGTTGGTGGGTCGGCAAGAGCTCTTCGGGGCGCCAAGGTCGTAGCGGCGCAGCGAGCTGAGGAACACTCATGGACGGGCGCATCCATGGCGCGTTGCTCAGCGAAGTGCAAGGCCACAGCGCCGACCGTACGTGACGATGCGCTGGACTCGGGCCCCAGCGCCGCCCCGCGACGCGTCCGACGCCGACCGCACACGGCGGTCGTGTTGTGCCTGCGGCGCCTAGCTAAACCGGCACTCGATCACCATCGCGGTGATGTTGTCGGTTCCGCCCGCAGCGTTCGCTTCGTCGATCAGCGCCGCGACGAC
>CAZVEM010000103.1:0-16609 GCA_964626165.1 uncultured Nannocystaceae bacterium
TACTTCGACTATCAGGCGCTCCTCGACCAGCCGATCAAGGGCGGCAATCTCTCCTTGCGGTGGTTCGGTAGCGATGATCGTTTTGCGTTGGTCACCTCCGACGACAACGACACCAGTTCCTCCAGCAACTCCGGGTTTGGCACCACCATCGGCTTTCATCGCGTCGACGCGGTCTACGAGCGCGACAACGGCCCATGGCACTTCCTCATCACCCCCTCGTACCGGCACGAGTACTTCTCCGGCAACGCCAGCGAGATCTTTAGCTTCAGGACGCTTCGCGATGAATTCAGTGGCCGTGCCGAGGCTTCGCGGCGGATCACGAAGAACTTCATGCTCCGCCTCGGCACGGACATTCAGACCGGTCGATTCTCGATCGATGCGCGCTCGCCCGCAGTCCCCACGCCGGGTGTTGGTTTTAACGACGAGCAGCAGCGAGGCGTCACGTCGGGTACCTACGCGCAACCCGGTGTCTACGCGACCGGCATCGTCGCGCTGGGTCGACGCGTGACCTTCCTGCCGGGCGTGCGCGCAACTGCGCGCTGGCTGGTCTCGCGCGGCGTGGACTTTGAGCCTCGCCTGCGGCTGCACGTCGCAAGCAGTGACAGCAATGTTGTCAAACTCGGTGTCGGCATGGTCGCGCAGGTTCCCGACGTCTTTGAGTTCAATCCCGTATGGGGCAATCCAAAGATTCGTCTTGAACGCGGCGTTCAAACCAGCGTTGGCTTCGAGCAATCGATCTCCGCGATTGATCTCAACGTCGAGGCCACGCTCTTTCACAAGTACCTGTGGGATCTGGCGATCCCATCCTTCGCGTTGTTTCGTGAGGGCGGGGGGATCCGTCCCGAGCGATTTGGCAGTACCGGCGAGGGCCACGTGGGCGGTCTTGAGCTGCTGGTGCGCCGCGAGTTTGGCCGCAAGCTCTTTGGCTGGCTCTCCTACACCTACTCGCGTGCGTTCTATCGCGAGCTTCCCGGGGATCCGCTGGTACCCTTTGCCTTCGATCAACCGCATATCTTGACCGCGCTGCTGGTCTATCGCCTTCCGCGCCGCTGGCAGATCGGCGGTCGCTTCCGTCTGGTGAGCGGAAACCCCTACACGCCCGTGGACGACTGCGTCAGCGATATCAGCACGGGCGACTGCATCGACGTGCGCGGACCGACCAACAGCGCGCGGCTGCCGGCATTTCACCAGCTTGATCTGCGCATCGACAAGACATGGGTCCGCGACCGAACCACATGGATGGCGTACCTCGATGTCCAGAACGTCTACAATCGTCGCAATGTCGAGGCCTACACTGAGGCGTGGAACCGCCACACCCAGGTCCCGCTCGCCGGTCTTCCGATTCTTCCTTCGGTCGGACTCAAGCTCTCCTGGTAGTGCCTGGCGTTCCCCGGCCGGCCGCCGGCTGATCCTGCTGTGCCTGGTCTCGCTCGCCTCGCTCGCCTCCCCCGCCAGCTCCGCGGTCAGCTACTTCGCGGCACTGGCATGGACACCGCTGCTCACGCTGCTCGCGATCGGCGTGGGCGTGGACCTGACCCATCGAAGTGAGCATGAGCGCGCGAGCGCGGCGTGGATCGACTCGCCACGCGACGCGATGTTGGAGGTGGGGCTTTTCCTCCTCCCCCCCAGCACAGCCTGGCTGGTCGGCTCGTTCTGGTACCGCGTCTGTGATCCGGTCGGTGGTCTCGCGCTCATCGGCATGGGGCCCTTGTTTGGCGTGCTCCTCGGTGTGGGCACAGGCATGTGCGCGGGTGCCTGGCGCTCTGGCAGGCCCCGATCGCGCGCGATGCTGCTTGCCTTCTTGCCCGTGCTGCTCTCGTCCGGCCTGACGGCATGGCGATTGCTCACGCAGCCCGTGGTCTTCGCCTTTGACCCCTACCTCGGATACTTCTCCGGTCCGATCTACGACGAGCTTGTCGGCGTCACATCGACCTACCTACTCTTTCGCGGCTACAACCTGATCGCGCTGTGTGCCCTGCTGCTCTGCACCTTCGCGCTGCTGCCCCGCAGAGACAGCCGAGCCGTGCTCCCCGAGAGCACCCTCGGCCGGACAAGTCTTGCACTCGGAGCGTTCTGCGTCGTCGTGAGCAGCACAATGACGCTCGCGGCGGACGATCTTGGCTTTACCAGCAGCCGACGCACGACGATCGAGCGCCTCTCGCTTGAGCGCAGCACCGAGCACTTCGTCATCCACGTTCAGCCGGGCACGCAAGCGGCGCGCGAGCTGCCGCTGATCGTCGCGGAACACGAGTTCGCGTGGCACCGACTTGAGCAGAGGCTGGGAGCCGCGCCAGCCGTCCCGATCGAGAGCTTTGTGTACTCTTCGGTCGAGCAAAAGCGGGCCCTCTTTGGCGCGGGTGCGGTCGAGGTCTCGCTCCCGTGGAAGCGACAGATCTATCTGCGGCACATGAGCTTCCCGCATGAAGCTCTGGAGCACGAGCTGGCGCACAGCTTTGGTGCGGCCTTTACTCGGCATCCGCTCGGGCTGGCGGGCCGTCTGAGTCTTCGCGGCGTCGATCTGGCCGGCGGACTGATCGAAGGTTGGGCCAATGCTCTCGCTCCGCGCTCGATGGCGGGACTCGATCTACACGACCAAGCGGCCGCACTCGACCGTCTCGACAAGCGGCCTCGGCTCGGGCCGATCCTCGGCATCGGTTTTTGGGGTAGTGCGGGACGGCGTGCGTACACGGCGGCGGGGAGCTTCGTGCTGTGGCTCATCGAGACCCAAGGCATCGACAAGGTCGGCCGCCTCTATGGCGCGCCCGATCAACTTGAGGCGATCTTTGGGGCGGACTTGCCCACGCTAGAGAAGCAGTGGATCGCGTTCCTGCGCGCGCGCGAGCTCCCGCAAGCCGCGGTCGATCGGGTGGCCGAGCGCTTCCGTCAGCCGGCAATCTTTGCGCGGCCCTGCGCACATCGAGTCGCCTGGATCGCGCAGCGGGCCAGTGCCGCGCGACAGCGGGGTCAGACTGATGTGGCGCGACCCGACCTTGAGCTGCTTTGCAGTCTCGAACCGCAAGAGCCGCGCCATCGCCTCACGCTTGCCTCCGCGCTGGGTGAGATGGGTGATTATCGAGACGCGGTGGAAGTGCTCGGCGATGCGCTCGCGCTCCCCGAGCTCAGCGCTGCGATGACAGGCGCGATCCTCCAGCTGCGAGGCGACCTCTCGCTCTCGGCGGGCGACCGCCTCGCCGCTGTCGCGGACTATGAGGCGGCCCTGGAGCTTCCGCTCGATGATGCCGTCGTGCGTGGACTTCTGATCCGCGCGACGTTGGCGGGTGATCACGCGGGTGCCAAGCTCGCGCTCGACTACTTTCAGCCCCTCAGCAGCGGTGAAGAGCGGACCAGCAGCGCCATCCTCCGCCTCTTGGCGGCGCAATCGATGATCCAAGATCCCCGTTGGGCGACGATCGGGCGCTATCTCAGCGCCCGCACGCTGGTCAATCATGGCCATGCCGCCCCCGCCCTCGAGTACCTCGTGGCCGTCGATGCGGACGGCGTCGCGCCGGTCCTCCGAGATGCGATCGATCAGCTTCGTCTCGAGACCCTACTCCGGCTTGCGCGATTCGACGATGCCGATTCACTGCTCGACAAGATGCTGGCCCGACCGCAGCTCGGATCAGGGACACGCATGGAGCTCGCTGTCTGGCGCGAACGCGTCGCGTTTTATCGGAGCTGGTTCTCAGATCCAGCCAGGCTCAAAGAGCTCGTGCTCCCCTCGCCGGTACTGCCGTAGCAGGCTTACATGCCCGACGTGATCAGCCACGACTCGCCGTCGCGGACCAGCTCGAAGCGCGCGTGGTCCTGCTTACGGGAGTAGCGAGGCGGCGCACGAACACCGCCATCGGCATCGAGCAGCGGCTTCATGCGGAAGGCGGCATCAATCCACACGTCTACGGTCGCGCGGTCACCTTGGACGCTGATGCGCAGGTAATCGATCGTGAAGCGAAGCGATTCGATCTGCGCGAGGCGACGGCGGAGGAGTGAACCGAGTTCCTCGTAGCCGACGTCGTCGCTGGGATCCTCGGTACCTGCCTCATCCAAGTAGGTTGGATGCGCAGACGCCAACATCATCGCTGCGTCCTTGCGCGCGAATGCGGTGCGGAAGCGCTCGACCGAGAAGATGATCTGGCGGTTATCCTCCGTATCGGGGATGTCCGTGCCTTCGATCTTCGGCACGTTCTTGCACGCGACGCTCAGCAGCGCGAAGCAAAGGACGACAAGGAGGGCGCGGAATCGCGTGAGTGACATTGGGGTCGAAGCTTCGGGGTCGCGGCGCGACTGGTAAGGGACCGAGACCCGGGGTCCCGTTGCCGTGCGGAGTGAGACGCGGCCTTTGCGGACCGACGTCCAGCAATGTGAGCAAGATATAGACCAGCTTTTCGCTGGCTGAAGTACGCAAGATGACTCGCTTCGGCGGGGGGGCCGGCTGTCATCCCGACGCCTCCTCCTGACAATTTGTCGCCGGACTCCGTCCCCGCGGACAGCACGTCCGCCCGGGACTCTCGGGCCCGGGAAGGGCCGATCGGCGGACCGCACCCCGTACGACGCTCCGTGCAGGCTTCCCACCCTATTTGAGTGCGATCGTCCCGGGTCTTGTTCGGGCCGCGACCCGCGTCCGGTATATTGGCGCCATGTCGCTGGAAGCCCGTATCCACCCCCGACTGCAGGTCGAAGCGCGGCTTGACGCGATCGGCACGGAGGTTGTGCTCGGGAAGATCTTGGAAGACATCTCGATGGGTGGCTGCAAGGTCCGCGGGCCGGCCTGGGAGACCGTCGGTGTCGAGCTCGCGCTCGTGATCTACTTCCCGCGGCAGGGTGTCAACATCCCGCTGCAGGGCGTCGTCGCCCGCGCCGCCGCGCAAGACACCGGCATTCGTTTTCACAAGCTCGGCGACGACCAAAAATGGGCGTTGCGCAAGCAGCTTCGTGAGGCAACGACGCGCTAAGCCGCGCCAACCTGCCGGCGATGACACCTGAGCAGACAACTCGCGTCGAGGACTTTCTTCCTCGCGTGCGCTCGATCGCAAAGTCGGTGTCTCGACTCCATAGCGGTCTGACCCTCGACGACTTGGTCAGCGCGGGCAATGAGGGACTGGTCCAGGCGGCGATTCGCTACGACCCAGGCAGCGCGATCACATTCATCCAATTCGCACACTATCGCGTGCGGGGAGCCATGATCGACGCGATTCGCAACCTCGATCGGCAGGGGCGGCGTCAGCGACGGGCGCTCCGCATGCTTGAGCTCTCTCAAGAGCAGCTCGCCTCCGAAGTCGGCGACAAGGGTGCAGAGCTGGCCACTTTGGAGGAGCGAGTCGCCGCCGCGCGTGAACTTGTGCACAGAGCCGCAGCGATGGTCGTGCTCGTCGACGTCGCACCGACGGGTGAGATCTACGACCGCGCCCATCCAGACCCGGAGGAACATATCCTCGATCAAGAGCGCCGCGACGCCCTCTGGCGCCACGTCGAAGCCGTCTGCGGCGAGGCGGATCGCGAGCTCATCGACGAGTGCTACATCCGAGATGAGGCGCTGACCGACTACGCGCGACGCCGTGGGATCAACAAGAGCTCGGTCTCGCGTCGTCACGCTCGTCTGCTCGCTCGAATTGGCGCGGCACTGAGTCAAGCCGGCCACGATATCCCCACAGCCGAGCGTGATCCCGAGCGCTAGCCCGAGCCGGCGAGAGGACCGCCGGCCGACGCGGCGTACGTGATCGGGTGGCAGTGTCGGCGCCTCGGCTCAGCGGCAATGGACGGAGATGGCCAGAGATGGGCGCAGATGGGCGGCTTTCTTGCCTCTATCCGGTCATCGTTGCAGCTTCGCGGGGATGATGGATTCGCCCGCGCTTGCCCCCGCCTTGCGGGGCATACGACGAACCGGCGCCGCCCGCTGGCGCGCATCTGTCCAGCTTGGCTTGGTCGCATTGGCGCTGCCGTTGTTGGCGTGCACCGAGCCTCCCCGACCCCGCACAGTACCAGCACTCGACAAGCGCCACGCGTACGGCGACGCCTCGCTGATGCCGACTCGTGAGAGCGAGCATTCGCGAAAGGAACTGGTGCTGGCCGCGGAGCTCGCGAACGCAATCCGTGCCCTTCACCGCGTCGAGGTCATCGGCAGCCACGTCACTCTCCCCAGCGCGCCGCGGCAGATCCTCGGATGCTCGACCCAGAGTGATGTGCGTGCGCGCGTGCTACTGATTCTCGCCTGCAAACCGTCGCAGAGCGATCCAGCCGCCGTGCCCGATACCTGCCTCAATCCGGAGTTGTCGGCCACGATCGACACACTTGCGCGCTCGGTGATTGGACCCCATGAGCTTGAGCTTGTCTGGACGCAAGCGACGCAGGACACCTACGATCCAAGCGCCGTCGAGCGCACCTGGAACACGATCATCGAGCTTGTGCTCGCACTGGCACTCGGCGCAAGCATCGGCATGGCCTTCGAACGGCGCACGCGAGCGACCTCGTCCGGAGCTGCGCAGCGCTCGGGATCCATCTTCCGCAACGAGCAGGCCTAACGAGCAGGCTGCCCGCTAAGGGCAGACCACCGGATCCGCGGGGACGACAAGATCGAGCATGTAGTCGCGAACGAGATCGTCGATGCAGTCCACGCCCTGCCCTGCGACCGTATGCCCCTCCCCTTGATGGGTGACCAGCACGCCCGATTCAAGTTGCGCGGCAAGGCCCTCCGACCACGCGAAAGGCGTCGCAGGATCGCCGGTCGTGCCGATCACAAGGATCGGTGGCGCACCCGCTGCCGTCACCGCCGACATCTCGCCGGTCGGCACTGTTCCCCAGTAGGAGCAGAACTGATACTCGTAGCTCAGCGAGCGGCCGATGTGGGGTGATGCGAGCGTGATCGCGGCGTCGATCTCTTCGAACTGCTCGGGCGTCGGTGCCGGCTCGTCGATGCACTTGATCGCCGCATAAGAGTCAAAGAAGTCGTTGCCCGAGTAGCCGTCGGCGAGCGCGTAGAGGGCGGTTCCGTCGCCCGACTGCGCATCGCTCAATGCCTGCGCCAAGGAGTCCCAACCACCGCCGGAGTACAGCGAGCCCACCACGCCAACCTCGGCATCGGCAGGCTCGACAACCAGCATCGGATCGTCGGTCGGCAGCGGATTGCTATCGATCTCGGCCATCAGCGCATCGAAGGCATCGAGCGCATTGCCGCCGTTGTGGAATGCGCAACCCGGATCGGCACTGCATTGCTCAAGAAAGCTCAGCAGCGCCTGCTCAAATCCGCCGGCCTGGTCCACCACAGCCTGCGCCAAGGAGATGCTTGGATCGACCGCGCCATCGAGCACAAAGGCCCGAACGCGCTCGGGGTAGGCGTCCGCGTAGCGTGCCCCAAGCAAGGTGCCATACGAATAGCCGATATAGCTGATCTGCGAATCACCCAGATAGCGACGGATCGCCTCCATGTCTTGAATCGCCTCGCGGGTGGAAACGTGCCCCAGCAAAGGACCGGCATTGCGGGCACACGCGCCCGCGTAGGCCATCTGCCGGTCACGCAAGTCAGCGAGCTCTTGCGGCGAGTCGGGCGACACATCGCCATCGCGGATCAAATCGAGGTCCGAGGCGCAGTCAATCTTGGTCGAGCCCCCGGTACCGCGCGGGTCAAAGCCGATGATGTCGAAGCGATTGCGAATATCCGCGCCGACCCAGAACCACACCGAGGCCGCCAGGCCAACTCCTCCGGCTCCGGGACCGCCGGGGTTGACGAAGATCGCACCAATGCGCTGCTGCGGCTCGAAGGCGGCGATCCTGCGCACGCGGATCGAGATCTGATCGCCGCAGGGCGCCTCCCAATCAAGTGGCACAGAGAACTGACCGCACTCGCCGAGCATCCCGCAGGGCTCCCAGCTGATCTCTCCTGGCTCCCAGTCGCAGTCGCCATCGCCGTCTCCGTCGCCGTCTCCGTCTCCGTCACCATCTCCGTCGCCGTCGCCGTCGCCGTCTCCATCACCGTCGCCGTCTCCATCGCCATCCCCGTCGCCATCCCCGTCCCCCGTGGTGCCTGCATCCGCGAGCTCGGTGTCGTCACCGCCGCAGGCCGGCAAGACGAGCGCGAGCGCGAGTGCAGTCGTGGCGAGAAGGAGCGTGCGCATGCGCAGCACTCCAGCACGCGGCCTCCGATCGTGCAATCCAGATCGGCGAGCCCGGGCCTCGACCTTTGCGACCCATCGCCATCAGACCGCTCGGTCCGACCTCCATTCTCGCTCGGTCTAGTAACGATGGCGCGAGAGTTCGACCAGGGTCTCCCGAAGCGTCTCGCGCGTGTGTCGCTCGACACCTTCGGACCCCTCGGCGCTGCCGATGAGCACGTCGATGGCTCGCTGGGCCCGGGCCGCGTCGACGTTGCCGCCAGCCTCTTCCGAGGCCGAAGCATCGCTGTGGCGTCGCGACTCGCTGTCATCCAGGAGGTCCAACATCAGCGCGATGCCGCGAGCGACCGTGCCCTTTTGCTGACGGTAATAGTCTTCGCGCAGCCGTGCGAAGTAGTCCGGGAAGATTTGCTCGTAGGCCGGATCAACATTGGGATTCGACAGTGCCCACGCACCGATCCGCGACAGAAGATCCTCGCGGAACTTGCGGCCATCCTTTGCCTCGTTGGGCGCCATCGAGGCCTCGAGCTCGCCGAGAAACTTGGTATCCGCGTCCTGGAGTCCGCCGGTGACCGCGTCGAAGATGCGCTCGCCCTTGAGGAAGTAGTTCGCGTGGAAGACGTACTTGCGAAAGAGCTCCATGTAGCGAGCTTCATCGACCAACCCTAAGGCCTCACGCACCTCGCGATCCGAGAGATCAAGCCAGTGCTGATAGGCCAGCTCGGTGATGCTGCGATCGTCATCATCCAGGAGATGGAAGCTGCCGTCGGGCTCGAGATACATCCAGCGGTGATTGTCGCGATCGTCGAGGTACTCGCGGATCTCGGCGAAGAGCTTGGGCACGGTGACCGCCTTCGCGCCGGGCTCCGAAGCCGCGGCGAGTAGCGCCGCCTTGAGATCGCGGACGCTGGCGCCAAAGCTGCCCTCGTAGTCACCGAGCACCTGCTGCTGACCGGTCTCTTTGGCCTGCACGGTGGCGAAGTCAAAGCGCTCCTCGAACATCTCGGGCACTGCCGCGAGCAGATCGCGGGCCTCCTCGTTGGAGAGTCCTTGCGGCACGCGGCCATAGGCATAGAGGTCGGCCTTCTCAAGCGGCGTCATCCTTCGGAGCACGGGCGCGAGGCTCTCGGGGTAGTGCTCGACCTGGGGTCGGCGCAATCGTGTCATCACGCCCCACAGCGCGAGCACGCGCGTGACGTGGGGTGCAATGTGAATGCCGCGGAGTAGGTCGCCGACCTGCTCTTTGTAGATACAGCGCTCCACGCGGTAATCCAGCAGGTATGGCACGCGGCACAGGTCCAGGCGGCCGCGGAAGCTCTGATACTCCGCCGAGCGTCCGGCACGAAACTCCAGCAGGTTGATGTCGTTGCCCGACGCGGTCAGCACCAAGTCGAGATTGAGCACGACGTGATCGAGCGCGACCCGAGCACCCTCGGCGGCGGTGAGCAGATATTTGTAATGCTCGTAGGGCCGCTTGAGCAGATCGCTGTACGTGATGAGCCCACGATTGGCGTCCACCAAGTCGCCTGAGACCGCGTGCAGCGTCTGCCCCGCAACGTAATTGGGCAGCGAATTAAATGCCCGATCCCCTGTCACCGGAAACGATCGGGCATCGACGGTCTGCTTGGGCTCAACGTCGACGAGCCCGGAGCGGTAGTTCCGACTCAAGTAGAAGCGCTCCACTCGGACGTAGCGCAGCAGCTTGGCTAAGTCGCCGCGACAGTGCGCAAGCAGGGCATCGAAGATCTTGCGGTTCCGCGCCGAAAGATCGCCGTTGCGAATCGTCTCGGCGACGACGAACTCCGAGCCGGGAGGAAAGAGCTTGTCGAGCACGGCGGCTCGTTCGCCCGCGGGGATCAGATAGATCGGATGATCGCGTGTCTCGTCGCTAAGCCGCGCATCGAGCGGATCATTGGCCGGATCGTCCGCGCGCGCGCTTGCGGCCGCGCCACCGCCCCCAAAGCCGATGCCACTGCTCCTGCTCTCTTTGGCCGGTAGCACCCAAACAAAACGGTAAAGGGCGCCCGCTTCGGTCTTCGAATAGGCTTCCAGGCCGCGCTGGAGGGTATCGAGCAGCGTGCTCTTGGCGCTGCCATTGGGGCCGTGCATCAATATCAGCTTGTCGATGCGTCCGAGTCGGCAAAAACCGGCGATGGTCTCGTAAAGCGCCAGTTGAGCGTCCTCTTGGGCGACGAGCCGCTGGCCGCCCCCGTCGAATTCGCGGTCGAAGAGCCGAAAGCGCGTGCGCAGACCCGAAGGCGTGCGAACCTCACGGCGACCAAAGTGGTCCATGGCGTCACGCACGTACTGCGCCGCGTTGCGACATTGCAGCTCGGGCCGCTCGTGGACCAGCGCAAACCACTCCTCAAAGGTGAGGAGCTGCTTGGCAGCGGCGAAGGTGGCCGCGACCGACGCCGCGATGGTGTTGAGCTCGGCGCGCGCGTTGGCCGAGGTTCCTCGCTGCTCGGACGGGTCTTGTGCGGACATAGTGCGCTTGTGGCTAGAGCCGCTCGCCTAGCCCATCCAGGCTAGCATTAGTTGCTGTGCCGGGTGCGGGGGGCGACGCTTCACCGCGCACAACCAAGCTCGCTGCCAGCCGTACGCGATCGATGAGCGGCGGCCGCAATGGCCGGCGCGCCGAGTCGCATGCCGTCAAGGTGCCGCGCCCGAACTAGATGGTCGCGGCGAGCTTGATCTCGACGTTCTCTTCGATCGGCAGGCACGCGTCGTCTTGGCAGATCGCGAACTTAAACGTCGCGGGCACCGAAGCTGCGCCTTCCGAGGAGGGGGTCACATCGACCTTGTACTCGCAGCCGGTCTCGTCGAGCTTGGCGGCATCGCCCTTCTTAAACTCTGCCTTGCTCAGCGTGATGCCGGCCGGCGCATCCACCTTGAGCGAGGTCGGGTAGTCGAGGTTCATATGCCAGGGAGCATTGGGCGTCACTTTGACTGTCACCGAAGCGGCAGATCCGACCTTCACACCTTCGGGAGCGACGACTTCAACCGAGAATCGATCGTCCCCCCCAGGGAGAACCGCTGTTGTGCCGGAGTCCCCACCCGTCTTGGTTTCCGCGGTCGTCTTGCCGGCCGGGTCCTCGGTGCCGCCGGCCTTGGCGCCTTCCGGGGCCTTTGCGGCCTGGGGTTCGCCACCACAAGCCGAGACAAACGAGAGCGTTGCAAGCGCAGCGACGAGGACCAGCGACGAAGTTGAGCGCAGCATGGGGCGACCGTGGCGCGCAACGTAGCGCTCAGGGTGCGCGCCTGTCAAAGCGCAGCGCCAGCTCCGGGCCGAGCTCGCTGGCGACGACCGTGCAGTCGACCTCCAGCACCTCGAGGATCTGATCAAGATCCGCCGGGGGTTGCGCCACCAGCACACAGGCGCCTGGAGCGAGTCCGTCGAGCTCAAATGCGCCTCGTGCATTGGTGGTCGCGACCTGCTCGGCGCCGCTCGCGTCCCGAACGGTGATCACAGCGCCGGCAACCGCCTCACCGCGTTCGTCGTCGATCCGCCCGACCAGGCCGCCAGCCCGGACCATTTCGAGCGAGAGCTCGAGCCGTCCCTCCGACTCGACCGTGACGCGACGCGTGAGTGGAGCCATCTGCTGCGCGGTCACGCGCAGCGTCTCACTTCCTGGGGCGACATGCAGGAGCTGAGCGTGGCCCCTCGCGTCGGTGAACGCGACCATGTTGCCGACCGACACGGTGGCGTTGGCGATCGGATCGCCATCGTCGGCGCGGAGCTCGACTTCAACCGTGCCGCCTCTGCTGAGCGTCAGCGCCAGCTCGCTGTCCTTGCCCGGCTCACGGAGAATCCAGGTCGCCTCGCCGGAGGAGAAATCTGGATGCTCGACCTCGATGCGGATCGGCCCGCGCGCGAGACCTTCAAGCACGAGCGCTCCCTTGCGATCCGTCTCAAGCTCCTTAGAGGGCTCAAGACCCGACTTCCACGAGATGCTCACGCGCGCCTTCTCGATCGCCTGGCCATTCTCATCGCGAATCACCATCGAGAGTCGCGCTTGCGCGGGCACGAGTGCGATCGAGACGTCGCGCGGTGGTACGTTGCCGCGCACCTCTTTGGGGAGTGCGAGCGAGACTGCCTGCGCCTCGTAGCCCGGCGCGCGGGCGACGATGCGCAGCGTGCCGCGTCGCTGGCCTGCATCAAAGGCACCGCGTTCATCGAGCCACAAGTCGCCATCCTCCAGCTCGACGCGAGCGCCGTCGATCGGCTGGCCGTTGTCGTCGAGAACTTGTCCGCGGACCCAGGTGCCACGCCGCAAGACCAGGCGCCGATCCCTGATCACGGCACCGGACTTGAGCACGACAACTTCTGTGATGCTGCAGCGATGATCGCCGTCGCAGGCCCGTAGCTGATAGCGCCCCGGCATCAGCATCTCCATGCGGAAGCCGCCGACATCGTCACTGAGGTACGTGCTGCTGGCATCCTCCTCCCCTTCGCCGAGGACCCACTCGCCCAATCGCGGGATCGAGGGAACACTGCCCGTCGTGACACCGAGACTGCCCGAGCTCACCAAGCGCGAGCCCTCAAGGCCCCGCGCAAAGAGATCCGCGCTCACGCTGTCGCTCCCCGGCATCGTCAGGCCGTCACCGATCAGCTCGATCTCGGCCCCTGCCACCGCGACGCCGTCCTCGTCGACGACCTCGCCCTCGATCGACGCGGCGCGGAGCAGGACAAAGACCACGGGATCTGCACCGTGGCGATCGCCCTCACCTCGCGCGGCGACCTCGACATCGGCCGGCGTGCCCGGGAGATAGCCGTCGGCCTCGGCTCGAATCACGTAGGGGCCGGGCACGAAGGGGCCCAACTCGACATGACCCGAAGCGTCGCTGACGGCGCTGCGCGCAAGCATGCCGACGCTCGCATAGCCGCCCGTGACACGTGCGCCCACGATCGGCAGGCCAGACTCATCGCGCACCTCGACCGGGACGCGAAACGCGGGCAGCAGTGCCAGATCGATCTTGAGATCGGGCGTCACGCCCTCCAGTGGCAAGCTCGCAAGCTCGCGGCCGCTGACGCGCGAGACGACAACCTCAAGCCCGTAGATGCCGTCGGGAAGCGCCTCGATCTGAAAATCGCCGTCGGGACCCAGCGGCTGCTCGAGCGCGGGCCACAAGCCCGATCCCTCCACGCGGACCAGCGCGGCTTGAAGATCCGCGGGCTTGCCATAGGCCTTGCCCTCAAGATCGATCAGGCCGGTCATCTGCAGGACCAAGTCGCGCTCGGGTGCAACGGCTTCGACCACCGTGAGCGCGTGATCCTGCGCGACGCTACGGACGCTGACCGGCCCGGGCGGCAGCGTGTCGAAGAGAAACTGACCATGCACGTCGGTCGTTGTCCGCCAAGGCTCGGGCTCATCGAGATCCGGGACTGGCATTGCTTGAACTTCGATATTGGGGATCGGCCGGCCCCGCGCGTCGGTCACCTGCCCGAGAACGCTCGCGGCGTGTCCAAGCACGACGGTGGGCGCCGCGATCTGCCAGGTCGCCTGGACTCCATCCGCCGCCGGCTTGTCGGTGTCGCCCCCCGTCGCATCCCCCTGCGCAGAATCGTCCGCCCCTCGCGCTGCTTCGAGCGGCTCGACCTCGACCAGGAGCAGCGCGCGAAGATGGGTCGCGATCTCGATCTCGAGCGCAAGCGGCGAGTTCCGATCAAAGCTGCTCTCTTGCAACTGTGCGACCCAGTTGTACCGTCCTGTTGCATCGCACTCCTTTCGGGTCGACGCCAAGATCACGCCCGCCTGAATCAAGCGCAAGCGACAGCTCTTCTCGGGCGCGGGCTTGGCCTCCGCCGGGACCAAAACATCTGCCGGAAGCCCCGCGGCCGGTACAAAGCGAGGATCCCCCGCAGGCAGCACCGGAGGCCCCTCGGGATCTTTGGCGTTGCCCCCGGGAAGCTCGGGGAGTTCCACCGCGAGCAACACTTCGCCGCGGACCTGGATCGCGATCGACCCCGACCCAGCGGGCGCGTCCCCCTCGGCGTCGTCACCCGCGGTCCCCTCGTCGAGCGTCCCATCGGAGTCTCCAGGGGCACCTGGGGCCGAGCATCCCGAACAACTCCCACCGCTGCACGCAAGCGCGAAGGCAATCCAAAGCCAAAGAGGCAGACTGCCGAGTCCCGCAAGAGTCCGCGACAAATGCCGCACCCGCTCCGACCATTGTCTCGCTCGCGCGTCCAACCTTCGGATCTCGTGCCGTTGCGTCATGAGCTCAGTGCGGGATCACAGCGTGAGCGTGGCACGGATCGCGCCGCGCCGGTGTTGAGCCTGCCTTGAAAGGCCGCGCCTAGACCGAGACCGCCACGCAGTCGATCTCGACGAGCGCCCCGGCCGGGAGCGCGCGAACGGCCACAGTGGCGCGCGCAGGTGGCGAAGCGCCAAAGCGCGTCGCGTAGACCTCGTTGACCGCGGCGAAATCGGCCATGTCCACCAGGAAGATCGAGCAACGCACGACATTGCCAAAGCCCATGCCGGCGGCCCGCAGCACTGCCTCCATGTTGAGCAGCACCTGCTGAGCCTGCTCTTTGACCCCGCCGTCGACCATCTTTCCCGTCGCGGGATTCAGTCCGACTTGCCCGCTCGCATAGAGCGTCGCGCCACCTCGCACCAGCACCGCCTGGCTATAAGGACCGATCGGCGCGGGCGCGTCATCGGTCCGCACCAACTGGCGCGCCGCGGCCCCACCTGCTGCGCTCCCAGACGCGGACGCGGGCGAGGACGGCTGGCTCGAATCGTTCTGAGAGGCGGAGGACGCATCGCTGGACATGCCCCAGTCCTATCGCGACGAGCGCCCCCGCGCACCCCTTGCCACCCCCTCCCTTTTTGGCTAGCTTCGCCGCCCTCCAATCCCAGGGCGCATAACTCAGTCGGTAGAGTGCCACCTTCACACGGTGGAAGTCGCAGGTTCGAGTCCTGCTGCGCCCACCCTGTCAGAGCCCGTTCCGGGCACTTTGTGTTTCGGACCATCGAGCTGGTTGCGGCCTGGTTGCGGTGGCAGGGACCACCGAGCTGGCGCTGGCAGTGCCTGTGAGCGCGGAGTTCCGTGGCCTGCGAGACCGCGCGCCGACGCTTCGGATCGGCTGGAGATCATGCCGCAGTAATCGTCGGGACAGAGCCACTCCTTGAGGTCGTCACTAGGCGCTTCCGGACCTGTGCCGCATGTAGCGTTCCGGCGTTCGTCGAGCTCGCACGTCAGTACAAGCTCGACGACGCCGAGTACGCCACGAAGGACTTCTTCGCGCACCTTCTCCAGAACGAAGTCATCGCCGACGCCAACGCCCAACGCGGCCGCTTCCGCGCCCTCATCTGCGCCACCTTCTGCGCGTTGATCCTCATGTGGTGATGCCACGCCGCTGCCGCACGTCGTGCCGGCGTCGTCAACGCAGACCCACGTGACGAGCACGTTGACAGCGCCGATCTGGTCGACCTAGCCACCGACCCCGACGACGCCTTCAACCTCATGTGGGCCCGCGCCCAAGTGGCGCACGCCACCAACGACCTCGCCGCCGAACACGCCCGCCGCGGACTCAAAGGCCGCTTCACAGCCCTGAGCACGTTCATCCACCGAGAATCCGAATTCGGTGAGTTCGCAGGTCTCGCGCCGCAGCTCGGAATGACCGCGACCGCACTCACCTCTGCGGTCGCGAGGATGCGAGATCGGCATCGCCTTCTGGTGAGGGGCTTGTTGCGGACACGACGGCGTTGAGTGAGGAGGAGGCTGTCGATTTTGGGGAGTTGGAGCCGAGTCTGGTGCGGTGGTGGCGGTTGGGACCGTTGGAGTTAGGGGCCGTTCTTGTGGAGGGGGATGGAACCTTCCAAGATGCCGATGAGCGGCCCATCACTGAACTTGCTCTTCCGCACTGCCTGCCTCCCGACGCGCGGTTCGCATCACATGGTGGTGGGTCAGTCTGATGGAGCACAGCCCGCGGAGCTCCGCGAGGCTCCGATGCGTCCGTGGCAAGGCCGGCTCTCCCAAGGTGTTGCGGACGCGCTCATCCTCCTCACGTTGACGGGTTGCCGACGCGCCGAGATCCTCGGTTTGCGTTGGCGTGAAGTTGATCTCGAGCGCGGAGATCTACGGCTCGAGACGACAGAGTCAGGGGCAAGTACGCGACCAATAGGTCGCGCTGCGATAGAGGCCACGACGACGATTCGCTCACGCATGTACGGACACGCGCAGGCCCCACGCGAAGCCCTCGTTTGTCCCAGCGAGAGCGGCTCCCAGATCGATGGCCACAACCTCGATCGCGCTTGGCGGCAAGTTCGAGAGCGCCTCGGACTCACGATGCGATTGCACGATCTACGACACTCGGCGGCCACCTCGATCCTGGAAGCGGGCGGTCGCCTCGAAGATGCCGCAGCCGCACTCGGCCACCGCACGCTACGAATGGCCCAGCGCTACGCCTGAGCCATCCCCTCATATTCTGGCCAGGAAGTCGCGCGCGAAGTCGTGCTCCTGTACCACCTCTCCGAACGTTCGTGTGAGCAGGGTGG
>CAZVEM010000104.1:0-16589 GCA_964626165.1 uncultured Nannocystaceae bacterium
GTTGCGTAGCGTCACGCAAGGCGACTTTGGCAGCGCCGAGGAGTCCAAGACCGCCGACGATGCCAAGATCGCACCGCTGCTGGCTGTCGCGCGCGAGCGTCTCGCCGGCAAGGCGAAGGACGTCAAGGCAAGCACGCGACTCGAGCAGAGCGCATCTTGTCTGGTCGACGCCGACGGAGCGCTCTCGCGCAACATGGAACGCATCCTCCGGATGGCTCGCCAAGACGGTGCGCCGATCTCCACCTTGCGTGTCCTCGAGCTCAACCCCGATCACGCGTTCGTAGCCAAGGCGAATGGCGTCGCCACCGAGAACCCCAAGTCCGAGGAGCTAGGAACCTGGATCGACCTGCTGTTTGATATGGCAGGTCTCGCCGAGGGGACAGTCCACGACCCGGCCGGTGTCGTGCGCCGAATCCAACACATCCTCGATGGCGCGGCGACGACCTAAGTGCGGGGCTCAACGCCGGCCCGGCCAGGGCGCCGAGCCGCGGTGACGCGGCGGAGGTGCAGGGTTTGGAGCAGATGCCCCAACCCAAACGTGCGCCTATGGCCGCGCAGGGCCGCATCCAGCGCTTGATTGCAGAGTTTGCGCGGCGGCGCCGGCTCGGGTGCTGTCACGTCGCTGTAAGTGCCGAAAGAAACGGCGCGTTCGTCAGGTCGCCCAGCAAGGACACGACCATGACCAAGCCCGCCGCACGTTTCCACCTCCCCCGTTCTCGCACTCATGCAGCTCGCGGCTTCTTTGCTGCGGCGCTGCTCTCCCTCGCGTTTGTTGCCCCTGCGCTCGGATGCGCCTTCAAGTCCGCAAGTAGCGGTCCGGCCACTGCCAGCTACGTCAACCCGGATGGAGCGAACGCGCGCTTCGACGAGAGCAGCCCTGACGACGTGGAGTACGAAGAGGCCGAGGGCGAGTCCGATGAAGGATCACGGACGGGCCCGGCCAAGGTCGCGGAGCAGGAGGTCGCCAATGTCGCCACAACACAGGTCGGGCCGCCGGTCAGCTCGGCTCCGCCGTCCGCAGACGCCACCGGTTATCCATCGCCGGCGCCAGAGATGTCGCCGTCGGCCAACGTCGCAAATAGCGAGAAGAAGTTTCGCAACAAGAACGCGGAGAAGCGAAGCGACGGCACGGGAGCCGGCGTGGGTCGGGGTCGGGTCGCCATGACCAAGTCCAAGGGCGACGCCATGGCTCAGGGGGCCGTGGCCGTCCACAACAGCCCGGTCGTTGCCAATCCGTCGCAGCCGGTCACGCCGGTCGCCGACGCGGACTTCAACACCGAGGGCTACGACTACATCGCCGAGAACGACTACATCAAGGTCGCAGATGATCCGCTCTCGACCTTCTCGATCGACGTGGATACGGCCTCCTACAGTAATATTCGTCGCTTCCTTGATGGCGGCAGCAAGCCCGTTGTCGACGCCGTACGCATCGAAGAGATGATCAACTACTTCTCGTACGCCTATCCTGAGCCCAAGGGCGCAGACCCCTTCTCGGTCAATACCGAGGTTGCGAGCTGCCCATGGAATAGCCAGGCCCGCCTGGTACGCGTCGGCATCAAGGGTAAGACCATCGAGAAGAGCGAGATCCCGGCGCGCAACCTGGTGTTCCTGATCGATGTCTCGGGCAGCATGTCGGATGCCGACAAGCTTCCCTTGCTCAAGCAGTCGCTCACGATGCTGGTGGGCGATCTGCGACCGGAGGACCGGATCGGCATCGTGGTCTACGCCGGCGCCTCGGGCACGGTCCTCGAGCCCACGGCCGACCACGCGGCGATTCTGTCGGCGCTCGACCGCCTCTCCTCGGGAGGGTCCACCAACGGTGGAGCGGGCATCGAGGCAGCCTACGCCCTTGCGCAACACAGCTTCAAGAAGGGTGGCATCAACCGCGTCATCCTTGCGACCGATGGCGACTTCAACGTCGGTACCACCAGCCAAGGCGATCTCGTCCGATTAATCGAGCAGAAGCGAGAGAGCGGCGTATTCCTGTCCGTGCTCGGATTTGGAACGGGCAACGTCAAGGACTCCACGATGGAGATGCTGGCCGACAAGGGCAATGGAAACTACGCCTACATCGACCAGCTCGCTGAGGCCCACAAGGTCCTCGTGGAGCAGGCCGGTGCGACGCTCGTCACGATCGCAAAGGATGTGAAGATCCAGGTCGAGTTTAACCCCGAACAGGTCGCGTCGTACCGCTTGGTCGGCTACGAGAATCGCAGGCTCGCCCACGCCGACTTCAACGACGACAAGAAGGATGCCGGCGAGATCGGTTCGGGTCACACCGTGACCGCACTCTACGAGGTCATCCCCCTCGGCCGCGGATCCACCATTCCGAGCGTGGACCCTCTGCGCTACCAGGACAACGCGCAGCCGACCGACAAGGCGATGAGCGGCGAACTCATGCACGTCAAGCTGCGCTACAAGCAGCCGGATGGCGCGGTGAGCAAGCTGATCTCCATGTCGATCGTCGACAGCGAGCGATCGATGGAGGACGCCTCCGTGGACCTTCGCTTTGCCTCAAGCGTCGCGATGTTCGGGATGAAGCTCCGCGGTTCAAAGCACACCCAGTCGGTCTCGTACGCTTCCGTGTACGCGATGGCTGCCGGCGCACTGGGCAAGGATCCCAAAGGCTACCGCCGCGGCTTCCTCAACATGATCGAGCGCGCCGCGGAGCTCTCGTCAGAGCCCATCGCCCGCAACGACGCGACGCACACCTCGACCCATGCCATGATCGCAAAGTAGACGCGTTGACGGATCGCCCCGCTGCCTCGGATCCGCAGGGATTCGAGGGAGCGCGCGTTGGGTGCGGAGTGCACCGCGAACGCAGTCAGAGCTGGCGTCCTTCCGTCGACCCCAGCGCGCGATGGAGAGAGGCGATAAAGGCGGTCGGCGACCGACGAGCGGCAACGCCACGTGCGTCCTCCGGAGGTCGAGTCGCCAGCGAAGCAAGCAAGGGGCGCCCCGAAGGGAGTGTACCTTGCGGGATGTCGAGGGACCCGCGTGGAGTGCATGGACGTGCAATCGCCATGCAGACCGAGGCGCGAGGAGAGAACGTACCGGTGTACGTGACCGAAGGCCAACAAGGGCTGCGTGGTGCGTACGCGGCCAGGCGCCGCGAGGGGTCATTTGACAGCCGGCTAGTACTGCATCAATGCCGGCGCGAACATGGCGGGGTCGAAGACCTTGAGTCGCGAATCGTCCGCGCTGAGCCCATACACGGCGCCGTCCTCTGCGAAGATCGTCACCGCTGCGCCTGCGCCCGAGAGTTTCTCGTTGCGTCGCGTGTTGCGGTCGACGGAGCAGTCGCACTCAAAGTTGAGCACCCCCTCGCGCAGCACCATACGCTGGCCCTTTCGCACATTCTTGTGCCCATGGACCAGGGCGTAGATGCCCGCGCGGCGCAGGTTATCGGTTCCCTTGCGCGTGAGCGGATAGTCTTCCGGCCGATACTTGGTTCGAAAGCAGTTGCCGACGGGACCGTTGTAGAGCTCGAAGGGATCCTCGGCCAGCAGACGGGAGTACCAGTCGTTAAGGCCCTGCGCCCCTCCCTCTGCCAATACGGCCGCGCACGAATCATCCACGCCGCCGTGGACCAGCAGATAGGAACCCCATCGGCGCACGAGCTGCGTGCGCGCGAAGTACCAGTGAAACTCGCCGCCGGGCTCAAGGAAGAGTCGACGTGCGACGACGCCCGCAACGTGCAGGTCGCTCAGGGACATACCGAGGGCCCGACACGCGGCGCTGAGTTCCTCTTCCTTCTCGGCGATCCGGCGAAGCTCCTTGGTGAGCTTGTCGGGACGGATCAGGTCCCCGGCGGCTTCCTCGAACTTCTCGTACCAGGCGCGGTCGGGAAAGAGGATCTCTCGCGCCTGGGCTTCACTAAGCCGCTCCACCGAGTGATCGCCCCCGGAGAGCACGTAGCGCTCGTAGATCTCGGCGAAGAGTGGCACCGTCTTTTGCCCCATACGAACAAAGAGATGGGCGAATCGGGACTCGCGTCGTCCCATGTACTGGAGACCGAGCAACGTGCGGAGATCATGATTGCCGGCCAACAGCTCGATCTCGATGCCGGCCGCGAGCAGCAGGTTGAGCTCCCGCAGCAGCTCGAGCGTGCTGGGGCCCTTGTCGAAGCAGTCACCGCCCAGCACCACCAGCGCCTTGCGGCCGAAGTCGGTAACACGCCAGCCGCACGCCAATGACTCTGATGGTTCGATCGCGCCGCCTGCTGCCAACGAATCGATCAGCGCTTCGCGATCCGCATGGATGTCGCAAAGAAAGAGCAGCGGCCGCTGGGGCACGGCCCAAGGCCGGTCCGCACAGTAGGCGCGCAAGCTTGCCTCATCGAGTTCGTCGTCCTCGTGTCCGCACTCGAACCACGGCGCGCTGATCCGCGGCAGCGCGGCGCCGCCCTGATACGCACGTCTGAGGATCTCGGACCCACGATGCGCGGGAAGCTTGTGGAGGAGCGATGGCACGAGCGAGGCAAGCATGCGGGCTTTCCCCGCGCGCGTCACCCGTGCTCAACGCGCCCTTAGGCGATCGCCGGAATCAGGCCGACGGGGCTCGCCGTTCCGCTCTCGCGCGCGACGGACACGACGTGGCTCGGCATCATGCGCAGGAGGAGGTCCGTGAGGTCTTCCCGGCTGGGGCGCATGACGCACGCCAGGAATCGCAGCCCCTCCTCCTCCAGCTCGAGCTCGGGCTCCGAGTGGTGGAGCCCGCCCTGGCGGTCCAGCCAGATCGAGCGATAGCCACCGCACGCAGATAGTCCGCGGTAGATCTCCTCAAGCGATCTCTCCAAGTCTTGCGCCGTGGGCATGGGGCCAACGTGCCACCAGTCGCTCCTACACCCAAAAAGCACACCAGGCGGCTCGGGTGCCGCAGACTCCGGCGCTTTTCTTGACGGCCGCGGCGGGTGGCTCAGGAGGGGGCACACGACTCACCTCACCTCGCACCCTCCCCTCGCGACCATGACGGCGCGCTGGCGTGCACCCGGCTGCCGTGGGCGCCCGGCCTCGCCGCGCGTATCCGAGCGGACGAGGCACTCGAACCTCGATCCCGTCCGCATGCTACTCGAGGCCGAGCGCTGCGACGTCATCCTCATCGAGTCCAAAGAAGTGACCGATCTCGTGAAGGATGGTCACCTCAAGCTCGTCAAGCAGCGTCTCTTCATCGTCGCCAAAGCACGCAACCAGATTCGCGTAGAAGACGACCACGCGGGTCGGTACCGGAATCGCATCGGGCTCTCCAAGGAGATCACGACCCTCGAAGAGACCCAAAAGTCGCGGATCGAGCCCGGCCTCCACGTGGTGTCGCGCGGGTCGAGGCTCAAGTACGACCGGCACGTTCTCGAGGCGCTGTTGGATGTCGCGGGGCAAACGACTCAAGACCCGCTCGGCATGCGAGTGGATGGTCGAGAGCAGTCGCGAGGATGCCGTCCTGTGTTCGTACGCGAGGTCGAGCGAGCGCACGATGAGGTACTGCTCCACCATCGCGTCGAACTCGCCCAGCTCCGCGAGGCAATGCGCGTAGGCGTAGCGCAGCTCCGGATCATCGGGGACGGCCCGGACCGCGTTCTCAAAGCACCAACGAGCGCGAGAGGCCCCCTCGGCCTCCCAGCAGTGCACCGCAAAGGCGCGGAGATATCGGGGGTCATTGACGCCCACCGCCGCCTCGAGCTCATCGAGTGTCCGGCTTGCGTCACGCAGGTCCCCGACCCCGAGCTGCTCCTCAAAGATGTCGAGGAGGTATTCGACGATATCGTCCGGATCGGGCTCCTCGTCCTGGAGCCCGTCTTTGGACATCGCGCCCGATGAGCTCGCGGGTGTCGCGTCTTCTCCTTGGGTCGCACCACCCTGCCCCACGATCGGCTCAAGCCCGCCCGCCAACTCGTGGATATCGAGCGTTGTGGGCAATCGGACCGAAGGGACCTGTTCGCCTCCCTGCGCAGGCGTTGCTCCGCCGCCGTCGGGAGCCCGAGGTGTTCCGGGTGACCGCATGTGTAGGGGGAGCTTAGCACCTTCAGGGCGGTGGGGCTGTCAGAGGTCGGTGCCGCACGCGAACGCGGCTACGCGCTGCTCTGCGCACGCCAGCTCAGAATATGGCGCTGCATGATCTTCGCCGCTTCCAGCATCTGTGGGCCGGGTCGGCCGGAATAGCGCTCGTCGAGCACAAAGACGCGGCCCCGCTGCACCATCTCGAGCTGCGCGAGTGCAGGGACGGCGCAAAGTCGCGCGGGATCGAGTTTGGCGACATCGACACCGCACCACGAGACAAACGCAAGATCGGGCTGAGCTGCCGCGATGTCCTGGGGCTCGACTTCAACCGAAGATCCCACGCGGCTGCCGAAGACATTGACGCCACCGGCAAGCTCAATCAGCTCGTTGGAGAAGCACGTCGAGCCTGGTGTGTAGTGAGGTCGCGGCCACCACTCAAGATAGACCCGCGCCCGAGCGCCGCGATCGGCGAGCGAGCGTAGCTGCTCACGCTCGACTTGCATGTGCTTGACGACGGCGCCAGCTTGCTTGGTGAGACCGAGCGCCTCGCCTACGCGAAGCACGTCTGCCATCGCATCGTCGACGCCCCGGGGGGCCAACACGAGATGGGGAATGCCGCGACGCGCGAGGCCGCTCACCACCCGCTCCATCCCCGGAACGGTCAGCGATGCGAGCACGAGATCGGGTTGGAGCTCGCACACCTTCTCCAGATCGGGATCAAGGTCGGGGCCGAGCAGCACGGTCTTGGCCTCGGCCGGCCGCGACAGGGCCCACTCGCGGCTTGAGTTCTCGCATCCCACCACACGCTCGCCGGCCTCGAGCGCGAGCAGCACATCGAGATTCGAGGGCGCGAGCGACACGATGCGGCGCACGAGGCCATCGGCATCGCGCACGGGCCTGCGGGTCTGCTGCCCCAGGGTTTCGACATCAATCGCTTCGTCGACCAAGTCTTTGCCAACCTCCGTCTCGATATTGAGTCGGCGCACGCCTCTGGCCACGAGCCAGCACGCGATTGCACTTCTCAGCTCATCATCGTCGCCCAAGGCGCTGGGCAGGCGTTGACGCGACAGACCAAGCTCGACACCGGGCGCACTTGCCAGCTCCTCGCTTGAGATCGAAGTAAGATCACGTTCACGCGCGACGACACGCAGCATCACCGCACGAGCGTCGTCGGGCTGCGCCCGATCGGACGGCAGCGGAGCTACGACACCCCAAAAGCGGCTCGTCTCGATCGCGTGCAGCGGCTTTTGCATGCGTTCCTCGTGAAGGATCCCGGGCGTCGATCTTACGGATCCGAGTCTCGCGTTGCCTGCTACGAGATCCGGTCGCCCGGAACTGCGCGCGGATCGAGCTCGAGCACCGTCACGGCGTCGTCACTTTGCCCGGCGGCAAGAATCATCCCCTCGCTCATGCCGAATCGCATCTTACGCGGCTTGAGATTGGCGAAGACCACGACCAACTTGCCAAGCAAGGAGCTGGGCTCATAGCTGGCCTTAATGCCGCTAAAGATATTGCGCTGGCCGAGCGGACCTAGATCCACGGTGAGACGCAGCAGCTTGGCTGCCTCCGGCACCGCTTCGCACGCGATCACCCTGCCGACCCGAAGGTCGACTGCACCAAACGCATCGATGGTGGTCTCGGCCGCGAGAGGCACCACGTCCGCCCCCGCTGCCTGGGTCGTGTTGGAGTTGGGCTCTGCCACCTGCTTCGCGGTTGCGGGTGCGCTTGACGTATTCGCGTGCGCGTCAGACTTCGCGCCAGACTTCGCGCCGGACTTCGCAGCAGAAATGGCGTCTGAGTTGGTCGCGGGCGCAGCTTGAACCGCCGCGCTGCCATCCTGCGCGAGTGGCAACCCGCCGATGGATGCGCTGCTCGCCTCTAAGATCGCCTTGACCTTGGCGGGATCGATCCGCTCGCAGAGCGTCTCGTATTCCCGAATCGCGTGCCCCGCTGGCAGGCGGGACGTGGCGTTGGCCGCAGTCAGCGGCGCAGGCAGAGCCAGCGTCCGCTCTAGCTTCTCTTTCCAGCTGGGGAGCACCGGCGCAAGAATGCCTACGATCAACTTGGACGCGTGCACGCCCACGCTGCAGACCGAGCGCGCACGCTCTGGATCACTGGTCGCGAGCTTCCACGGCGCTGCATCGGTGACGTACGTGTTGGCCGACTCCGCGATCTCCATCGCAAGTCGCAGCGCCGCCGCGCTCTCAAATTCTTTGTAGTGCGCATATGCCTGGGCGACCTTGGCCTCCCAGGACCCACACAACTCCAGGGCGTCGTCGGGCAGCGCTGCCAGGGTGCCGCCAAGTCGCGCCGTGACGAACTTGATGCAGCGGCTCGCCAAGTTGGCCGCCTTGTTGACCATCTCGGCGTTGACGCGCGCGCTGAAGTCATCGAAGGAGAGGTCGATGTCGTCTTGCGCTGCGCTCAACTTCGCGGCGTAGTAATAGCGGAGATAGTCCGGCGAGAGATGCTCGAGATAGGTCCGCGCGAGGATGAAGGTACCCTCGCTCTTGGACATTTTGCTGCCGTTGATCGTCACCCAGCCGTGCACTTGGACTCGCGTGGGCGTCGTGTAGCCGGAGCTATTGAGCATCACGGGCCAAAAGAGCGTGTGGAAATAGACGATGTCTTTGCCGATGACGTGGACGATTTCGCACTTGGATCGGTCGGTCCGCCAGTAGCTGTCAAAGTCCTTGCCTTCCCGATCACACCAGGCCTGCGTTGCCGCGATGTATCCGATCGGAGCGTCGAACCACACGTAGAAGTACTTGCCGGCGTACCCGGGAATTTCAAAGCCAAAGTAGGGAGCGTCGCGCGAGACGTCCCAGTCGCGCAGTCCATCCTCAATCCAGCGGGCAACGTAGTTCTTGACGGTTGGATAGATCTGCGTCAGTCCGCCCTCATCGGGTCCCTTGAGCCACTCGCGGAGAAACGCCTCATGCTGGGCGAGACCCACAAAGAGGTGCTGACTGCTCTTGAGGATCGGCTGGGTGCCACAGATCGCGCACCGAGGAGACTTGAGCTCCGTCGGGGCGTAGGTGGTACCGCAGACCTCGCAGACGTCGCCGTACTGATCCTCCGACCCGCACTTGGGACATGTCCCGCGCACGAAACGATCGGGCAGGAACATCGCGTCATGCGGACAAAACAGTTGTTCAATCTCACGGGTCTCGACCAAGCCGCGGTCGCGCATCGCCTCGTAGAGCGCGTGGGTGTGCCGCTTGCTCTCTTCGGAATGCGTCGTGTGGTAGATGTCGAATGAGATCTGAAGGTCAGTGAAGTCCGCGACGTGCTCTTTGTATGCGCGGCCAATGACCTCTTCTGGCGTGATACCATCACGCGTCGCTCGCACCTGAATCGCGGTCCCGTGCGTGTCGTCAGCCCAGGCGAACACCACGTCGTCGCCCATCATGCGACGCGCACGGACGTAAATGTCGGTCTGGACTGCCTCAAGGACGTGGCCCAGATGGATCGAGCCGTTGGCGTACGGCAGAGCCGCTGTGACGAGCACGCGCTTCGACATGTCGGACTTGTAGCACGCACGAATTGTGGGCGGCGCGACTTGAGCCCGCGTCTCGCGTTCGCGCCAGTGGGCACGGGCAGGACGCGAGGCGGGCTCGCGCTGCGGGTTACTCGTCGTCCTTCGCGGCGTCCTTGTCGACCACCTTCTCGATCTTGCCGTCCTTCCAGCAGACCTCGTAGCTGCGCTCGGTGATGCCGGCGGCCGCGGTGAAGGTGTAGCAATCGCCATTCGCGGCCGTGACCTTGGGGTCCTTGAGCATGTAGAGGGACATCTCGGCGTCGGCGAGTCCCTCGACGCCGAACTCCTTGAGCGCGGCGGACACGGCGGCGTCGGTTCCATCGAACTTGGCGAGGAACTTCGTCATGGTCTCGGGCACGACAATTGCGGCGGCCGCGGTATCACCGGCCGGGGCTGCCTCAGCTGGCTTTGCGGCGTCGCCCGCCTTGGTGTCGGCGGCCTTGTCGGCGTCGCCCTTGGCCGCGTCGCTCTTCGTGTCCTTCTCCTTGTCCTTGTTGGCCGCAGGCGGCGCGCCGCAGGCAATGGCAAAGAGGGGAAGTGCGAGGAGTGCGTAGAGTTTGATGCGCATGGGATGCCTCTAGAAATTGAGAAAGGCGAGCAGGTCTCCCCGCTCGCCTTTCGCTCACTCCCGGTCGCGGAGATTCATCCGCGACCGCTTAGCTTGGGGTCCTGTGGAACCCCACGCCGCGAGTGCACCCGCTTAGTCGCGGACCTTCGCTGCGAAGGTGCCCTTGACCGTGCTGTCGGTGTCCACCAGCGTGATGGTGCCGCAGACGTAGTCGTCGCCAAGGTAGGTCAGCTCGATCTGGCTCTCGGCGCTCACGCCCGAGCTGGACCAGCTGCCGACGCTGCTCTGACCGCGGTTGCGGTAGATCGAAGCCCACACGGTGGGCTGCGCCTGGGGCTCGGGATCGTTGTAGAGACCGCGCGGCTTGAAGGTGGCCTTCTCGACCGGGAGCTTGGTCTCCTTGCGCTGCTTGGAGTCGCCCTCGCCCTCGAAGAGCACGTCGTTGTTCTCGAACACAAGGTTGATCCAGAGCTGCTCACCACGGGGGTTCTGGGTCCAGTCGCTCTCCTTGGGATCGATGTTGTAGTCGCGGAGGTCGACGGTGTAGCTCTTGGACTCCCAACCCTTCCGCGCGTAGGCGGTCTTGGTTGCGAACGCGGTCTTGCTGGAGTCCTTGGTCTTGAACTCAAGCGAGGCCTGGTGCGTGCAGCCGGCGGGCAGACCGTCGAAGGTCTGGTTGATGTCCGGGTTGGGCACCTTGTCGAAACCGTTGACCGGCGCGGGGAGCGAGGCCGAGGTGATGCTGCTGACCAGCTTGGGCTCGACGTGGTCAAGGAGCGTGCCGTCACCGAGCGCGCCGTAGCGGTTGTCGCCCCAGCAGTACGCGTTGCCGTCCTTGGTCGCCGCGCAGGTGTGGTTGCCGGTGAACGCGGTCGAGATCGACGCGACGTCCTTGAGGCCGGGAACGTTGACCGGCGTGCTGGGCGAGCTGGACGTGCCCTTGCTGTCGACGCCGAGCTGACCCTCGTAGTTGTCGCCGAAGCAGCGAGCCGAGCCGTCCTCATTGAGGACGCACATGTGATCGCCAAAGCCGGTGCTAAAGCCGGTGGTGCCGCTCGAGTTGTTGAGCGCCACGACACCCTCACCACGGAAGCCGTCGCCCCAGCACTTGACGGTCTTGTCGGCCATCAGCGCGCAGCTGGTGTCGGCTCCAACGCCGATCGCGGTCGCGCCAGTGATGCCCTCGATCGCGAGCGGGCTGAGGGCATTCTTGTCCATGCCCGGATCCTTGGGGTTGGTCTGGCCATCGAAGTTTCCGCCCCAGCACTTGACGCTACCGTCGCCGAGCAGCGCGCAGACGTGCGAGCGGCCGTTGCGGACCGCCTTCACGCCGGTCAGGCCGGGCACCGCAGTCGGCATCTTGTTGTCGGTCTCGGTGCCGCTGCCCATCGCGCCACCCCAACCACGGCCCCAGCAGCTGACGGTGTCGTCCGCCATCACTGCACAGGCGTGGCCAAGGCCCATCGAGATCTGCTTGGCGCCCTTGAGGCTCGAGACCTCGGTCGGCGTGGGCGAACCGCCCCACTCACCGCCCGGGATCAGCTCGTAGTCGCCCCAGCACTTCACAAGGCCATCGCCCTGGATCGCGCAGGTGGTGCCACCGAGGTTGGAACCGCCAGCGATGATCGACTTGACGTCCTTGAGTCCGTCGATCGCAACCGGGGTCGCGGTGTCCTCACCCTTCTTGCCGTTACCGAGCTGGCCCTGGTCGTTTCCGCCCCATGCGCGCACGGTTCCGTCCGACATCAGCGCGTAGCTGGTGTAGTTGTGGGTCTCGACCGCGACGACCTTGATCTCACCGGCCGGGGGTGCAGCTTCACCACCGCCGCTACCGCCGCCGTCGGTCTTGCCACCGCCGTCGGTCTTGCCGCCGCCGTCGGTCTTGCCGGTCTCGCCCTCTTTCTTGCCGCCATCGCTGGCGGCTTCGCCACCGCACGCGGCGGCGGAGAGGGTGAGCGACGCGAGCATCGCGATCATTGCGGTGGAAACAGTCAGAGACTTCGTGTTGATTCGGAGGGTGTTCATGCGTGATCCGTGTTGGTCGTGAGAGGGGGCCGTCGCGCGGCACTGTGCCGACGCCGGTCTCAAGGGAGGCCGTGAATCGAACGGCATCGAGTCTGCGCACGACATGCGCAACCGGTTGCCGAGTGACGCGAGGTTTTCGCCGATCACACCCTCCCTGGCAAGGCGCTTCACGTCACGAATCGACGCTGGCGTTCATCGACCGCAACGGCGACACGTGACTAGACTCTCGGCCCAGAGGTCGAGTCCCATCACGAACAGCCAATTTCGCGTTTTCCTGCCGCGCAGCGACATTCGCTGCGGTCTAGGGCAAGCCGCGGGGCGCCGTCCGACGACGCTCGCGCGGCGAGATCGCCTCTGCGGCTTCCCACCCCGAAGCCGCCGGTCGGGGGCCATTCCCGGCGGGAGCCGCGGCCGGTCCCCCGGGCATCTGCGCTGGCGCGGCGGCGTTGGACTCTCGTCCGTATCCGAGCACTCCGTCATGATGGCTGTCGCTGGGTGCCGCGCCAAAGTGCAGCTCAAGCTCGCGAAGCACTTGGTCGGCCACGCCGCATCTTCGTTCCATCTGCGCGGCCAGCTCATCGACCTGGTGCGAGAGCCCAGCAATCACCTCCGGCAGCACGTCTACAGCGGCATAACGGAGTCGGCGCGGTGCGTCGAGCAACGGAATCGCAGAGCCTGGAGACTCCGAAGGGTTTGCGGTGCGAGACTCAAAGACACGAAGCGTTTTGAGCGCGAGCGTGTAGCGGCCGCGCAGCTTCATATAGCCGACGTAGGACAGCTCAATGAGTCGCTTTCCATCGGCGTCGAAGGAGGTCGTCTCCACCACCGGTCGCGGATAGAGAAACTCAAGACCCAGCCCCATGCGCTCAAGCAGCGCGTCGATCTGGGCGATCGAACGATTGAGCTTGTCCGAGTCATCGTTGAGACGACGCGCTGCGACTCCAAGACGAACCAGCTTATGCGTGATGGACACTGTGACCTAGCCTTCCGGCGCCGATTCCCGGCGATTGTTGCATCGCGGCCAGAAGCGCGACGAATTCGCGCGACCAGCGTTGATTCAGGTTGCTCCGTCAGGAGCTCGCGCCGTCAAGCGCGGTCTTGAGTGTGTCGCGAGCGCCCGCCACAGGCAAGGGATCTGACGCGCGGCTTGTGCAAAACGATGAAGCTCCGCGCCGCAGCACACTGCGCGTTCGCATGGCTGCTACCTTCTCCGACATGAAGGTCGACTTCGACGGCCCAGAGCTCCTTTTTGTCCCCCTGGGCGGGTCGGGCGAGATCGGCATGAATTTCAACCTCTACACGACGGGAGGAAGATGGCTCGCGATCGACTGCGGCATCACCTTTGACAACTCGGATCTCGAGACCCGCATCGTGATGCCAGATCCGAGTTTCATCGAAGCTCGGCGCGATCGGCTGGAGGGACTCATCATCACGCACGGGCATGAAGATCACGTCGGCGCGGTTGCCCACCTGTGGCCGCGCCTGCGTTGCCCGGTCTACGCGACGCCGTTCACGATGGCGCTGCTCAACCGCAAGCTCCAAGAAGCTGGCCTGACCGACCAGGTCCCGTTGCATACCTTGAGCCGTGGCGCCCGGCTCAAGCTCGGCCCCTTCGACGTGGAGCTGGTCGACATCACGCATTCGATCCCTGAGGCTAGCGCCGTCATTCTCCGCACCGAGCACGGCACGGTGCTTCACACCGGGGACTGGAAACTCGATCCCGATCCCGTCATTGGCGATACGACCGACACCGTGAAGCTCCAGGCGCTGGCGCGCGAGGGGGTCTTGGCCGTCGTCGGAGACTCCACCAACGCGATGATCGAGGGCAGCACCGGTTCAGAGTCCGAGCTCGGTCCAAGCCTCCATGCTCTCATGGCACCCATGAAGGGCCGCGTCGCGGTGTCCTGCTTCGCCAGCAACGTCGCGCGACTGCGCACGCTGGTCGAGGTCGGCCGAAAGGTCGGCCGTCGCCCAATGATCGTTGGCCGCTCGATGCTCAACATGCTGCAGGCTTCGACCAAGACGCACTACTTCTCGCGGCCAAGTGACGAGCTCCATCCCAAGGCCTTCGCCGACACGCCCCGCGAGGAACTTTTGCTGATCTGTACGGGGTCGCAGGGCGAGGCCAACGCGGCATTGGCCCGCATCGCGGACGGACGGCACCGGGACGTCTGGCTTGAGCGCGGCGACGACGTGATCTTCTCGTCGCGGGTCATTCCCGGGAACGAGGCGTCGGTCGCCGGCCTCGCCGCACGTCTGCGGCGGATGGGCGTGCGGGTCACGGATGACACTCGCCACCTCGTCCATGTGTCCGGCCACCCCGCCCGCGACGATCTGCGCACAATGTACGAGTGGGTGCGCCCGCGAGCGCTCATTCCGGTCCATGGCGAGCTCGATCATATGCGGGCTCACCAGCAACTCGGACAAGAGATGGGAATACCCGACACGCTCGTTCCCCTCAACGGCGACGTGATTCGCATCGCGCCTGGGCCGCTTGCGCGCGTCGGCGAGGTTCTCGTCGGCCGACTCATGCTCGATGAACATGGCCGCCCTCCGGCAGCGTGAGAGCTGCAGGGTGCGTGAGCCACGAACACGCGAAGCGACGCGCCACCACGCCCTCGTCGGCGGCGGCGAGCGCAATCACGCGGCCGGACCATCCTGCTGCGATCGTGCGAAGTCGCGCTACGAAGTCTGCGGGTCGTAGCGGGGCTGCCCCTCGCAGGACGAAGAATATGGGGTCAGACCGCCGTATCAGTCGGCGAGACGGCGAAGGTGGAGTCGGACGCCATGCGCGGGTCGCAAGGTGATGAGCGGCTCCATCTCAATGCGCTGTTCATCGACGTAGTCGAAGCTAAAGCGCTGCAGAATCGACGCCAGGATCAAGCGAGTCTCAAGCTCTGCGAATCCGATCCCGATACAGATCCGCGGACCGGTCGAGAACGGGAGGTACGCGTGCTTGGGCCGGTCGTGGATCCGTGCCTCGGAGAAGCGCTCGGGATCGAAGCGCTCCGGCTCGGGCCAGTGGCGCTCGACCCGATGTACTTGATAGGGCGGCACGAACACGAGCGTGCCCTTGGGAACGTGCCAGCGGCCGATCTGGTCGTCACGCTCGGCGTAGCGGGCCAAGAGCCACACGGGTGGCAGCAAGCGCATCGATTCGTTGAGCACTTGTCCCAAGTAGGGGAGCTTGACGTAGTCGGCGTCGACGGCACGTCGAGCCTTGGCGCCGACCCCAAGGACCTGCGCGACCTCGGCGTGAGCGCGCGTCAGCACGTCGCGATGCTTCGCGAGCAACATCAGCGTCCACGACAGGGTCATCGCGGTGGTCTCGTGACCGGCGAGGAACATCGTCATGACCTCGTCGCGAAGCTGCTGATCGTTCATCTTCTCGCCGGTGTCCTCATCGGTCGCCGCCATCAACAGCGAGAGAAGGTCCCGGGGATCGTCCGCCTGCTTGCGGCGTCGCTCGGCGATGATGCCGTACACGACATCATCGAGTCGCTTCCCGGCCGCCCAGAACTCCCTGGTCTGTGGCAGAGGCAGCTTCTCTACCGGAAACGGAATGCTGATCGCCTTCATCGCGTACTCGTTGATGAGGGCGACGTCTTCGCCAACTTGGGCGACATCGACGTCCTGATCACTCCCGAGCACCGTCTTCACGACGACATTGAGCGCGAGCGCCATCATGTCGGCCGAGATCTCCCGCTGCTCGCCGCTGACTGCGGCGCGCTCCCACGAATTGTCCATCAATTGATGGGCAAGCGTGACCATGTCGTCGGCGAAGGCGTTGATGTGCTTGCGATGAAATGCTGGCTGGGCGATTCGACGCTGCCTCCGCCAGAACTCGCCCTCGGAGGTCAGCATTCCGTGGCCAAGGAAGAGGCGAAGCTTGTCGTAGCCACGAGTCCGCTTGCTATAGACGTCTACGTGATCGACCAGGATGTGACGCACATGCTCCGCGTCGCAAAACACCATGGTCTCTTGCCCAAACATCTTGAGGCGGAACGCATCCCCGTGGCGCGCATACCCGCGCGCAAAAAACGAGATCGGGTCCGACTGAAAGTGTGGGAGATGCCCGAGCGGCGTCGGAGGCCAGAAGGTAGGCGGTCTTTCGCCAAGTCGACGCGCGCGCGCCAGGGTGTCTCGGATCAGGTTCATGGGGGCCTTCTCAAGGTGGCGTGACGATCTTTACGCTATCACGTGCGGCGCATCGGCCTGACGCTCCGCTCGAGCGCCGCGGTGTGGCAGATCGCCGCGGAGTGCCGATCGAGAGACTGGCTCCGTTCAACGTGCTTTCGGCGGCACTTGGTGGCGCGGGCCTTGGGCGCGAAGGGCTCGTCGGTAGGGCGAGCCCCACGACCTCAGGCTCCGCCGCTTGAATCGCGATGGGAGGCTCCGCCGGCCAGAGCGATCGCGATGACGAAGCAGGGACGGCGTGTCTGCATCCCCAAACCTAGAGTGA
>CAZVEM010000105.1:0-16570 GCA_964626165.1 uncultured Nannocystaceae bacterium
GCGACGGCGACGGTGATGGCGATGGCGATGGCGATGGCGATGGCGATGGCGATGGCGAGTTGTGCACGGATGCCATGCTTCCGCCCAACAAGATCAACATCTCTATCGTCCCGCAGGCTGGCGCACCAGAACTCCCTTGCACGCCGACGACGCTGTGGTTCAAGAAGAACGCCAACCAGCTCTTCACGCTATGCACCGGCAGTGGCTGCGACGGCTGCACAAGCAACGCCTACGCGATCTCAGGCACCGCCCTCGACCTCTCGCCGTTCGCCTGCCTTCGCATTGATGTGGATCGTGCGCTCTCCGGCAACATCTGTGTCACGCACTCATACGCCGCGTATTCCTTCGTCAATCCACTTCTCCAACTGATCGTCCTCGCATCGAACTCCGCCGAGTTCCCCGCACTCCAGACCGAGCAGCAACTCACGGTGGAGTACAAGCCTGTCGCGTCCTGCGACTGCGGGCAGTGCTGCGGTGGCGTGCTGGAGACCGCAGACCTTCTCGTGACTCCCGTGGGTGGAACTGCGGTGGCCGTGCCCAATGGTCAGTACTCCATGAACTTCCAATTCGACGGAAGCAGCTACGTCATCAGCAACACGCAGAGCAACGGCCTGGTCGAGTGCCCTACGCCGGCGCCGAGGCCTTGGAGCCTGTACGTGCAAGGGTAGCGACGCGAGCCTCGCTCCCCGCGGATTTCTGGCCCCGGGTGAGGTCCCGTTCTTGCGCAGGGAAACAGACCTCTGAGATCCTCCCAGCATGACGACCTTCGTCGCGTGGCTTCGCGCCGTAAATGTCGGAGGTACGGGAAAACTTCCGATGAGCCGCTTGGTCGAGCTTGCGCAGTCCATCGGACTTGAGGCGCCGCGCACGTACATTCAAAGCGGCAACTTGATCTTCCGATCCAAGCGACCGCGCGCGAAGATTCGTGCGGATCTAGAGCGAGCACTCGGCGCGGCGATGGGCAAGCCAGCCTCTGTGTCGCTTCGGACCTTGTCCGAGCTTGAAGCTTGCCTTGAGGGCAATCCTTTTCAGCAAGAGCCCGGTCCGCGTGTGATCGTGATGTTCTACGAGGAGGCGCCGTCGTCCGCGAGTGTGCGCGCGGCGATGGCCGCGTCCGCGGCCACCGGGGAACGACTTGAGCTTCGCGGGCTGGATCTCTACGTTTACTATCCAAACGGACAAGGCACCTCCAAGCTCAAGGTCCCCAGCCCAGGCGCGTGCACCGGTCGCAACATCAACACGGTGACCAAAGTGCATGCGATCGCGTGTGAGATCGACGCATGAGCTGGCAATCTAGATAAGGATGCGCGTGCTCTTGTTCCGGCGTCGCATCTTGGACGAATCGTGCTAGGGCTTGGGGGTCGCCCCAGCGCTGGCGCGGGGCGCGGCAACTCCGGGTGCGGGGCCCACTCCTCGCCGGAATCATGCCCTCGCTCGCGTACATTCCCGCGCTTCGCTTCCATGCACTCACTGGGTTCTATGACCCCGTTGTGCGCCTGATGACCTGCGAGGACGCCTTCAAGCGGGTTTTGGTCGCGGGCCTGAGGCCAGATCTCGAACGCATTCTCGACGTAGGCTGCGGCACCGGGACCTTGCTTGCGATGCTGCGAGCGTCGCATCCGGACGCGGCCTTGTTCGGCATCGACATCGACGCTCAGGTTCTTGATCTCGCGCGAGCGAAGCTCGCGGATGATGTCAGCCTGCACCTTGGCAGCGCGACGGGGCTTGCATGGGAGTCCGCCTCATTTGATTGCGTGGTATCGAGCTTGGCCTTCCACCATCTCAAGCGCGCAGAGAAGCTCAAGAGCCTGGAAGCGATCCGGCGCGTGCTGCGATCGGGCGGGGAGTTTCATCTCGCGGATTGGGGACCGCCGCATGGCCCGCTGATGCGTCTCGCATTTCTCGGCGTTCGGCTTGTCGACGGCATTGCGGTCACGCGCGATCATGTCGCGGGCAACATCCCGACCCTCATGAAGGCCGCCGGTTTCCGTGGCGTGCGCGTGATCTCGTCGCAGCGAACTCCGCTTGGCTCGTTGTATGTCTACCGCGGCGTCGCATAGGCGGACGACGGCGAACATGTCGCGTTTGCGCGTGAAAGATCAGCGGCGCCCGACGCCGTCGAAGAAGAACCACGCGATAAATTCGAGCCAGGTCAGTCGTCGTTCGAGCAGAGCACTCGATCCGCGAAGCTCGCTGCTCGGTGGAGAAGCGCGAACCTCCCTCCTTCGCGCCTCCGCGTCCTGCTCGGCCTTCTCACGGGCGGCCGAGACCTTGAGCCCTCCCGCCTTCACGAACGTCCGGATCGCTTCGAGTTCGCCAGCGTCAAGGAATATGCCATGCGTGCTGCACTCGTCCACGATGACGCCGGAGATGCGCCCAAAGTTGCGTCGATTCATGAATCGCTCGCAGCTCGGACACTTTAGATAGCGAACCTCGGCCGCGTTGAAGTCGATCTCGCGTCGCGGGAGTGCCTCAAGCCGAGTCGGAACCGCCGTCGACGCCCGACGGTCGGCTTCTCGAACGATCTCTTCGAAGGTCGCTCGATCGACCCATATACCTGCACAACGGGGGCAACTACGCAGTGAGTGACTGGTGCCCTCCCGATAGCCAGAGCTATCGAGGATCCAGCGCTCCATGCGTGCCTCGGGACCGCAGGACGGGCAGCTGCTCTCTCCGACCAGTGGCACGCCAGCATCGACTTCGACGCCACAGGACGCGCAGAAGCGAGCGTTGCCGTGCATGAGTTCGGCGCACGCCCGACACCGGATTGCGTCTCGGGGATCCGGCGTACCAAGGGGAAGGAGGGGGCCATGACACGACTCGCACTGTCGAGCCTTGGGGCTAGTCGGCGGCGCTCCGCACGAAGGACAGTAGCGGGCGTCCTGCATGAAACCCGAGCTTAGTGACTCCGCGGCGATTCGTCGACGCCGCGCGAATCTGCGCAACGCATACTGCGCCCAGGCGCTGAATCATCAGGCTGTTAGATGACCCAGTGCCAGCCGCCAGAACTCTCAGCCTCATCCGGGGATGCGACGAGCGGCCGTGGCCGCGCCGAATGAGGGCACGTCGCGCAACGATTGGCACCGAGAATCTGGTAGGCACGCTCGACCGCTTCGACCATGCCGCTGTAGGGCACCTGGCGCTCGAGGAACAAGTTCTCCGCGCCGAGACGGCTGTCCACACCACTTCGACGCAGCGCTCGCTCCAGCTGCGGGCGAACACCGCAGAGCATGACCGTCACTCCTTGCTCCTTGACTCGGCGAAGGAATCCATCAAGGAGGTGAATGCAGACCGCGTCGGGATTGCGTAGCTCGCGAACGCGGAGCACGACGACCTTCGCTCCTGCCAGGGCTCGTGCCTCGATCTCTTCGAGGTGTGCCTCGAAGTCGGGGACGGACCCGAAGAACATCTCACCTTCGAGGTTGAACAGACCGAGGTGTGTGCACTCTGGATCGCCAGGAACCCGTTCACGGATGACCCGATCTCGGATCACGACGAGCTCGCGGAGCTGAACCTTCCCCGCGCGAGGGACGTAGAGCACGAACGACACGAGCACGCCGACGAGGAGGCAGAGCTCAATCGAAATCGCGAATGCGGTGATGGCGGTCGCAGCGATCAGCGCTGCGTCATATCGCGAAGTCCGAAGGTGATAAGAGAGGAGCTCGCGGTCGACGAGGCGATAGGCCGACACCATCAAGATGCCCGCGAGCGCGGCCTTGGGGATGTAGGCCGCCATTGGCGCCAGACTGACCATCACGACCGCAACCGCAGCGGCAGAGAACACGCCCGACCACTGGGTGACCGCGCCCGCCTGCTGGTTGATCGCAGAGCGCGTGAGCGAACCAGAGCCTGGGAAGCATTGGAACAGCGAGCCGCCGACATTCGCGAGCCCCTCCGACAAGCACTGCTGCTGAATATCCAGCTTCTGGCGCGTCTGCGCTGCGATGGCCTTGGCCATCGCGATCGCTTCCAGGAGTCCGAGGACCGCGATGGCGAGCGCCTCGCTGGAGAGCTCTCGCAGGGTCGTCCAGCGAATCTCTGGAAGTTGGAATGCCGGGAGCGAGTTGGGCAGTGAGCCGATGACTGCAACGCCACTCTCCTTGAGATTGAAGGCGGAGACGATCCAAGCACAAGCGATGATCGCAATGAGGAACTCCGGTACGCGCCATCCACCGCGCGTCTTGAGCCACTCATTGAGGATGGCACCGCCAATCGCAATGCCCATGGCCAGTAGGAAGAGCAGGGCCGTCGCTTGGTGGATTGTCGGCCAATGGGACCAGGTCAGGTAGAAGCGGACGATGAAGGACTGGCCCGCGCTGCCGCCTTCAGCCACCCCGAGTCCGTGGCGTAACTGGCCCATCACCAGCAAGATTGCCGCCCCGAGGGTGAAGCCGACGATCACCGAGTGAGAGACGTAGCGCGTCAAATCACCAAATCGGAGCACCGTAATAAGGAGCTGAATTGCGCCGACAAGCAGCGCAAGCATCACGGCCGCAGCGAGACGTTCATCCTCCGGCAGCGTCGAGATCGCGCTAAAGACCGCGATAGAAATCGCGTTGGTTGGCCCGTTGATCAGCTGTCGCGACGAATCGAAGAGCGCGCCGATCGTCGTCATGACAATCGCGGTATAAAGGCCGTGCTGAGGCGGTAGCCCCGCGGCGATCGCATATGCCATCGCCTGAGGGATCGCGACGGCGGCGACGGTAAGACCTGCCAGCGCGTCCTGTCCCGCGGTCGCGATGCTGTATTCCCGCAGGGACCCGATCGCTGGTACGCGGCGAAACAGGATCTCCGTGGCCGACGGCCACTCGCGGCCGGCAGATGTCGCTGCGTCGCGCGTCTCGGGCTCGTCGACCGTCATCCCATCTCCTTGTCCGCCGCAAGGGCTTCGAGCCGAGCCCAGAGGGAAGGACATGACTTTGTCGTCCCCGAGTGGGTGGCTGGACCAATGCTGGCTGCAGGCGGGCGCACGCGGTCTCCTTCTAGCGTTGGCGGCCCAGGAAATGAAGGGCGGGACGTGCCCAGGCATTCGCGCCGCACGTCTGCCCGCCCGGTCGACAAGGGCAGGTGACGCGAGCGAGGCTTCGAACGGGACGACGGATCTACGGCAGCGACCGCAAGATCAAGCGCACGAAGCGAGAGGACCCGAGGATCTACGGCAGCGTCAAATGTCCCGGGACTAAGACGCCGTCCCCAACAAGATCCTGGAGTAGGGCCCTCGCATCGCCCTCGCTCGCTCCGACCGCGACCACTGAGGCCCGCAGCGCCTCGGCCGGACGGGCTATCGCCGCGTCCAGAAGGAGTCGCGCCAGCGCATCACTGAGCGCCGAGATGCTTGCCTCTCCATAACTGCTCTGTTCTACCAATTGCGCGACGGCCTCGTCGCTAGCCTTCGTCAGGCGCACGGCTCGCCGAACGCGAGGTAGCTGCGAGGACTGACCCAGAACCACTTCGAGTCGCTTCGATAGGTTTTGGCTGCTTGTCTCCGTTGGTGCTGCTCCGGCAGCGCTGAAGTCCGTGCGTCTCACGGCAGGTAGCGCGGCAACATCGTCCATGATGACGTGGATCTGCGAGACAAGCTCCACCGCTCCGAGCGACGCGTGCACCACGACGCACCACGGCGCGAGTCGAAGCGTTGCGGGATGCGTGGAGGCGCCGCGAGTCACTGCCTTCTGTTCCAGCATCGCCTCATAGGCGCGGCGATCGGCCCGAGCCGCGCGGCTCGACGCGACTGCTGCCTCGACGGCGCAGACCTCCTGGGTAAGAGCAGCGAGACGCTCGTCTTTTGGGCCGCCAAGCGCAGACGAACGGCCGTCGTGTGCAACGCTCGTGCGAGATGACAACCAAGTCGCGAACGCAGCGGTCGTGGACGAGCGTGACAGGATCGCACCGCGCAACTCGGACGAGGACAGGAACTCGGGCAGGGAGCGGGGCGACCATCCGCTCAGACGCAGCAGTGTCAGGGTCGCGCTGAACTGCTCGGCCAGCACGGTCAAAAGCCGATCACCGCGATGACGATCCGCACGAAACGCGCGCACGTCGATCTCTAGCAGCGCAGCGAGTTCTGCAGAACCAAGACCCAGCAGCGTGCCAAGCTCTGCCGGCGCTCGCGTGAGATGGGTCGCCAGCAACGGATCGTAGTGGAGGCAGACCAGCGCCCGTTGTAGCAGGGCCGGATTCAAGACCGTTCCTCCCTTCGTGCCTTGGCCTCATGCGCCCGCCAGCTTCGCTCGATTCGCTCGAACCCCGCCAGTGCGCCTTGGATGGGGTTTCTCTCGCACTCGAACACGATTGCTTTGAGGTTGCTTGCGGACGCGAGCACCTCCTCAAAGATCGCCCAGGTCGATGGAAGTGGATCGCAGCCGTGGGAATCGTCGATCACCGTCAGGCCATCGACGTCACGAGCTTCACCACCGGCGACGTGCAGCTCGACAATGCGCTCGATCGGAAACGACTCGAGGTCCGCGAGCACATCGCGACCGGTTGCCTGCCCGTAGATTGCCAGATGCGCACAATCGAGCAGCAGACCCGTGTCTGCGCGCTCGCAGACTCGTCGATAGAAGTCCAGCAGACTCAAGTCACCCGCAAACGCCGTCCCTGGCGGGTTCTCCGGAATCACCTCAAGGCCGATCGCATCGCGAAGCCGTGAAATGCCCGCCGCGAACTGGCTTGCGGCGTCATCGGTCAGCACCGGCGGCAACAGCAACATCTGCCCTGGCTCGCGCCCACCGAAGTGCCACAATCCCGCATCGCCACACAGCCAGGCCGGGCGAAGCAGATTGACGATGCGCTGCACTTCAAAAAGCCACAGCGGCGAAAAGTCCTCGGGCTCGTCGAGATTGAGATCGAGGAAGTGGTAGGTCGTCTTCCCGCCGTCCGCGATCCATGCGAGCGCGCTATCATCGAGACCCTTCTCGATCTCGACGCCGATCTCAAGGAAGGACGCAAAGCGCGGGTGCTCGCGACGAAGCTCAAGCGGATCGAGCGTCAGCTCACTTCGCGCGCCGTACTCCGTGGAAACACCCACACCGAGACGCGGCAGATTTCTGACCCGATTGAGAAACGACGTCATGGGCGCAGCGAGTTCATACGGGACGCTTGGAGGCTGGTGCTCGCGATCCTACGCGTCCGTTGCAGGCAGTGACGGCTGGGCGGAGGCTTTTGGCGCGCGCCCGCGCCAAGACGGTCGCACCGCGTGGCATCGGACGCCTCGGCAAGCATCCGGTCACTCATCCTCCCCGGGTGCCGCGTAGCACCTTGGCGCTTGTCGGCGACAATTCGAGCACCTCGATCGGCCCGCTGTAGTGCGCAGAGAGCCCCACATCGATCCTCCAAACCAAGTCATTGCACGCGCTCGTAATTCCACCGGCCTGGACCGTGTGCGCCACGACCATGCGATCGACATCCAGCAGCCTCAGGACTTCGACGAGAACCTTGCAGTCCTCTTGTGTGGTGTCCGACGAGAATCGGCGCGTCCATACGGGCGCCTCTGGATCCATGGCGATCGACGGTGGCTCGGCTCGATCGCCAGCGAGCCACGCCTTGGTCTCTGCGTTGATGTTTTCGAGGCCATACGCCACGTGCGACGGGAGCACGCCCCCGTGCGCGAACACTGTGCGATCGTGGATGTGAATTACGTCTCGTGCGGCAAATTGCTTGGCGTAGGGACCGCCGGGTGCAAAGGCCACGGCACGCCCGATCTGCTCGGGACTCAGGCTGGTGATCGACAGCTTCGCGTCGTCGGCCTGAGACGCGAGGTCAGCGAACGCCGTGAACCCACCCGGTGTGACGTAGCGAAAATCGCCGGCAGCGTTCATGAGTTCGTGGTTGCCGTTGAGAGGAATGAAGGCGCCGCCCGCGGCCTTCGCCTCTACTTCGAGCCGAGCGAAGAGGTCGAGGATCTGACGCTCCCCGTCGCCGCGATCAAGTTGATCGCCCGTCTGGATGACCACGAGTGCGCCGCCGATCCACTTGTCGGCCGGGTCGATCGCTCCGGCAAGCCTAAGCGCGGTCCTCGTCGCCTCGAAGTCGCCGTGGACATCGCCGACCGCGACGATGCGAGGTGTCGTTGCCTGATGTGTACCGGGCGCGATCGCATCGACGGTCTTTCCGGCGGTAGGTTTGACGACCCGATCGGGCGAAGCGGATTCTTGTTGAGGCGCTGGCTGCCGCTCCGACGGACGCGTCGGTTCGCGCTTTGCGTTGGGCGCCTGCGCGGGAGTTCCTCCGCAAGCCAGCGTCCACGCCAGGGATGATACGGCCGCGAGCGTTCGGGCGAAGGTAGCCCGCTGCACGGGCGAAATCGGATCTGGGTGTCGCATTCGGCTTGTTCGCCCTCCCCTGCGTTGCGAGCGGAATCTTGTCCATCGACCACCGTCCCGTCACCGGGATCAGTAGGCCTCCGAGTCGGGCGGAATCTGGGTCCGTCGCGCGATGAGTTGCTCGGCCTCCAGCGCCTCTTGAGCCTCGACGGTGTAGCGAGCCGTGGGCTCTGACTCAAGCCGTCGAAAAGGGATCGGATCCCCAGATTCTTCACACAACCCGTAGCTCCCATCCTCCATGCGTGCCAAGGCGGCGGCGATCTCTGCGAGCATCAGCCGATCGCGCCCAATCGAGGTGGCACCGAGGCTGCGACGCATGTCGTCGGCCCCCGCATCCTGAACGTCGCCACTGTCGCCGCCGTAGGTGAGATTTTCGGCTTGGCCCGCCTGTGCTCGGTCGAGGACGCGACGTCGCTCTTCAAGCAAGCGCGTGCGCAACACTTCAAGCTGTGCGGTGGTCAAGTGGTCCAAGTGGGGGGCATCGTGCCAAAGCAGTGGGAGCGCCGGCAAGTCGCCCACGCCGGCGCATCCACCGATCACGAAGAAGAGGCATCGAGCCACTGCCCAATGCCTCTTGCGGTGTTGCCGGGCCGGCCGAGCCGCCAAGCGTTGATGCGTGCCCAGTCGCAGCGTTCGCCGCGGCGCAGGTCGCACGTCCTGCTGAACTTAGGCGCGCCGCAGCACTCGGCGTCGTCGCGAGCTCAGGCCCAGCAGCCCCAGACCCAGCAGCAGCGCGCTCACCGGAGCACTGCCGGTCTCGCTGCTGGAGGAGCAGGCGCAGCCACTTTCTTCATCGGCGCTTGCATCCTGCCCAGCGTCGCCGTCGCCGTCGCCGTCGCCATCGCCGTCACCGTCGCCATCACCATCACCATCACCGTCGCCATCTCCGTCACCATCGCCCGGCATCGGAGGCGCCTCTTGCCCCACGCCCACCGTCACCGCGGCCGACGCGGTGGTGTTGCCCAGATAGTCGGTCGCGTAGGCGACGAAGGTGTACTGCCCCTTGGGCAGGGTGACGTTGTTGAACGCGTAGGGGATCGTCGTGTCGACCGAGGCCTGCAGCTGCCCGTTGATCTCGATCTCCACCACCTTGACGTAACCGCTGTCGTCTTGCGCGTCGATCTCGATGTTGAGGGTCGCCGAAGTACCGTCGTACTCCGTACCAGATGCGGGCGAGGTGATCGCGACAGTCGGCGGCGCGTTGTCGGTATCTGCAAAGCTACTGCCGCAGGTCGTAGACCACTCGAGCGCGGGCACGGGATCGCACCAATCCGACCAGCCAGCGCCCGCCGTTCCGCCGGCTTCGTCGGCGTAGTAGTCACCGCAAAGCGGTCCTGGGTTCCAAGTGCCATCTTGGTCATGGCACGGGGTAACGTCGATCCCCGAGTTCTGTTCGATCCAGGGCACCGCACCCATCATCAGAGAGTGAGTTCCCGTGCCACCGCATCCACCGGATACCGTCGAGGCGATGCCGAACGCGTGCCACGAGTTATCGGGGTAGCGAACAAACATCGGGCCTCCGGAGTCTCCACCGCACACCGAAGGCGAGCTTCCGCCCGCCGTCTGCGCGACATTTTGCGAGATCGAGATTGCCGACAGCGTATCCATCGCCCAACGCTTCGTACCAGCGCCGGTGCTGTTCGCCGTATTGGCGCCGAAGCCGGCCAAGGCGATCGTTTGACCTTGGTACAAGATCTCTGTTTCGCATCCAAAGACGATCGGCGTCACGGGCATCTCGACGGCCTGCGAGTACGGCAGAACGCAGAACGCCCAGTCAATCGCCTGCTCGTTGACGCTGTTGTAGTCAGGGTTGGTCATGCACATCTCGGGAATGACCGTCTTGGCGCCCGAGCTTTGCTCGCCGAAGTGAATGGCCGTCCCTGAAGCACCGCAGTGCGCCGCGTAGACCACGACGCGTGGATGCACCAGCGTGCCGGTGCAGAGTGAACCACCATTGGTCACTGCAACTGCGGTCGGAAAGACGCAAGTGTCTGCGTCCATCCCTTGCCAGATCGTCGGCTCGACGTCCATCCCGGGTGAGAGATCATCAAGCCCGTTGACGGCGTCGCTCCAGTCCTTGTCGGGATCGTTGGCCGGGCTCAGCGTGACCTTGCCCGGGTCTTTCGGCTCGTCTGCGAGCGCAGTGGAAGCAAGCGAAGCGACAAACGCCGCCGCCGTCAGCGAGATAACGGGCTTGCACATACGAAGAAGGACTTGACGCTGCATGAGGCGATTCCTGGGGTTAGGTGGTTGAGAGCAGCCTGCGCTGCAAGGTCTGTGTGTGAGGAAGGGTGCCCGTCTCCGGGCGTACATGTGTGGTGCAGGAACGTGGCCGCTTCGCAACGGCCGGCAAGGCACCGCGCACTAGCGACGTCGACGACGTGCCGCGCCTCCGATCGAAAGCATCGAGAGGATTGAGATGACACCGGGTAGGGATCCGGCATCCTGGTTTCGAGTGGCGTCGCAGGCACAACCCGCATCGTCCGAGCCGGAATCACCCGAAACACCCGCGTCGTTGTCGCCGCCATCGCCATCGCCATCGCCATCGCCATCGCCATCGCCATCGCCATCACCATCACCGTCGCCATCACCGTCGCCATCGCCGTCGCCGTCGCCGTCTCCGGCAGCCTGGCCGACGCCGAAGGTCACGGTCTGGGAGACCCCTTCGTTGCCAAAGTAGTCGACCGCGGTCGCCTGGATCGTATAGCTGCCGTTCGGGAAATCGCCGCCGAAGCTGTAGGGCTCGGTGGTGTCGACATTGGGCTGCTCCATCCCGTTGATGCTGATGCGGACCTCCAGCACACCCCAGCCGTCACCGTCATCGGCGGAGATCTGGATATCGACCGACTGCGGTCCCTGTCCGAACTCTTGCCCGTTGTTCGGGCTGGTGATCTCGACGTTTGGCGCCACATCCTCCGAGGGGTAGTCCCACGGCGGTCCGCACGTAGAGCGCTTGCCACCCGCAGGGGTACCGGAGCACCACGTGCTCCAGCTCCCGCCGCCCGTCTGATCGCCGGCAAAGAAGCCCTCACACTGATTGCTCGGGTTCCAGGTGCTGTCGGCGTCGAAACAGGGCGAGACGTCAAAGCCCACGGTCTGCTCAAACCATCCAACGGCCCCGTTCATGAGCGAGCTTGTCCCAAGGCCGCCGCAGTCGCCGGTCACGGTCGACGCGATCGCCATGGCACCCCAGCTTCCGTCGGCGAAGCGATGGAAGATAGGTCCGCCAGAGTCTCCCGGACAGATGCTCGCCATACCGCCCCCGCCAACCGCCACGAGGTTCTGCGCGACGTCGATGTCCGCGATCTCCGTCACTGCCCAGCGCTTGACGCCGGCGCCACCCGATGTGGTGTTACCGCCAAAACCGGCGATCACGACCTGGGTTCCGGGGCTGATCTCATTGAGCTCGCACCCCTGCATGATCGGCGTGGTCGGCACTTCCGTGACCGGCGTACTCAGCACACAGATCGCCCAGTCGACATCTTGGTCGTTGACCGCGTTGTAGTCCGGGTTGACTGCGCACGAAGCCGACACGGTTCGGCCGCCGTTGAAGGCGCTCTCGCCAAAGCGGATCGTCTTGTTGCCGCCTCCACAATGCGCGGCATAGGTGACGACCTGCGGATGGACGAGGGTGCCGGTGCACAAGCCACCGCCGCTGGTCACTGCGACGGCGGTCGGCCACGCGCATGTCGCCGCGGTCGATCCCATGAAGATCGCGGGGTCGACGTCGACGTCGGGCGTGATGTCGTCGAGCGTGGTGGCCTGCGTATCGGAGTCGCCCGCGGACGGATGAAGCACGATCGCTTCCGCGCCCTTGTCGTTGCCGTTCTTCGGCTCGTCGGCCATTGCGACCAACGGCACTGCGGCCACTGCCGCGACCAACCACACGCTGAGCAGCGAGCGCTGACCGCGAGCGCTGCAGCGAGCCGGATCATGCGCTCGCGGAGTGTCGGAACTGCGGAACTCACGGAGCGCCGAGGTCGAGCGAATCACGGTCGAGGAAGAGGGCGTTGGCACCCTCCCACCCTACCGCGAGATCGCGGAGTTGAAAACACACGAAACGCAGTTAGGTGTCAGACCGCACGGGGGCGTCGGATTCGCCCCGAGTCGCCCTTTTTGCCTTCCGTTGACCCGTTGGAGTGAATCTCCGTCTCCGGAAGCGGGAGCCCACTGCGCGCGATGAGCCACCGACCTGTATCAGGCTGACACACGCAATTTTCTTTGAGTAAAGGACTCCACCCGAGCCCCTTCGCACGCTCGGCGGGCAGCCATCTCGGATCGGCGGCCGATTCGCCCTTCGGCGGCGAGGTTGCCCAACTCGCCGCCGCGACCAGTTCTCGGGCGGTTCGTTCCGATAGGCGGCCGTGCTTAGTCGCCAGCAGTCGGCGCGAACCAGCGGCCCGCGGAGATCGTGCGGTCGAGTCGGGCGAGCAGCGCGACCTCAGGCGCCGAGTGCTCTGGCTGCAAGAGCGCGGGCGGCAACGCGAGGCGTGGCCGAGCTGCTTGATCCGAGTGCTGGGACTCAAGCCACGAGGAACAGAGTCGATCGCGGTCCTCGAGCGACCAGATTCGCACATCGCCCTCCGCGAGATCGAAGACCCGCAGCGCGATGACCCAGAGTGCGGGGCGCCGGAAGTTGAATCGCTCAACAATCGCCCGTCGCGAGTAGATGTGAAGATCGTCGAGCGCGCCAAGTTCGTCGAGCGACGTGCACTGAAATACCGCAAGTGCGGTCGCGACGTGGCGAATCGCGGCGGTCGTGCCGTCGCCCCAGTGCGGGGGAGGCTGAGCGAGCTGACGCGCGTGCGCGTCTTTGAGATCCTCGGCCCGCTGATGCAACCTCGTCGGAAACAGGCCGAAGGGCTGGGCTCGCGGCTCGAAGCGACCCGCCCCATCGGGTTCATGAATGCCGCCCTTGCGCAGCAGGATCTGCTGGTGCCCCAGTGCGAGCGCATCGCAGACCACGGCCCACTCTCGCAGGGCCAGTGCGATAGACATGGTAGTTGAGGCGCTGACCGCCTCGTCCGCTTGCCCCGACGCGAGCGGTTGTTCCGGTGCCGCCATGGCGTTTTGCCCCTGTTCTCCCGTGAGTCGACCCAAGGTGATTCCCGCGTGTTGCCGCGCGCAGCATCCGCGATATGCAACAGTAGCAACGGGTTGTGCCACTCGTTGGAAGACCGTGATGCTCAGGCGCAGAACAATGCCCGTGTTTCGGACGATCCGAGCCCCCGTACGCCCGTCTCCCGCAGGAAGGGCTGTTGACGGTCGACATGCGGGCCTCCCGTCGTCGGCTGCCGGCGGCCGCGGAGATCGGTCGGAGGACCGATGCGGGTGAGCGCACAGGCCTCGCCGACGGACCGCGCTCGGCCCTCGCCGCGCGCCAAGTTGCAGTGGGCGCTGTCTTCGCCCGTCGCTTCGAAGCGACGACGGATTTGGCTCGGACTGGTGACGCTCCTGAGCCTCGCGGCATGTCGGGTCGCACGTGCCCCCGACGCCTCGCAGGCTCCCGAGGCATCGACGGACCCGGCCGCACGAGAGATCTCGCTTGAGCTGCGGCTCGGTCGCTTGGATGACCCCGCAGAGCTCGACGTCTGCAGCCCGCGCGAGCTTGGCACTCTGGAGCTACCCGATCCGGATGGTGCCTCAGCAGTCCTGCAGGCTCGCGGCGAGAGGGATGAGCCGCTTGAGATTCGCGACGACGAGATCGTCGCGGGACAGCATCGCTGTGCGCACCTCAAGATTGCGCTTGGCAGACTTCCGGCGACTCGCGTGGTCGACGGCGGCGACGGACGGCGCGCACTCATGATCGATTCTGATCAGGTGCTCTGGCACCCGCAGGATGCGGAGGATGTCCGCGGAACGATGCGCGTTTCGTCACCGGCGGGCCTGCGCTTGGCGGCCCCATGGCAAGAGTCGGGCGCGGACGAGGAGGCGACGATCTACTCGCTCGATCCCACTGCTTTTCGCTGGGCGGGATTTCTCGCAGTCGGAGAGATGGATCTGCTCGACTACTCTGTCGCGGGGACCCGCGTCAGGGTCGCGAAGCTGCCGGGCAAGATCGGTCTCACGGATGACGAACTGAGGGCGTGGCTCTCCGAATCGACTCAAGCGAGCGCGAGCCTGCTTGAAGGTCGGGCTCCTTACCCAAATCTGACAGTGCTGCTCGTGCCGGTGCGGGCCAGCGATTCATCAGTGCAGTTTGGAATGTTGCGTCGTGGGGGCGGGCCCTCCGTCATGCTGCTTCTCTCCGCGACGGCGACGCCAAGCTCGCTGTCGGGACACTGGGTGGCAATCCACGAGCAACTCCATCAGATCATGCCGCTCCTTGAGAGCGACGACGCATGGCTCTCGGAGGGCTTTGCGACCTACTACACCGAGATCGTTCGCGCTCGACTCTCATTGCAGCCGCCCGTGAATGAGGGGCTCGACGTCAGTAGCGGGCTTCCTGAGCAGAGCGAGCGTGCACTCGCCCGCCTGGCAGCAGGGTTTGGTCGGGGGCAGCGCAGCGTTCCGCGCGAGACGCTGGTCGCCGCGAGTCAGAACTTGCACGAGTGGGCCGCGTATCAGCGCGTGTATTGGCAAGGTGCCGCGCTGCTGATGGAGCTTGATCTTGAGCTACGCAGCCGTAGCGCCGGGGCCTTCTCGCTGGACACGGCGCTCGTTCAGATGTCTCCAGGCATGGATCGCGGTCGACGATGGAGTGCCCAGGAATGGATGCGTCGTCTCCAAGTGGAAGTCGATCGGGCGGGCCTTGGAACCTTTCGAGTCGAGCCCTGGTTCGACTCGCGACTTGAGCAGCGCGGCATGACCTCGCTCCCCGCGATCGCCTCGGCGCTCGGACTGGACGAGCGGGCCTTGCTCGACGGCAAGCTCGTCCTCGACCCCGCGAGAGCGAAGGCGCCGGAGGCGGTCGCGCTGCGAGTGGGACTCTTTGGTGCCGTCCCCGTGACACCTCGGTGAGCGCCCGGACCTCGGCGCGTTTTCGCTCGCCGCCGCCTGCGCGTATGGGCAGGTTCGCCGCGGGTCATGGACGATTTTGGTTCATCATATCAATCACTTAGAATCATGTGACTTGCCGGCTCTGCGTGGTGGGTGTTGATTTCGCGCTTCACGCCCGTGTGCCTAATTGCAGTTGTTTAGGCAAGTGTGGATGACCTAGAGCCGGCTTCGTGGTAGGACCGACGCCGCGACCGTGCAGCGCGTCTCACGGTACATCACCCCCGCGCCTCACAGGCCGGATCTCCGAAAGAGAGTCACACAGACATGAACAAGAACAGCAAGCTCATGGGCATCCTCGCACTCGTCCTCTGCTCGGGCCTCTCGGTCGCGGGCTGCAAGAAGGACGCGGTGCCGGGCACCGAGGCTCCCACCGCTCCCACCGCTCCCGCCGCTCCCGCCACTCCTGAGGCGCCGACCGACGAGAAGAAGGAAGAGGCCGAGGGCGACGAGGAGTAGTCCTCTCGCTGCGTGCGCACTGATTCCGGGGGTCGATTCGGCCTTCGTGATCAGCTCTGCGCGACGCCACGTTGCATGCGCTCGTGGCGACTTCCAAGGAGCGCGGACCTTCGCACGAAGGTTCGGGCTCCTTGATCTTTTGGTCGATGTTGCGCGGAGCTCAGCTGGGCGATGGTCGCCTGGCGAGAGCTCCCCCGGCGCCCCCGTCCCTGAGGCAGGACGTGGCAAGGACTCGAGCGCCGTGTGGGGATGCGAGGGCTGCCCCAAATGCATCAGCCCACACCGAGAGGCGTGGGCTGATGTCGGGTCCGTGAGTTGGGAATGCCGAGCGGCCAAGGGCGCTGTGGCACCGGAGGCGAGCCCGCTTAGGCGGCCGCGTCCGAACCAACCGCGAGGTCGCCCGAGGCCGCAGTGGCGAGCACCGCCGGTGCGACCGACGCGAGCGCAGGGACAAGGGCCTGCTCGTGATCGACCGTGCGGGGCGAGTCGAACCAGGAGCGGCCCCGCTCCACGATCGCCTTGGGTGGCTCACGAAGATCCCACACTAGGCCAAGCGATGCGAAGACGCGAAGCACCATGTAGGTGATGTCGACCTGCCACCAGCGAAAGCCGTTGCGGGCTGACGCCTGATAGTAGTGGTGATTGTTGTGCCAGCCCTCACCCAGGGTGAGCAGCGCCAGGAACCAGTTGTTCCGGCTGTCATCTCCGGTGTCATAAGCCTGGCGTCCGAAGACATGCGAGAGCGAGTTGATCGTGAAGGTGCCGTGCCACAGCAGCACGGTGCTCACGAAGAA
>CAZVEM010000106.1:0-16544 GCA_964626165.1 uncultured Nannocystaceae bacterium
GCAGCGCGTTGATCTTGCGATGCCGCCCGGCCACCGATCCGTCCGGGGCCATCACAATGAACGCGATGTGGCCGCGCGGCATGTTGAAGGTGTTCATGAACGCCGCCGTGTAGTCGACATAGATCGGACGGGGCATCTCAGGACGCATGGGCCCGAGAAACTCGTTTTCGATCTTGTTAGCCATCAGCCCAAAGCCCTCGGCATCACCGATCGAGTATCCGACCACATCCGGACCGAGCTGCCAGGTCACGAGCTTGCGCTTGAGCGCGCGGCCCTCCTTGCTCCCCATGGACTCTCGGCTCTCGATCACAAAGAAGGCCGTCTTGCCCTTCAACTCGCGCAGCTTGAGCGGCGGCATATCTCCCTGCGCCGGCAGCTCGACATCCAGCGGGTCGACGTTCGCCGCGATCGGCGGCAGCACTACCGGGATCTCATCGATGCGCGGCCACAACTTGTAGGTCAGGAACGCGACGGCGAGCAGCACGACGCCGAGCAACGAGAGCGCGATGTACTTGACGACCTTCACAGCGCGCGGAGCATAGCGGCACTTCGCGATCCTGCCGCTTGGTATGCTCCCCCAGGCGCGGGAGGGCCGCGAAACCTGCACGCGCGTGCCGCTGGGCCCGTTCTCGCCGCATCTGGGCGCACTGCGGCAGTTCCGATCTACGGCAGCTCGGTTGCGCCGAGGCTCCGTTGTGCGGAGGTTTCGGAGAGGTCCCTCCGCTCTCCGCAGCCGGGCTTGCAGCCGCACGTCAGGTTGACCCATCGGCCAAGTCGCTGGGATGACGTGGACCAGCACTCCCGGGCTGCTCCCCAGCCACGCCTCACATCGCGGCCACGCCTGATCGGTTGCTCGCCAATCATCCACGTCACTATCCTCGCGCCCCCATGGCTCGCCCTGTCGTTGTCGTCGACCACGATCCGCAGTGGGCCGCGGAGTTTGAGGAGCTCCGGCGGGTGTTGTCAGAGTGCCTCCTCGACCTGGCCCTTGGGATCGAGCACGTTGGAAGTACCTCCGTGCCAGGGCTGGCGGCAAAGCCTGTGCTCGACATCGACGTTGTCATCGAGCATCGCGACGCGCTGCCGCTTGTGACCGAGCGACTCGCCACGCTGGGCTACGTTCACCGTGGCGATCTCGACGTGCCTGGCCGCGAATCCTTTGGCCCGTCCGACGGGAGCCGCCCGCTGACCGAACCGCCTCGCACCTGGCGACGCCATCACCTCTACGTCTGCGCGCAGGATAGTCGCGAACTCGCCCGCCACCTCGCATTCCGCAACTGGCTGCGGGCGCACCCTAAGGCCGCAGCCGATTATGCGGCGCTCAAGCGGTCACTCGCGGAGCGGTACCACAATGATGTCGATGCCTACTGCGCGGCCAAATCGGAGTTTGTGGAGGGGATCTTGGCGCGGGCGATGGGGTAGCGAACCGGCCTGCGACGGACCTTGACTCGCACGCAATGCACACTTGTCGTGGGTGACCACGTGTTCCCTGGGAACACGTATCCTGCCCCCGAACGCCACGCTGCGGCGCGCGGTCCACGACTTCCCCCGAGCTTCGATGTCAGCAGTACCAAGCGCGACGCAGGACCATACACCGTCCAAAGATGCCGTCGAGCGCCGCAGGGCAGCGCACCGGCGCGAACAGATTCACCGTGTCCTGTGGCGGGTGGCGGTCCAGACCATCAGCTTGAGCCTTCTGGTCTGCCATCTCTGTCTTCTTCTGGTTGTGCGCGTGACCGATGCGTTCTACTTGATCGTGAGTGGCTTTTCAGTGGTGACCGGCTTGTGCGGGATCTTGGTGCAGCTTGCGTATCAGCTGCCGACCGTGCTGGAGGAACTTCCACGTCTGTCGCCTCGCGAACGTGCCGTGAACCTCGCCGCGATCGCCCCGATGCGCGCGTCGCTGTTAGGCCAAGTACTTCCCGCCGTCCGGGTCACACGCTCCCGCGCCGAGGCCGAGGCGCTTGATGACGCCGAGCTCATTGAACGCCTCGAAGCGCTGGAACGCCCGAACTGGCGCAGGATCGCGTTGCGAGCATTCATCGCCTGGCTCGTTCTTGCGGCACTCGCTACCGCGGCCGTGCTGACCTACGTCCCGCCGCACAATATCTCGTTGCTTGACCGACTCAAGGGCAAGAGCGCACCGATCGATCGTCGCTGGGCGCCGCGTCGCTAGGGACCTAGAAGCAGACCCAGATGCCGTCGTGCACTTTTCACCTGTGCTCGACCGAACTCGCACGCGCTTCGCCGCGGCCGGCACGAACCCTCATCGACTCACGAGGGCGTCGCTACTCCGACTGCAGCTCATCCGCCACGCACCATGATCGCGCGCGTGTAGAGCAGCTTGAAGCCGCGCTTCTCCGCGTTCTGCTTCGAGCGCGAACCCGGCGAGACCGTAACGGTCGCGAGCTCTGCTCCGGCCTTTCGGGCGGCATCGAGGCGGGCTTCGTAGAGCGCGGTTTGGAGGCCACGCCTGCGAAAGGCCGGCAGTGTGGCGGAACCGCTGAGCATCGCGATGCCGTCCGCGATCTTCATGCTCGCCGCGGCCGCCGGTGTGGTCGCGACTGTGCCGATCCACCGATCGTAGTGCGGTGCAATCTGGGTCATGAGATTGCGGAGCATGTCGCTTGGAAATGACTCATGCGACGCCACGCCTTCGATGTCTGGGTGCGAGAACCCAGTGACGCTGACATCGACAAAGGTGGCGATCTCGTCGTGGGGACTCGTCCGGATCGTGAGCTCGGCACCGTGGGGAGCGGAGGCGCGCACCTCATCGAGAGCCAGTCCCATGACGTCCTCAAACCCGACCGTGACGTAGCCGCGACGTCCGAGGGCTTCCGATACGCCGGTGCGAGTGAGCGTGGAGAGTTCGATCGTCAGCGGCGCCCCGTGCTCTGCAAAGGACTGCTCCGCCGGGGCGAGGGCCTCCACCTCAAAGGCCTCCTCAAAGCCAATGGCGAGCGCCTTGGTGAGGGGTGAGGCAGCGCCGGCGAAGATCGCCGTTCCCTCTCCAATCGACGCTGCGAACCCACCGAGGGACTCTGCCTGCGCCGCGAGCGTGGTCGCGGCGGCGAGCTCGATTCTTCGCGCAAGCTCAGTTGAGGCGAACATCGCGACACTGTGCCACGGACGCCGTGGTGGCACCAAGTCGGACGTCGCGAGGGGTTCAGCTTCGATCCTGCGCCCGAAGTGGCGCTCGGCGTTCAGAAGAGGGCGGCCGGCGAGGGCGGGCGTGATCGAGCGTGGTGGGCACTCGGTCGCGGTCCCATGGGTTGCCCCGGCGTTGTCGTCGACCACGATTCGCACTGGGCCGCGTAGTGTGAGGAGCTCCGGCGGATGCTATCGAAGTGTCCCCTACGCCAGCGCGCGGGGCAGTCGCGAACTCGCCCGCCACCTCGCATTCCGCAACTGGCTGCGGGCGCACTCTGAGGTCGCGGCCGCCGATGCGGCGCTCAAACGGTCGCTCGCGACCCAGTACCCCAATGACGTCGACGCGTACTGCGATGCGAAGTCGGAGTTTGTGGAGGGAATCTTGGAGATGGCGATGGGGTGGAGAATCGCTCTGCGACGGACCTTGATGTGGATCTCCTTCGCGCCGGTTGGCCGCGACATCATGTCCGCTTAGAGCATCGCCCGGCTACGCCTGCGGCGTCCGATAACGCGCGGCCGGTCCCCACCACTCTTCAAGTGCGAGCTGGCCGTCGGCTTGATAGACCGAGTGCTCATCGAACGCAAGGTAGTCGAGCATCTCAACGATGACTTGCTCCTGGTCTGCCGACAGCGCCGCGAGGCGAGGCGGCTCACGGTCCGGGGGACGGAGGCTAGAGAGCAGCGTGTCGACGACGATGCTCTGCACGGCGAGATGCCGCAAGCCAAAGTCAAGCAACGCCGGCAAGTAGTGGCGGAACGACACCGGGTCGAGATGCGGGATGCCCCAGTAATGCTCTTCCAAGTAAGTGTCCGAGATACGGTCGCGCACCGCACAAAACGAAGGTGCGGCCTCATAGCTGTCCCTCGCATTTGCGGCTCGCAGACTCATGGGCGGCTGTGCCGCGACCTCGACTGCGAACGCCTCTGCGGCTTGCTGCGTCAACACAGCGAAGGACTTTGAGGCGGTCATGGTGGGGGCCCACGGGCTACTGCGGTTGTAATCTATCTCGACGCGGTCGGAGGATAGCAGCCTAGCAGGCTCATAGACCCTGAGGTGAGGACTCAATTCAGAGGCCGCTGACACCGTGCTCATCGGTTGCGAGCGATCGGATGCCGTCCCTGCGGCGGCATTCCGGTCGAGCCGCGCTCATGTTAGAGACTCACAGCATGACACGCACCTCCAAAGTTGTCCGGCTCTCCGCAACCCTCGCCGTTGGCCTCACCATGGCTTCGCTGCTCACTTCAGACGCGCGCGCGGCCTTCCCACAGAACTACACGCTCTTGTGTCGTGGCGGTGGGCGTCTGGACATGGGGATCCATCCGGACGTCCACGTGCTCACGATGACGTACATGTACAGCAAGCAGACGCCGGCCACCGGTGAGCAAGCCATCGGAACTTGCCGATGGACGGATCGAGTGTTGTCGGCGGCGGAGCCAAACGGCCTCCGCATCCTCCCGTCCAACGACGACGAGCGTTTCATCTCCGAGCAAGTGGCAGACTGCCTGCGTGACAGCGCGTGTCGTGTGAAGCTACAGGCCAGCGCTAACGGTTCAGTACTCCTTGCCGACATGAGTAAGGACTTCTCGTTTACCCGCGTGAACTAAGGGGAGACGGAACCGGCCGCGCCCACGTGTGAAGCGACCGGCCGCGCAGTGTCCCGATGTCGGCGAACATCGCGGACGCGGCTGCCTCGCCAGCCGTTCACCCTTCGCACGAGTCGCGAGCGTGGGGTCGCGGCACATCGCAGTTGACGAATCGTGGCCCGCTTCGCTGGTGTCGCGCGAGCAGCCTGGCTTCGTCTTTGGAGCCGAGTCGCTGACTGCCTTGCACCGGTCCACGGATTCCGGTGTGATCCAGGGCATCGTCGACCTCTCTACTTCGTCAGCGTGTGAGTCGTCGGGCTGCTCACCGATTTCCTGTTCTACCGGCTCAACAGCGGCCAAGAAATCGGTGAATCGGAGGAAGCGGAGCATGTCGCTTGGAAATGACTCATGCGACGTCACGCCTTCGATGTCTGGGTGCGAGAATCCAGTGACGCTGACATCGACAAAGGTGGCGATTTCGTCGTTGGGGCTCGTCCGGATCGTGAGCTCGGCACCCTGGGGAGTGGAGGCGCGCACCTCATCGAGAGCCAGTCCCATGACGTCCTCAAACCCGACCGTGACGTAGCCGCGACGTCCGAGGGCTTCCGATACGCCGGTGCGAGTGAGCGTGGAGAGTTCGATCGTCAGCGGCGCCCCGTGCTCTGCAAAGGACTGCTCCGCCGGGGCGAGGGCCTCCACCTCAAAGGCCTCCTCAAAGCCAATGGCGAGCGCCTTGGTGAGGGGTGAGGCAGCGCCGGCGAAGATCGCCGTTCCCTCTCCAATCGACGCTGCGAACCCACCGAGGGACTCTGCCTGCGCCGCGAGCGTGGTCGCGGCGGCGAGCTCGATTCTTCGCGCAAGCTCAGTTGAGGCGAACATCGCGACACTGTGCCACGGACGCCGTGGTGGCGCCAAATCGAACGGCGCGAGGGGTTCAGCTTCGATCATGCGCCCGAAGTGGCACTCGGCGTTCAGGAGAGGGCGGTGTGAGAGGGCGGGCGTGATCGAGCGGGGTTGGCACTCGGTCGCCGTCTGATGTAGCCCCCGTTTCGACCGAACACGGTTCGAGGAGGAACCGAGATGTCGAAACACCTGAGAATCGAAACCCCAGAACCTGGACGACGGCGTCGGTACACGGCGGAGCAGAAGCGGGCGCTGCTCGACGATGCAGTGCGCCCAGGCGGGTCCATTTCCACGACCGCGCGAAGGTATGGCGTTGCTCCCAGCCTTCTGTTCCAATGGAAGCGCACCATGAGCGAGGAAGGCCAGAAAGGCTTGGAGTCGAGCGAGCGTCTCGTGCCTGTGAGTGAGGTCAAGCGCCTCCTAGAACGCGTTCGTGAGCTCGAGCGCGCGCTCGGGCGCAAGACGATGGAGAACGAGATTCTCACGGAGGCCGTTCGCCTTACGCAGCAAAAAAAAAACAGCGTCGCGCGCGAACTCGTCCGGCAAGGGAGGTGGCCGGTGAGCCGTGTCGCTGCTGCGCTGGAGGTTGGGCGCCCGCACTTCGTACGCGCGTAGGTGATCGCGCACGTGATCCATGGTCGGATCTCGACCGCCGTGATGGAACGCGTGTGTCGTCAGGGCGGTGGTCTCTTCCCCGCGCCCGCGGAGCTGAAGTTCGCGTGTTCATGCCCGGACTGGGCGACCATGTGCAAACACGTCGCCGCCGTCTGCTACGGCGTGGGCGCGCGCCTCGACTCGCGACCCGAGCTGCTCTTCTCGCTGCGGGGAGTCGACGCGCACGACCTCTTGCCCCACGCCGCACAGGCAGCAGACCTCGCTGCTGCTTCAAGAACCCCTGGACGCGTCCTCCTGTCCGATGACCTCTCCGCACTATTCGGTATCGAGATCGCGGGGGATGACGCGGTTGAGTCTGCGAAGAGCACGGGCAGTTCGAAGGTGGCGAAGAGTTCGAAGCGTCCATCGCGAACGCCGGCAGAGAATGGTCCTGCGACCGTGCGGCCTGTCGCGAAGGCCGGGAAGCGTGCCGCGTCGCAAAAGACCGCGGCGTCGAGCAAGTCCGCCGTGCGGACAAAGACCGCGCCGCCAAGCAAGTCCGCCGTGAGGACAAAGCCCGCGGCGCCAAGCACGTCCGCCGTGAGGGCAAAGCCCGCGGCGCCAAGCACGTCCGCCGTGAGGACAAAGCCCGCGATGCCGAGCACATCGGCCGAGCGAGGCAAGAACGTTGGAGTGGCGAAGTAGGCCGTCGTGGCCAAACAGCCGGCAAAGTCGACGAAGGCGATGTCGCGCGTGAGTAAGAGATCGCCCGGCAATCCGCCCGCGGCAAAGTCCACGACGCGCCGTCGTGGTTCGTAACGCCGGGCTCGTGCATACATCATGAATCATTCGCGTGCTGCAATGCAGTTTCTGTACGGCGTGTAGAGACTTCATTGCATCCTCTTGCCGCAAATCGTCACCGGAGCCACGACCGGATGGCGCGGCCTGGATACCTGCGGCAACGCAGGCGCGATCCTCGATCATTGAGACCGAAGTATGCTCGTGGCATCAGAATCGACGGATCGGCCATCGGGCGGGCCTCACAAGTCACGATTAATACTCGGATCGGGTGTTGGCTCGGCCGATGCAGCGTTGACGTGCAGAAGAGGCTGCTTTCCGGTCGGACGAGGCGAATGCCGCGGGAGCACGTGACGAACGTGTGTCGTGGCTCGACGCGACTCGGCGAGCAGGCTTCTCGGAAAAGCATCATGAAGCACACCATCGACGACAAACGCGATCCCCAGAACAACCAACAGAGAAATCCGAGCAAGCACGGAACGACACCAGACCTGATCGTCGCGGGCGGTGGAGCGGGTACTACGCAGAACCACCAAGCTGACCAATCGGCCTCCCCGATGCTCGGCACCCAAGAGCAGCACAGCCAGGACCCGGCGATGCAGCCCATCGACCGCGACAACCAGTTCGTCGCCAGCCATCCGGGACCCAGCGTGAACGCCGTTGACGCGGCATGGTCCACGATCACTTCGGAGGCCCGAAGTACCTGGAAGACCGTGACGGACGAGGACATCAAGCGCGCTGGTGGCCTCGCAGACAGGCTCTACGGGATCATCTCGGAGCGCGTCGGCGAGTCCAAAGATGTCGTGCGCAACAAGCTTGAGCATAACACGCGCTAGTTCGGGTCGCGGGGCCGCTTGTAGGCGTAGACCCTGGGCACGTCCTTCGGCCTGCCCGTCGGGCAGCCAGGGGCACCCGCGGCGTTGACTCGCGCGTCCCGACCGAACCGTAGCCGGACGCTTGCGCCGCGAAACGCGGGCAAGCGTCCCACCTACACCCCAAGCCCAGCTTCCGCGCCGGAGTGAAACATGAAAACCAAGCCACTCAGCACAACACAAGATCGCTCGTTTCCCCGCTCGCCGCACGAGTTGATTCCTCCGCGCACCAAGGAATCGATTGCGACAAAAGCCTTTGAGAACGAAGGCGGAGCGCTGTCCAGCGGTCCGGCGTTTCGTCATCCGGTTCAGGAGTCGCAGACCAACAACCACGATGGCCTGACGCCTGATTCTCGTTGCTGCAACGGCACAAGCGATGCGTCTGCTAGAAAGCCAGGTCGCGCGCCGGGCACGCTTCGAGACACGCTCAGAAGAACCTCGAAGGGCCTGCGCGGCGCCTGGCAAAGCTTCAGCGCGGCGTTCTCACGGTTGGAGACCCCCTCAAGGGAGCGCAAGTCCCCATGACGATAAACCACGGGCCATGGCTGATCACGATGCTCGCGATCTTGGTCGCACTTGGCATCTCCATATCGATGGAAGCGATCATGGTGGCGCCGGTGCTGGTCATCGTCGCCGCTGCGTGGCTAACGATCCCAACCTTTTGCAACTTCGTTCGTGCCAAATCCCACGTCATGGACGGCCGGGTGCGCAGTCACATCGCAGGGAACTTGCCAGAGCGGCGAGCGCGGGCGGACCGCTGATAGACCTTCACCGCCGAAATCATGATAGTCTGCGCCACCTGGGGGATGGGCGATGCGGGCAGAAGATCTGAAACACGACGTACTTCTCGGGCTCGACAGCTCAAGCGGTGTCCTGCGGTTTGCCGGTCAGCGCGCCATTCTCATCGATGTGGTTGCCCTTGGACTCTTGCGCAAGTACCTCGTGGAGAACTTCGGCCTGCTTGCAACCCGTACGGTGCTGACGCAGTTCGGCTTCGCTCATGGGTGGCGAACCGCAGACGCAATGAAGTCAGAGTTCGCATGGAATAGTGAGGACGACTGGAGCGCTGCGGGCACGCACCTGCACGTGCTGGAGGGGCTATTTCGCGTTGAGCTAGGTAGCAAGGGGCCGCTCTCCAAGAGCGGTTTGACCTTTGGTTCGTCGTACGAGGCCGAGCAGCACTTGCTTCACCTTGGACCGGCAGACTCTCCGTGTTGTTGGACCATCTGTGGCCTCATCAGCGGCTATCTCTCGCGAACGACCGGCCGTGAGATCTACGTTCTCGAAGACCGATGCGTGGCCTCCGGACACGCGGCCTGCCACCTCTACGGTAGAACGCGGGAGGAGTGGGGCGCATCCAAAGCAGATGAACTCGGCTACTTTGATCCGAAGCGACTCGCGGAGTGTCTCGATATTTCGCTAAAGCGCGTCATCCAGACGCTCAAGGCTGCAGAGACCGAGCTTCGAGAGCATGAGCGGAAGCTCGCTCAACTGATCCCTGAGTATAAAGACACGCACGGTCTCGTCGCGCGAAGCCGAGAGATGCAGGGCCTTCTCGATCTCGCAAGGCGGGTCGGAAAAGTGGATGTCACTGTCCTGATCGCGGGCGAGAGTGGCGTCGGGAAGGAGCGCGTGGCTCGCTTCCTCCACGACGAGTCGAGTCGCGCGAGCGGCCCGTTCGTTGCCATCAACTGCGGTGCGATTCCCGAGACGCTGCTTGAGAGCGAGCTGTTCGGACACGTGCGAGGATCCTTCACGGGCGCCGCGCACGATCGAACCGGCCTTTTTGAGGCGGCCCACTCCGGTACGCTCCTCTTGGATGAGATCGGCGACATCAGCCCTACGATGCAGGTTAAGCTGCTCCGCGTTCTGCAAGAGCGCGAGGTTCGCCGTGTTGGAGAGAACCGCAACCGCGCCGTAGACGTGCGGATCATTGCCGCCACGAATCGCGATCTGAGCGCCTCAGTGGCGAGTGGAGACTTTCGACAAGACCTCTACTACCGCTTACGGGTAGTGGAGCTACGCGTCCCGGCGCTTCGCGACCGCCAAGCTGACATCGTCGCGCTCGCGCACATCCTGCTTGAGGCTGCCGCGAAGCGGATGGGGCGATCGCTTTCCACCTTCAGCCAGAAGTGCGCGGACCGCCTCGTTGCCTACGCGTGGCCAGGCAACGTCCGGGAGCTGGAAAACGCCATGGAACGCGCCGCTGCCCTGGCAACCGGTTCACGTGTCGAACTCGATGACCTCCCCGAAGAGATTCGCAAGCTGGGTCAGTTCGTTCCCCTCGACCTGGGCGCCGTGCGTCCTCTCGACGCAGTCCTCCGCGACTACATCGTCGCCGTGCTTGAGCGAAGCGAAGGCAACCAGACCCGAGCCGCGTCCGCGCTCGGCATCGGTACCGCGACGTTGCATCGCAAGCTCAAGTCCTATGGCATGACGTCGAGCGCCGCCCGGCCCCCTGTAGCCCACGATGATCTCGCCGACCTCGCTGATCTCGAATAGCAAGATCGAGCGTTCGTACGGACATGCCGGCGCGGTCATCGCGTCACGTTTCAGTGTGGCGTAGTATCCGATTGACTCTTCCTTTAGCGCGGTGCCGAGTCGCGTCAGCGCTTTGGCGTTGGCGCCAGCGCTCCATCAGTGGATGCCCCGCCAAGTGCTTCGCGTCATCACGGTGAGGCTCCATTCCTGAGGTCCATTCCTGGGCTCTATTCTGAGGCTCTAGATTGAGCACGCACCCGCAAGCTCGCGGTCCAAGTATCCGTGATTGCATGGATGCGACAGCGGAGCGTTACATGCATGAGATGTCGCGCCCCCTGCGTCAAGCTGGTGGGGTTCACCATGACGACCATCCAAAGAGTCTCCCCATTCTCAATCTATCCGATTGCGCTCACTGCCATTCTTGTCTTTGGCGCCTGCGCAACGGTCCCTCTCAAATCCGAGGCCTCGACCTCCGGAATTCGTGCTGCCGAGGAGGTCGGAGCCAATGATGTACCCCGAGCTGCACTGCACCTACAGCTCGCAAAGGAGGAACTGGTACGTGCGCAGCAACTCTCCGATGACGGCGAGGCAGCCGAGGCTGCCTCGATGCTCATGCGTGCTGAGGTTGACGCGGAGCTCGCTGTTGCCTTGTCACGGAGGTCTGAGCAAATGGAAGAAGCAGGCGCTGCGATGCAGCGCGTGAAAGACCTTCGCGCGGAGGATGCAGCCTCTCGCTCCACCCCTGACACAAAGGAATCACCATGACGCGCAACGTTCACATCGTCTATCTAGTTGGAGTCTCAATCGGCATCGGCTCTGCGCTTGGCTGCGCGGCAACCGTGCCGCGCGAGCTTGAATCCGCCCGGCTGTCCTATGAACGGGCCGAGGCCGGTCAGGCGTCGAACGTCGCGCCAGCTGAACTCCATGTTGCCAGAACTGCCCTGGACAAGGCGGAGGCCTCCTTCGAGAGCGATCCGCAGTCCTACCGCACACGTGACCTCTCCTACGTCGCTCAGCGTCGGGCAGAGCTCGCCGAGGCGAGGGCAGCGATCATTCTCGAGGGCCGTGGACGTGATCGTGCCGATGCCGAGTACGTCGATGCACAGGGTCGCATCGTCGAGCGGACCAAGTCGGACCTGACGGACGCACAGCGCGCGCTGGCTGAGTCCGAACGCAACGCCGGCGCCACGGAACAGAGCCTGGCAGCGGAACAGCAGGCTCGCCTCGCGGCCGACAAGCGCGCCGCCGACGCAATGGCAGCTCTGGCAAAGATGGCAGCGGTGAAGGAGGAGCCACGTGGCTTGGTCATCACATTGTCCGGGAGCGTCTTGTTTGCTTCCAATCAGTCCAACCTGCTGCCGGATGCACAGTCCAAGCTCAATGAGGTCGCGCAAGTCTTGCTCTCGACCAAAGAACGCAAGATTGTCGTGGAGGGGCACACGGACTCGCAGGGTTCGGACTCGAGCAACCAGCTGCTGTCCCAGCGACGTGCCGACGCTGTGCGCAGCTTCTTGGTCAGTGCCGGGTACGGCGCAGACCTCATCACGGCCGATGGCCGCGGCGAAGGTCAGCCCATCGCGGACAATCAGAGTGCGGAGGGGCGCGCCAACAATCGACGCGTCGAGATCGTGATTCAGCGTCCGCCGCTTGCCTCGAACTAGGTGGAGGTAGCGCGCAATCGTCATTCGAGCTCGGGCGCGCGGAACTCCCGAGTTCGCACCACAAGTCACCGGGCAGATTGTTCCGGAAGACGATGACGCCTCGAGGCTCACTGGCAGCCTCGCGGCGTGTTCTGCTTCAAGCCTTGCACGTGGAGGAAAATGTATGAATGTTCTCTGGCCCATCGCCGTAGTGCTGTTTTGTCTTTGGCTCTTCGGAGTCGTGAGCTCGTATACGATGGGAGGATTCATTCACATCCTGCTCGTATTCGCCATCTTGGTTGTTCTTGTTCGCGTCATCAACGGCCGAGCGCTGACGGGTCCGAAGGATGTCGATCGTATCTGAATCGGCAATCGACGGTGCGTGAGCACGCAGAAAGCCCCCGATCGCGTCGCGTTCGGGGGCACTTAGTTTCAACCGGGGCTAAAGAGGCGCAGCGTGCGGAGCTAGTTGCTGGCCTTGGTCACGGCAGCCTCGACGTCGTGCCAAGCCGCCTCAACGCCCTTGCGGTACGTGTCCCACTTGTCCACGCCGGCGGCCTTGAACTCTGTCCACTTGGTCTGGGCAGTCGCGTGCTTGGCCTTGAGGTCGTCGACGCGATGCGTCAGGTCGGTGTTGGACTTCTTGGCCGCGGACGCGACAAGCTCCTTGAGCTTGGTGCCCCACTGAGCGAGTTGTGTTTCCATTTTGTTGATATCGATGCTTGGAGTTCCCATTTTGGTGTTCTTTCTTGCCGGCGCCGAGCGCCAAGGCAAATCTCTACCATGCACGAACGGAGCCAATCGGCATTGCGGTGTGGTGTGGGGGGGTTGCGTCGTGCTTGGCGATCGAGATCTCCGTCGGCATCGTCATTTCGGCGCTCGTGTACGTCACTCTGATCTTCTCGTAGGTATGAGATGGCCGCGAGCCGCCAGAAGGGGACTAGATAGGACCGGAGCGCGCTGGCCCGCCCGGTCTCAGCATCGTTCTGCACTCGCAAGGTCCTGTGTGCCGTCCTGCAGGCTGGGTCGCGTTCGTGCGCGGCCGACATACGTGGCCCGCTCACGCTTCGCCTTGCGCGAGTCAGTGAGGAGCGAGTCGTGCTACGTCGGACTCTCAAGCTGGGACTGCACAAGGTCGCGCATGTCTGGCTTGAGTGTGGAATGCTCGGCCTCCAGGTTCTCGATCAATGCGAGCAGCGTTGCCTCGCGCTGCTTTGCCACGGAGCTCTGCTCCCGGAGTCGTCGACTGTAGCGAACGAGCAACACGGTGAGCACGACAACCATCGTGCCGAATGCAAATGCAACGAACAACACGATCCCGTAGCCGAGGGCGACTCGATCGCCAAAGAGCTGGAGGCTGCTAGGAGTACCCTCCTCCTCATAGGCAGCAGATTTCACGTCAATCGCTGCGCCGGCACCTTCGACAATGCCGGTCGCGGCCGCGCGCGAGGTGTCGGCCACCGTGGCGAGCAAGTCGTCTGTACTTAGACTGCGGCCGATGGCAGGAAGCAAGTCACGCTCGATCACGATGGCGAGTGCAGGTCCTAAGTCGCGCTCTAAGGTTCGGGCGACGGCGGGACCTAGCTCTTCGTCCAGACCACGAGCGATCCCGCGCATCGCCGCTCCGCCAACCCGTTCGGCAACGCCTTCCATCCGGACAATCTGTTCTTCCGTCATCGCAGCGGTCAGGGCACTGTCGGTGACGTGTTGTGTAAGTCGACCAAGTGCTGGGGTGAGGCGTCGATCGAGGCCGGTCGCAATGGATCGGGACATTCTCGCGGAGTTGTAACCACTCGCGCTCTGGAGTCCATCGACGATGCCGGTCACCAACGCCGAGGCCAGGTCGTGCATCGCCAACCGCATCTCCGGCGAATTGACGATTCTCCCGAGACGAGCGCGGTTCGCAGCTTCGTCGAGAGTCTCAAGCGTCTCGTTGATGAGCCCACGGGACGCGCGTTCGCCCACCTTCTCCGCGACGCTTAGGCGACGAACTCTGTCGCTGGGCTCTTCGGTGTCCGGAGGGGCGGCGGCGACAATGGAACGGGTCCACGACGCAAGAGCAAGGGACTGTAGCGCGACGAGTGTAGAGCGGCGCAGGAGAGTGGTACGGTGCATGATCTTGATCTTCGTGGTTTGCATGGGTGATCCGAATCGGAACATTCGAAGACTCTGCGACCCGCATGAAGTTGAGTCTTCACTCGCAAATGGAAGCGCTCGCGTCCCGTGTGCATCTACGAAGTGAATCGACCCGCCTCGTCACGCGCGGGTCCTTTGGTGGATGTCGATGCAGCGGGCGCGGAACTGGTAGCGACCTCAAAGATCCCACGCGAGATGCCCACGATGGCCTCGCTCGTGAGAATCGCGTGGCCTGCCGCACGCAACGCAGCCCTGCCCATCATGCGCACGGCGAAGCGCGGGAGCCCGCCTCCCAGGACGACGCCGATTGCGACGGCAATCCCGAGGGTCCGATACGGATACCGGCGCGTGTGTTCTGACAGATAGTCGGCCGCGGAGTGCACCAGGGAGGATAGATCGCGCTCATCTGTCCCAGGCCTCCGCCCGGCGGTCGGAGCTTCTTCGTTCTCATTCACTACAGCCGTTTCTGAGTTGTGGTGCATGTTCGTTGCCCCGTTGCGTCCTAGGTTGTCGCTCATCGTCGAATAAGTCGACCGACGACAAAGCCCAGAGTGAGCGCCACGCCGACGGCTGCGAGGGGGTGAGACGCAATGAGAGTCGTGATTTTTCCGCCAAAGTTTGAGAGCTTTCTCCAAGCTGGCGACGTCGGGCTTTCTGAGCTTGAGGATTCGGATTCGGCTTCGGAATCAGCGTCGGTACCGGCGTCGGCTTCGGCGTCTGCGTCGGCTTCGGATGCGGCTTGAACTTTAAGGTCTGACATAGCGGATTGAGACTTGGACATGATGTGAACTCCTGAAGAGAGCTTGGTTTGCGTCTGAGATGTGATTGGTGAATGGATTCTAGCGACTGCGTCTGCGCGCGTTGAGAGCAGCGCTTACGACGAGCGCGGAGAAAAGTGCTATGGCAGTTACTGTGAATATGACTCCGGCCCATCGGCCAGCGGTCACTACGTCGCGACGGACCTGCCGCGGTAGCAGCGTCAAGGCCGTGACCTGAGCGTCGAGCGCGTGAAAGGTTGCATCCAACTTTGCACGCTTGTCGCGGATGCGCGCTGTCAAAACCTGCTTGGATGCGCTCACGGTGCGCCTGAATCTCTCGAACGTTCGAGTTGCTCTTCCGTCGCGGATTGCCTGCGCTGCTTCCGATTCGCTGCGCCAATGACCAGCGCAGCGCTCGCGCAGATGGACGTTCCAATGATGAGGTAGACAGCCCACGTGGGTAGAATCGTCTCCAGTCCGCGCACTGCGCCGGCCAGGACAAATGCAAGACCAAGTGAACCGAGCGCGCCACCGATCACTCGGGACACGGCATCACGTAGTGCGAGAGACGCGTCCAACCGCATCTCGAGGACGGCAAGCTCCATCCGTGCCTGAATCACATCGAAGCTCGATGTCATGACGTCCCGAATGAGCGACGCGAGCGCGGGCGCGTCGAGTGTCTCTTTGGCTTGCGGTCCTTGGATCGCCAGCGACCGATCGTTTGCTGAACCGAGTGATCTGGGGGCTGTCATCTCGAGGACTCCCTAAGCTGTGCTGGACTGTCGACGCAGGCACGCGCAGAGGTTTTGCACGTCATCGGTCAGACTCCTGCCTGGGTCACGGTCACGAGGGGCTTGTTTGCCCCGCTGATGCGAACGTTTGCCGGCGGGTGAGCGCCTTGCGCTGGGCTGCTCCACCTTAGCTGAGGCAGTAGAAGTGCAAGCGCGGCGAAGCAAAGCAACGCCACGGCGAGCAGCGCCGCCATGAGGGACGTTGATGTATCGAGTCCGTTGAGTTGCATCGTCAGGAGAGACGAAACCAGGGAGGCGCAAAGCAAACCGACAAAGGTGAGCATCGCGGGGCCCATCACGACGCCGAACGGCCGAGAGCGCCACAGCGAGATGGCCGCCGCAAGCATCAGTGGAAGAACCAACCAAAGGTCAACTGATCGAGTCGCGTTGAGGATAAGGCCAGGTTCGTAGTCCTCAACGGCGGTCCCGGCGGCGAGGTCTGGGATTGTGTTCGAGAGCCACAGCGCCATGTACAGGCCGACCAGACCAAACAGGAGACCCGCGGCGGCTCGCGATGGACCACGTGGCGCAGAGCGCGTGCGACAAGGTGATGCAGCGCGTGCCGCGCGCGCTGCGCGAGGCCACGGTCTCGTTGCTGGCGATGTTTTTCAAGCACCTGACGGGCCTGATGGAGGAGCAGTTTCCGCTGTTCGGCTCGCTGATGCTGGCGATTACGCGCGCGGCGGCGAGCCACACCAAGAACGCCGGCCTCGCGCGCACCAACATGTACCGCAGCCTGTTCGACTGCCACGAGATCGTCTACGAAGTGCTGCAGCGCTACCGCGAGCACGCGGCGTTTGTGCCGTTTGCCGTGCGCTGGCTCGGCGTGACCAAGGC
>CAZVEM010000107.1:0-16523 GCA_964626165.1 uncultured Nannocystaceae bacterium
GAATTCCCTGCGTGCCGATGTAGATCCACGAGCCGGCCGTCATCTGGCCGTACATGGTGAGGCCCATCGCTTCGAGGCGGTTGAACTCGTCCCACGTGCCCCAGTGAGGAACGAGGTTGGAGTTCGCGATCAGCACCCGCGGCGCCTCTTCGTGGGTCCGAAACACGGCGACAGGGCGACCGCTTTGCACGAGCATCGTCTCGTCGTCGGCGAGCGACTGCAGCGTGGCGACGATCGCGTGATAGTCCTTCCACGTGCGCGCAGCCTTGCCGGTACCGCCGTACACCACGAGGTCGGCGGGGCGCTCGGCGACCTCAGGGTCCAGGTTGTTCATCAACATGCGCAGGGCCGCCTCCTGCTGCCAGCCACGGCAGCTCAGTGTGGTCCCACGGGGGGCGCGAATCGTCGGCGCGGACATAGCAGCAGCGTACCAGCTTGGGGCCCCGACGCGCCGCAGAGGGCCGGTCTTAGCCGCTGAGGAACATGCTCTCGACCTGGCCGCGCGTGAGGATCAGCGAGAAAATCAGCGCTGCTTTGTCGGGACTCTCACTGATGTCCATCTGCTCGTAGATGCTCGCCTGCTCGGAGCCCTTTTCGGCGGCCTCGGTCGCTTGATTGGCGAGAATTTTGCGCGCAATCGCGACCAAGATTTGCATCTTGAGCCGGTCCTTGGTCGGCATGCGGAAGAAGATGCCGGCGTCCGCGTAGCAGGCTGAGGAGATGAGGAGACCCTCGGGCGAGGGCAGGAACTTTCCGATCGCACCCAACTCACCGACAAAGGTCTCCATGCCGGCGCGGGTGACGGTTGTGTAGAACACGGAGTCGCCAGGCACTTGGGAGATTTGCTGCTCGAGCTCGGCGTTGAGGCGTGAGGCGACCTTGTCCCGGCTCTCCAGAATCGGCGCCGCCAGGCTCGCGGGTACCAACGTTGCCTCGTTGCGGTCGAGCACGAGCAGGTCGACCGCCGCATTGTTGTACTCAAAGCTCGTCAGTCGATACTGACGCTCGCCAAGCTGCTTGAGCGCGCCACGACCGACACCGTCGGCCAGGAGGGCGTCGAGATCGTCGAGTTGTCCGACCACGACCGAGATCGTCGGATCCGCATGGCTCTGCGCCATGAAGAATCGATTCCACTGGACCAGGTCAGAGCGGCCCAGCACGTTGCCCAGCTCGCATAGGCCCTTGTCGCCAAGCGGAGCGGGTCGATCCTTGCGCTCGGGGCGACGAGACTTGCGCTCGTCGTCGCCCTTGCCCTTCTTGCCCTTGCCACCGTCGCCTTCGCTCTCTGCCTTGGCCTCCTGCTCGGCCTTCTTCTGCGCCTTCCTAGCCTCGCGCTGCTCCTCAAGTTCCTTGCGGCGAGCTTCGTCGCAGGTAAACATCGTGTCGCGTGCGTCAACGCTGAGCTGGCGGAAGAAGAACGACGAGCGCAGTCGCTTGACGTCGACGAGCGTCGCGATCGTGATCTCCGGCGGGAGATACTTCGCACCCCAAGGCATGTTCCCGGCCGCGGGACGCGACATTCCGAGTTCCCAGTAGTGTCGGAGGAGCTTCTTGATCTCCTCCTCCTCACCGCGCGCGCGCTTGATTCGAACCAAGCGGAAGATCGCGTCGCCGACGAGCTCGCGCTCGCCTGGATCGAGCTCGACGAGCTCTGTGAGGTACTTCTCGGCGCAATCGTGGCGTTCGAGATCGTCCATGCAGCGCACGCCATGGCGGTGCAGGCTCTGGGCCATGCTCTCGCCGGGTCGCGATGGCGCAGGCACGACGCTGGCACGGTCGTCCTCTTCCGCGGTCGCGCAGCCGGTGAGAGCCAGGCTCGCGATCCCAGCGGCGAGCGCGAGTGCCCGTCTCCAGTGCCCCGTCGTCAACATCCCCGTCAGGCGCTCGCGTCGCATCGGCTCGCGTTGCGTCAGATGGCGGCGACTTGTGCTGCGAGATGGGCGAAGAGAACGAGCGATCGAATCTGCGAACTTCACTTGCTCTTGCACTTTGGATTGAAGATGCCGCCAGCAAAGCCCTTCTTGCAGGGTTTGCCCCCCGAGGACTTGCTCCCCGAGGACTTGCTGCTTGAGGTGGTCTTGGTGCCGGAGGCCTTCGCTTCCGCGGTGGGGCTCGCGGGCTCTCCACCGCTATCTTCGCCCGTGCCACCTGCGGCCGTGCCACCGGTGGAGCCTTCGCCCTCCCCGGTCGCGGCGTAGAGCTGCTCGTACTTGGCCTGCAGATCTGCCAGCTGCTTAGGGAGGTTCTCGCAGGTTGCGGGCTCGTCGTCGCCCACGGCGTCCGGCACCGGGACAGAGCGCACGTGGTCAAGCAGATAGACGCTCGGCTTTTCGTCCGCGGACTTGAGCGCGGCGCCAAAGTCGGTGCACGGGGTCTGCGTCTTGCGAGCCTGCCAGAGATCGCGCGCTTGGTTGAGCTCATGGTCTACGCGCGCCCAGTAGCTGTCCTCGTCCTTGAGGGCATCGAGCACGCGGTGGCGATCGACATAGTTGAGCGCACGATTGGGATCGGGCTCGTTGATGCGCTCAAGCAGGAAGGGCATGCCGTGCACGCCGAGTTTTTGCAGTGCCAAGTTGACAGCTTCGCCGCGAATCAGCCGTTCTTGCAGGAGGTCGTAGAGCTCGGCGTAGAACTGGCGGTCGTCGAGCAGCGCCGGAGCAGCCTCCGCGGCCTCACCGTAGCGGGTGAGCGCCGCGGTCTTCTTCTTCCCGGCAAGCGCGAGAGCTCGACCTTCACGCCACAGCAAGATGGGGTCTTTGGGATGCTCGTCGCGCAGCGGTTGGATCAGCGCGAGCGCAGCGTTGATGTTCTTCGCTGAGAGCTGCTTGTCGATGTTGGCCAAGGTCGCGGCGTCAACGACGGAGACCACCTCTTTGCTCGCAGCGTCCGAGAGTGGATTGACGGGGAGCAGTCCGGCCGACGCCACAAGACCCGCGGCCGTTCCGTTCTTCGTATCGGGATCTTTGGCCTTGCTATCGGGATTCTCGTCACCGGTCTTGAGCAGCGCGGACGCGTCTTTGCCCGTGCCGGCGCCGGCGTCATCGTCGGCGCCCGGCGCCGGCGTGCCCGGGCGCATCATCAGCATCGCGATGATGATCACCGCGAGAAGTCCGCCGGCACCCGCGATGTAGTGCGTTCGCGTGAGCCCCGACAGGCTGTTCGCAAGTGTCGAACTGCCGGCGGCGAAGGCTGGCCCACTGCGCCCCGCCACGAGCTCGCTCTCTGTCATGTTGGCCGGGCGCGCGCCCGAGCCCGCGGTGAGGCCTGCGGCGACCGTCGGTGCCATCGCAGTGGACGCGGGCCCCAAGGTCATCGGCGAGGAGTGCATCAGCGGCGCACGCACCACCGAGCCCGCGGCGTAGCTTCCCGTCATGTCCCCGATGTTGATGACGCCGCTGATCGCAGCGGCCAGGAACGCTTCAAGTGCCTCGCGGACAGCGGTCGCAGAGTCGTAGCGATCTGCCTTGGTCTTCTGCAAGAGCTTGCCCACGATCAGCTGCAGCTCTGCCGGAACGCTCTCTGGAAGCGGCGCGGGGTCGACCGCGACCTGCATGCGGATCAGCGCGATCGGATCGTCGTGCTGAAAGGGTGGACGTCCTGCGAGCATCTCGTAGAACATCGCACCGGCCGAGTAGAGGTCGGTGCGTTCGTCGACCTCGACGCCGGTGGCCTGTTCGGGACTCATGTACGCCGGCGTCCCGAAGACCATGCCCATGCGCGTCATGGCCTCGCCGTGTTCGTCGGTACCACCGACGACCTTGGCAATGCCAAAGTCGACGAGCTTGGCGAGCTCACGACCCTCGTGGTCGCGCACGAGGAACACGTTCTCCGGCTTAAGATCGCGGTGGATGACACCGTGGCTATGCGCGTGCTCCAGCCCGCGACAGATCTGAATCATCAGCTGGGTCGCGCGGATCGGATCCATCGGCTGGCCCAGCACCGACACCAGCTCGCCGCCTTCAAGCAGCTGCATCACGATGAAGAGCAGGTCATTGCCTTCGCGACCAAACTCAAGCACCTGCACAATGTTGGGATGCTCGAGTCGGCCGGTGCTTTGCGCCTCACGTTCGAAGCGCTTGATCAGTTGCTCGTTACTCGCGAGCGCCGTGTGCAAGACCTTGATCGCAACGTCTCGCTTGAGCGTGAGCTGATGGCCGCGATACACCGCGCCCATGCCTCCCCGCCCGAGGAGCTTATCGATGCGATAGCGACCCATGAGGACATGGCCCTCCATGTCCTCCAGCCCATCGCTGTCTTTACGTTCCGCTTCGCCCACGACGCGTCCGCAGCTTAGCAGGGTGCGTGGCTCCGCATCGTCGTGACTTCTTGTCACGGATTGGAGACTTGTCGGGAGGCGAGCACGCCCAGCGGGCGGCGGCCAGACCTCAAGGTGAGCGTGGCCCAGCGCAACGATCACGCACAAGCCCACATTCGCTCACCTGAATTGTGCGCCGTCGGCTGGACCACCCTCCCGGATTGGACCCATGAGCCGTATGCGTTGCAAAGCCCTCGGCGCCCGGCTGATCGCCCTCGTCGGCCTGGCACGAAACGATGTCGCGGGGCACGCACCCACCACCACACTCGGGCCCCAAGGCCGATTAGCGGATCGGCTTGGTGCGCACGGTGTCGAGGTCGGGGTCGGAGTCTTCCGGCTCGTGTTGGTCGGGCGACACAAAGCCGTGGCCGAGGTCGCGCTCGATTCGGGCGAGCGCATCCTGGGCCTGCTGGGCGAGCGCCACCTCATTGCTCGCGTGGAAGTCGGCCAGCATCTCTTCCAGCTCACGTCGAGCCCGCGGACTCTGACCGGCCATGTGTGCGACCTCGGCGTCAAGCAAGCGCAGCTGCTGCAGCGTGACTTGGTCGTCGCCGCGACGGTCGAAGTCCGCACGGGCCTGGGCAAGCAAGGCGGCACCCTGGTCGACGTCGCCCAACCGCGCAAGCGCGTAGCCGAGGAAGCCACGATTAAGCTGAATCATCGACTCGATGCCGTAAAGCGACGCAAGGGCGACTGACTCGCGGAATGCGTCCGCCGCCCGCTCGTAGTTCTCCGCGCGGAGATAGAGGTCGCCGAGGTTGTGCAGCGGCGTGACCAAGAGTCGGGGTAGATTGGCGGCACGCAGCTCCTCGACGGCCTGCGCGGTTTCTGGGATCGCGCGCGTCGGCTCACCACCCAGCACGGCGAGGAACGCGATCCCCGACAGATAGCTCCCTCGATGTGCCACGGGGACACGCGCGGCGATCGGACGGGCCATGTCGTGGAGGCGTCGGGCTTCGCCGAGCTGCCCGCTGAGCGACAGGCAGCGCAGTCGCACACCGACGATCTGGCTGATGTCGCCGTCGGTCGCCTCGGGCGCCTCCATAATCTGCATCGCCTGGCGGGAGTGCTGCCCCGCGGCCTCGATCTCACCGGCTTGCATCAAGGCCTCCGCGCGTCGATTGGCGATGCGGAGCGAGAGCACGCGATCGTTGGCGCGAACAGCAGCCTCCGCCGCTCGCTCAAGCCGCTCCAGACCAAACTCAAGGCCGATGCCCTCGGCATGGCTGCGATCGGCCAAGCCCAACCAGAACAGCGACTCTGCTCGGTGATTCTGCAGGATCTCCGAAATCAGAACGCCCGCCTCGTAGTGCCGCATCTCTGCGATCACGTTCTCGAGGCTTCCCGGCGTGGAGTTGAGGAGCCGCAACTGCGTATCAAGGAGGCGCTGGAGGTTGCTCGGGCCGCCGTGGCGTCGCAAGCGATGAATCATGCGGTCGAGCACTTGGGCCGCAAAGTTAAGCTGACCAAGTTTGATCAGAGCGGTCGCTGCCTGCTCAAGCTCGTCGACACCTTCGAGCCCCGTGGCAGCGTCGTCCAAGAGGCGCGCGCGGAGGAAGATGAGATTGGGCTCTTCGCTCTCGAGTTCGTCGATCGCGGCAGCAAGATCGAGACGAGTCTCGTCCAGCGTCTCCGCGTAGCGTCGTCGAACGGCCTCCCGAACCGATTCGTGCGCGAGCGAGACCAGGCTGCGGCCGGTGGCTGCCGTGCGGACGATCAGCCCCTCGCCTTCGAGCCGCTCAAGCGTGCGCCGGAACCTCTCCTTTCGCAGGTCGCTCAGGCTCGCGAGCAAGTCCTCATCGAGCGGTGTCTCGATCAGGAGGAGGATGCTCGCAACCTCCCAGGCGCTGACACCCAGGCCATCCAAGCGCGCCTCGGAGCGTTGGGCGAGCGTCTTGTGGAGTTCCTCGGCCGCCGTGGAAGCGCCGCGCAGGACCCAACCAGTGCCTTCGCGAGTGAGGACTTGCTCCTCAATCAAGACGCGTAGGGTCTCGCGGAAACTCAGCGGGTGACCACCGGTGAGCTTGTCGAGCAGTGCAACCGTGTCTTTGATCGACGGCCCATCCCCCAGGATGCCGATCAGCACTTCGGACATCTCCTTGGTCGTGAAGGGACGCAGCGACCAGAGCTCGGCGACGCGCTCGCTCGCGAGCGTGCGCAGTTCGCCTCCCAGCTTGCTGTTGGGAACCGTGGTGCAGCAAAAGACGATCGGTGGGCGCTCGTGCTCAAGCGCGTGCGTGAGCTGAATGATCCGCTCAAGCTCCGCCGCCTTCGACAGCTCCGAGAGGTGCAGCGCGTAGGGCCGCTCTTGCGCCGCAGCGATCAAGAACTCGATGAGACGACTGCCGACGAGGCTGTCCGTGCCCCGATCGCGAGCGAGCGCGATCAAGTCCTCAAAACGCGCGGCCGTCGGCGAGCGGTCACCGAGCGCGCTGGCGAGCTGCATCACGATCGGACCAAAGGGCCCAAGCGCCGATCGTTCCGAGATCCAGCAAGAGCCTTCTACGAAGATGCCGCCACCGAGCTGAATCTCGCGCCGGAACTCCGCCAGAAGGCGGGATTTGCCCATGCCCTCGGGCGCTTCGATGAAGAGCGTGTGGATTGGGTGTGCCCGGGCGCCGCTTCGCGAGGCACTGGCGTCGGACTTCGGGAGCAGAATCTCGTTGGCCCGCGTCAGCAGGATGTCGAGCTGCCCGGCGCGATCGACGAAGGGGAGATGCTCGACCAGGACGCGCGCGAACTCTTGGCGATCTTGGCGTGAGTCGCCTTTGTCCGTGATCGTGCCGTGCTCGCGGCGAAGCAGCTCTAACACCACCGCGCGGGCGCTCTGCGGGCGGTGCTCGGCGTCGGGATGCAGCATCCGGCCGATGAGCTCTGCAACCACCGGGCCCGTTCGTTGCAACAGCACGCCGGCGAGCTCAGGACGCCAGTCGAGTTGGTGGCCGAGGGCCTCTTGGAAGGATTTGCCGGGGAAAGCCCGCTGCCCACGCACCGCGGCATAGATCGTTGCGGCAAGCGAGTAGAGATCGGAGCGGTGATCGGTCTTCTTGCCGCGGACCTTTTCGGGCGCGGAGAAGCCCGGCGTACCCAGCAACGTCAGGGTACCGCCTTCGGCGTCGGGGCTCTCCGGGGCACTCCGCAGCGCACGCGCAAGACCAAAGTCGATGAGCTTGGCCTGCGGCCGGCCACCGACCTGCGTCACCAGCACGTTCGAGGGCTTGATGTCCTCGTGGACCATGCCCAGCGCGTGGATGTAATCGAGCGCGCGCGTGATCTGGACGAAGACGTCGACGATCGCTTCGCGCGAGGCGTTCTCGAAGAATTCAGTGAGATAGGGGCCTTCAACCAGCTCTTGGGTGAAGTAGACGCCATCGAGCTCATCACAGCGGCCAAAGTCATAGACTTCAGCAAGATTCGCGTGATGCAGCTGCGTCAGGAGGCGGAACTCATCTTTGAAGGCCTGCGTGAGATCGTGAGCACCACCTGAGGCGCCACCGGGCGTCGTGGTCGTGCCGAATCCTCGCGTGACCGGGCGGCGCCCGGAGCCGCCAAATTGGCTGTACTCGCTGTTGCCTTCGTTAAGATGGCTGCTTCGTGTCGCGCGAGGGTCAATGTTCGCGTCGGTACGAATGACCTTGATGGCGACGGAACGCTCGTCGATGAGGTCGAAGGCCTCGTAGACAGCGCCGAAACCGCCCCGACCGCGCAGCGAACTCACCACGTAGCGGCCTGCGATGCGACTTGGGAGCTCGGTCCCGTCGTCCGCCTTCGGCGTTTGCTCAGTGGTAGAGGTCATGGAGGGCTCAGGCGGAGGCGGCGCGGGACTCTATCGCTCGGGGACGATGCGAGCCAGACAGGGGCTTCGTCAAGGTGAGTCGAGCTTCAGATTAGCACGCCGAAAAACTGTAATCTAGAATGCTCAAAAAATAATCAATGAATCGCTTGTGGATCGACCTGGTGTGAAACGCCGTGAGCGCGCCGATCGGCCTGTGACCGGCGCGAAATCGCGCGGATCATGCCCCACCTTGGATGAGCCGTTGCATCGAAATTCGCCGCACAAAGCCAAGTGATCGCGGGGTGAACAGGGGAGGGGCGCCACCTTGGCTCGGTTAACCGCGTGACTTGGTGACGCGAGGACCCCAGGGAGGGATCGCACCGCCACGCGAGGTTGCGAAGCTGGCCCGGCCAATGGCGGCCTCGCCGCTGTCGACGCACAGCTCGTACGCGCGCGCCTCTTCTTCGAGGCGCTCGGCGCTCGGTCGACCCTGCGCGGCGAGCAGCGCCTGCTTGTACGCAGCGACGGCGGTCGGCGATCGACGCAGCAGTGAGATCGACAGCTCGCGCGCGCGCTGCAGGCATGAGACCGCGTCGCCGTGAATCTCTTGCACGAGCCCGATGCGCAGCGCTTCATCGCCTCGCACGAGCTCACCGGTGCATCCAAGCCGCAGCGCTTGCGCGAGGCCAACGCGGGCTGCGAGCTCTGCGGTTCCCCTGGCGCCGGGCAAGATACCAAGGCCGGTCTCGGGCAGGCCGTAGCTCGCGTGCGATGTCGACAGCACATAGTCCTGCGTGAGTAGGTATTCGACACCCCACCCCAGCGTTACACCATCGACCACCGCGACCGTGAACGCGGGAAGGTGGCTGAGCGCTTCCATCACGGCGCGCTGGCGCCGAACATGCTTCTTGACCCGCGCATCATCCCAGTCCGATCGCTCCGTGACGTTTGCGCCCGCGACAAAGACCGATTTGCCGGAGGGCGTCGTCTTCGTGCTGCGCGTGCACACGCAGCGGATTCGCTGATCTGCGTTGACAAGATCGCAGAGACGCTCCAACGCGGCGAGCTGCTCGGTGCCCATCTCATTGGCCTTGCCGTGATCGAGGGACAGCAGCAAGAGGCCGTGCTCGGGCTCAAAGGTTGGGTGAAGACCGTCGATGATGCTGAGATCCACGCGCGGCAGCATAGGGCATGCGACGCCTTCGCGTGTGGGCGCGAGACCACCGCGTGGGCGGCGTCATCCGCATCAGCGATCTTGACGCACGCGAGTCAACCGAGGCGGAGCTGTCTGCACCTTACCTCGACGGCTTCGCCTTGGTCTTGCCGGCGCTCTTGCCCGCAGCGCGACTCGTCGACTCGTCGGGAGCCGCCGACATGACGAGCTGTCGAACTTTGCCAACAGCGACTGGATCGGCGTAGAGCACCTCTTTGGGCAGAATGAGGCTCGCGTCGCCATCGCTGGCGCTGACGCGGGCACCCATCGAGATCGAACTCTCAATCCGCGCGCGGCCGAGCTCTGCCAGCGCCTTGCTCGCGTCACCGGTCTCGCCCGCCGCCTGCGCCACGACCAGATAGAGGCGGAGCAGTTCCTTGAGGTCTGCCGTCGCGCAAAGCTGACAACCTTGGCCCTGCGCGCGCGCCTTGCCCAGACCGCCCTGTGCTTCCAGATCCTTGCCAACGCTGCCGCGAACGATTCCCGCAGCGGTGCCTTTGGCATCAAGACCGACCACGAGCCATACGGTGTTGTCTTGCACAAACGAGACAACCTTGAGCTGCTGCTTGGCTCGCTTGCCCTTGCCGCCCTTCCCGGCGCTTCCGATCAAAGGCGCAGCGACCTCGCCGAAATCGCTTTCCGTGATCGCCAGCGGCAGCGTCACCAGCAGCTCATCGCCCTTGGCGCTTCCCAGCGCGAGGGTGCCGGTCGAGAGCGTCGCGCTGTAGGTGGCATCGTCGTCGTCGCCGATCAGCGCGATGTGTGCCCGCATCGCGCCATGCAAGCCGGTGAGCGTGGTCCGAACGGCCTCACTCGCCTTCGCGTCGTCGCGCACGCGTGCGCCCGCGATCAGGTTCAGCTGTCCGCGCTTGTCGATATAGACCGCGACGATTGCCCGCTCCCCGAGGACGTCCAAGAGCTGGTGCGCGCCATCGAGGGCGCTGCGAACCGGCTTGGCGAAGGGCGTGGGCAACTCGTCGGTGCGCAGCGCTGCATCGAGGTTCCGATGGGTCAGTGATTGCGAACCGAGCGACACTTCAAGCGCAAGGGCGGCACCCTGCGGCAACGCATGACTGAGGCTCGAGTCGGTCTTGAGAGGGGCGCCGAGCATGCCAAGGCCGAGCTTTTGAAACGGCGCGGTCGCTGTCACGGTGACGACGCCGTCGCGGTCAAGGCCTGCGTCCATTTCGATCGAGACGGCCGTCGCTTGATCGAGCACGGACTCCAACGCCGCACTGACGTTGCCGCCGGCGCCCAGGAAGCGCGAGCCGATGCCGAGCTTGGGCGGCAAGTCGGTCGCGCGTAGTTGCACGCGGGGACCGGTCGTGCCGACAGAATCAAGGGCTCCGGCCTGCGCGAGGTCAGAGCGGCTGGATGCGGCGTAGAGATTTGTGCCGCGCTGTGAGGCGTAGAGCGGATCTCCAAATCCCGCGAAGACCCAAGTGCTGCCATCGACCGGCTCAAAGCCCAGCGTATTGGCGAGCTGGTCCGCGAACGCAAAATTGGCGCTCATCGGAAAGCGCATCCGCATGCCAAGCGCATCACCGCTGCCGCTTGGATCTTGGTCGGTCTCAAACACAAAGACCCCGCGAAGATCAAACATGTCGAGCGCGCTGGGCCCCAGACCAAGCTGCATGCCGATCGCGTTGAGTTCACGGCGCGGATCGACTTGCTCGGGTAGCCAAGTCTTGGAGGCGCTCGCAAAGGCATCAAAGAGGGCGCCGACCTCTCGCGCGCTTGCGGTGATCTTGATCGGTCGGGAGGGGAGGGAGTCGGCTGCGTCGACAATGACCGGCTGCTCGTCACGTGGTGGCGCAGCTGCCGGCGCGGCCTCGTCCGGGGCAACGGGGCGCCTCGACCCGCCGCAGCCGGGCAGCACGGTCGCCATGGTGCCCGCCAGCGCGAGGACAGATAGGGTCGGAGACGAGCTCACGGTGCGGCGCATGGCGGCAGTGTACGCAGTGAGCGATCCCGCGGCCAGGCACCAGAGCGCGCCGGAAAGGTCGTCGCTGTGAGGACCCGTGCCCTTCACGCTTCTCCTCGACGCACCACCAAGGTACGCAGCGTCCAGCGTGCTGCCAGAGTGCCGTCCGACTGCATCCCGCGTCCCGTGCGGATGTCTACGAACGCTGCGCCGCGTGGATTGTGCAAAATACCACGCCCGTGACGTTGCTCGGCCTGAGGTTCTTGCACAACCTGGTAGTCTCTGGCGCGATGCTCAACTGGACGACCGCTCTTCGCACCCGTACATCCACTCGCGCTGGAGTGTGGGCCGTTCACGCCGGCCTCGTCTGCGCGTGCGTCGTGCTCAGCGGATGCAATCCCCCGCCCGAGGAAGAAAAGCCTCCGCAAAAGTCACGCTCACTCTCGGAGCTCAAGCAGGAGGGTCCGGAGATGAGCCCCGAAGAGCTCGCGGAGGCCCGGCGCAAAGCTGGACATAAGACCCAGGACGAGATCGCTGCGGAGGTCGCGGCCACCTTTGAAAAGGGCGCGCGCGAATGGGTCAAGACCCGGATGCCGGAATACCGCGCACTGCTTGCCTCCATCGAGGCGACGCTCGTCGAGGTTGAGAAGGCTGCGCCAAAGTGGAAGACCGACGCCGACGTTGAGAAGTTCGCCAAGAAGTACAACGAGAAGGTCAAGGCGATCACCAAGACCTACGACACGCTCACCGGAAAAGGCGCAGAGGGCGGCGAGACGCAGGTCGTACTTGGTCGGCTGTTCCGGACCTGGGAGGACTTCAACGGCGGTCTTGGACCCGGCGTGACGGAGCAAGAAGCCTTCGCCAAGGTTCTTGAGTCGATCCGTGCGGACGCCGCCGACGTCAGCAAGCGGCTCGACGAGATCGAGGTCGACGATACGCTTTCGCCGGATCCGGGCTACGTTCCGCCCAAGTCCAAGTAAGCGTCGGCGGACGGGCCGCCAGCCGCACTCGGCAAGTCCGCAACAGCCCGAGCGCAAATTCCCCCAGCCAACTCAACATGAGCGAGGAGATCGCTGACGCAACGCGGGTGAGCGTACTGGCGGCCACGCGACGGACGCTTGGGCGCCATGCCAAGAAGTTCTTGCCGCGCTACGCGTTGGGCCTGGTGTTGCTCTTTGCCACGAACTGGCTCGCAGTTCGCATCCCAAGGCTGATCGGCGACGCGCTCAACGTGCTTGAGGACGCCGGTCCGCAAGCGCTCGCCGGTGCGCGCTGGTTTGCGCTCGAGCTGATGATCTGGGCGGTCTTGTTGATCATCGCCCGCACCGCATCGCGCATCGCGTTCTTCAATCCGGGTCGCGACATCGAGTACCAGCTCGGCAACGACTTGTTTGCGCACCTCGTCAAGCTGCAGCGACCTTTCTTTGTCGACCACAAGATTGGCGAGCTCAACTCGGTCGCGATCAACGAGCTGCAGTCCGTGCGACTGCTTGTCGGCTTTGCGCTGTTGCAGATCTGCAATGTGGCGGTCGCGGTACCGCTCTACATCTGGCAGATGGCACGCACCGACTTGTCGCTGACGGCGCTGTGCGCGATCCCGATCATCATCGGCGCGCTCTACATGCGCTACACGATCAATCAGTTCTACGCGCTCGTACGCGACTCGATGAAGGATCTCGCCACGCTCTCGGACCGCGTGCTGGAGAGCTACTCGGGGATCGCGACGATCCGCTCGTTCTCCGCACAGGGCGCGGCGATGGAGCGCTTTCGCCAGAGCAACGACGTGTATCTCGCGCGACAGATGAAGCTGGCCGCGATGCGGGCCTTCTCGATGCCCGTACTTGGTGTTGCGGGACTCGTCTCGGCCGCGATCGTCTTGTGGGTCGGAGGCAACCGCGTGATCGCAGGCACCCTCCGTGTGGGTGACCTCGCGACCTTCACGACGCTGCTCCTCGGTCTGGTCGCGCTGCTGACGGCGCTGGCCTGGGTCTTTGCCACGATCTCGCGCGGCATGTTGTCGCTGGTTCGTGTCGACGCGCTGCTCAGTGCGGACCCCGGTGTCACCGAACGGCCGCTGCAGATGAAGTGGGACGGGCCGCCGAGCCTCGAGCTTCGCGGACTGAGCTACGCCCATCCCGGCGCGCAGCAGCCGGCGCTGCGTGACATCGACGTTCACCTCGGACCAGGCCAGACGCTGGGCGTGTTTGGAGCGACGGGCTCTGGCAAGACGACCTTGGTCGATCTCATCGCCGGGAGCGCGGGCGCACCTGCGGGCACCTTGTTCGTCAATGGGCACGACGCGTCGCAGCTCGATCTGGCAAGCCTTCGTCAGTCGATGGCCGTCGTCCTTCAGGAGTCATTCCTGTTTTCGACCACGCTGCGCGACAACATTCGCCTCTTTGGCGAGCGCACCGGTCATCTCCTCGCTGCCGACGCTGCCGGCGATGCGCACGTCAGTGGTGGTGCTCGGCTGTTTCGCTGGCTGCGTGGCATCACGCTCAAGCGAGATGGAGCGGCCCAAGCGGAGCTACGCACGGATTATCGCGACGATCCCAAGCTGGAACGAGTCCTCCGTGCCGCAGCGCTCAGCGATGATCTGCGCCAGCTCCCACAGGGTCTCGACACGGTTGTCGGCGAGCGAGGCGTGATCCTCTCAGGTGGACAGCGCCAGCGCGTGGCGATCGCACGCGCGCTCTACCGCGAGCCCAGCCTGCTCGTGCTTGACGATGTGCTCAGTGCGGTCGACCAACGCACAGAGGCCCGCTTGGTGGCCGCGATTCGAGGGATCGGATCCGCCAGCGGCTCTCCGACCACCGTCATCGTCTCTCATCGGGCGAGCGTGCTCGAGCACGCCGACGAGATCATCGTGCTGGAAGGTGGCCGCATCGTCGAGCGTGGTCGCCATCAAGAGCTGCTGCTCAAGGACGGACCCTATGCGCGTGCGCATGAGGAGGAGCTCGCGGCTGCCAGGCAGAGCCGTGCGCCGGCGGAGTCGTCCCCACTCGCCTCGCAAGCCGCAGGCCACGCGCCCGGTGTCGCGACGGAGGTCGGCGCATGAGCGGCGAACGTCGGACACACTCGACCTGGTCGCTCCTCCGGCGATTCTGGCCCTGGGTCAAGCCGCACCGCGCTTGGGTCTTCCTTGGTTTGTCGATGATCCCCTTGGTCGCGGCCGTGACAGCCTATCGGCCGCTGATCGTCCAGCACGCGGTCGACGTCACGCTGCCGGCGCGCGACCACCTGGGCCTGCGCAACGCGAGCCTGATCTTCTTGGCGGCAGTGCTGAGCGAGTTTCTGACCTCGGCCGTGCAGGTGTGGGCGCTCCAGCGCGCCGGCCACCTCACGATCAGTGATCTGCGTCGCGACGTCTTCTCGCACACGCTGCGCCTGCCCTCGACCTACTACGACAAGACCCCGATCGGTTCGCTGCTCTCGCGCTCGACATCGGACATCGAGGCACTGTCAGAGACGCTCTCCTTTGGTGTGTTTCAGATCCTCACCGACGCGGTGACCATCGCGGCCATTCTCGCCGCCATGATCTGGCTGAGTCCGTGGCTGACCGCCGTGGTCCTCCTGCTCACTCCAATCTTGGTCGTGCTGGTGCGCTATTTCTCCGAGCAGCTTCGTCGCCTCCAGCTCGAGGTGCGCAAGGCGATGGCGGTGCGTGCCGGCTACCTGACCGAGCAGCTCATGGGCCTGCCGGTCATCCAGCTCTACGGCCGCGAAGAGGCCGCCAAGACCACCTTTGGCGCCCTTGGTGAGCGCTACCTGTCGGCGACCAAGACCGCAAACTTCTTTGACGCGGCGCTCTACTCCTTCATGGACGGCATCGCCGCGTTCGCGGTGGCTCTGATGATCTGGTTTGCCGCGCCGATGGTGACGGGAACCGGAGACAGCAGCACGGTCAGCTTGCTGACACTGGGTACGCTCTTTGCCTTTGTCGACTACTTGCAGCGCGTCTTTGTGCCGATCCGCGAGTTCTCCGGCAAGCTCGCCACCATTCAGCGCGCCGCCGCCTCACTTGAGCGGGTGTACGGGCTGCTCGACGAGCCATGCGAGCAGGTGCAGCAGACCTCCGCCGATCAACTGCTCCCGAGCTGGAACGGTGGCATGTCGGTGCGCCACCTAAGCTTCGCGTATCAGGCTGGGCGGCCCGTGCTCGACGATGTCTCCTTTGACGTGCGACCCGGTCAGGTGATCGCGGTGGTCGGACGTACGGGATCCGGGAAGAGCACGCTCGCCCGGCTGCTGGGCAAGTTCTATGGCTCGGACCCGATTGCGGCAGGCTCGGATCTCGGGCTGACCGGGAGTCCCAAGGGCCCCGCTCTGGGTTCATCCGAGGCAAGGGGTCCTGCCGACGGCACCCAGACCGCCGCAGTCGGCGTGTCGGCCGGTGAGATCTTGCTGACGCGCGACAACGAGGCGCCGATCAATCACGCCGACGTCACACCGATGGCCTTGCGAGAGCACCTTCTCATGGTTCAGCAGGATGTGTTCCTGTTTGATGAGAGCGTCGGCTTTAACGTGCACCTTGGCGACGCACGGCTCCGCGACGATAACGACGCGATCCTGCAAGCGCTGCAGGTCGCTCAAGTCGGCGGACTGTTGGAGGGGCGCGGCGGACCCTCACTTCAGGTCGGCGAGCGCGGCCGATCCCTCTCCGCTGGCGAGGCGCAGCTGCTCGCCTTTGCTCGCGTCGCGGCACGTCGCCCCCGACTCTTAATCCTTGATGAAGCGACCGCGCGCGTTGACGGTGCGACCGAACGACGCGTGCAAAAGGCCGTGGAGTCGATTCTCCAGGGTCGCACGGTGCTGGTCATTGCGCATCGACTCAGCACGGTGCGTCACGCGGATCAGATCCTCGTGATGTCCGAAGGCCGCATCATTGAGCGTGGTCGTCACGAAGAGCTCATGGCCATGGGTGGCGAATACGCAGACATGGTGGCGCACGGTCTGGGCGAGTCGGCGTAGCCCGCTCGCCGCAACGCGGCCACGGCCTAGCTCTGTCCTCGCGAGCGCGATCCCGCGCGCGGCGGCGTCTTGCCGCTGCGCCTGGGAGCACATTACCGAGCGTGGTACCGTTGTTGCCGATGGAACCTGATGAAACGCTCGCGATTGCCCCGAGTGCGAGCGAACTTCCCCGCGTCATTGGTCGCTTTCGTGTCACTCGCACGCTCGGTCGAGGTGGCATGGGTGTCGTCTTGCTCGCTGACGATCCGGAGCTCGAGCGAGAAGTCGCAATCAAGCTGGTCTTGCCCTCGCAAGAGGTCGACACCAACACGAGCTTGATGCAGAT
>CAZVEM010000108.1:0-16495 GCA_964626165.1 uncultured Nannocystaceae bacterium
CCGGGTTTGTCGCCTGGTTTGCGCAGGGTTTCGCCGGACACCTTGCCGGACTGCCGCCCGCAACCGCCGTCGGGCTGCTGGTGGTGGCCTTTTTCCTGGTGCACTACCTCTTTGCCAGCACGACCGCCCATGCCACCGCGCTGCTGCCGATGATGCTGGCCGCCGGTTCCGCACTTCCCGGCGTGGACGGACGGCACCTCGCGCTGATGCTCTGCCTCTCGCTCGGGTTGATGGGAATCATCTCGCCGTACGGGAGCGGCCCCGGACCGGTGTATGCGACCTCCGGATACCTGCCCGCCCGGGACTTCTGGCGGCTGGGGGCGATCTTCGGCGGCATTTACCTCCTCGGGATGATCGTGCTGGTGGTGCTGACCTCACCGGGAGCGCGGACGCCCCCGTCCGCATTTTGAAAGAAGCGGACGAGGACGTCCGCGCTCCCAGGCCGGGCGACGCGGGATTCTCTGGATCATCCCGTCGTCTTCCGCCATCGTCCCCCGCCACTCCAGACCATGAGCAACCCACCGCAACTCGTTGAACCGCCCGCAAACGTTCCCGGTGGCGCGAGCTACCAGCAACTCGCCTATGTCGACGCCTACGACGCGGTGCTGAACTGCGACTACGCTTTTGTCGCGTACAAGGAGACCGACAGCTGGGGCTGGCGGGTGCGCATCAAGTCCACGCAGACCGCCGGCGCGGTGTTCGAACCGGAGGCCATGAAGAGCAACGCCCGCTCCAACGGAGCCCAGGGCAGGCCGTGGTTTCAATGGGGGTACAGCTTCGACCCCAGCGCGGGCGATCCGCGATGCATCCAGTTCCGCGTCCACATCGCCAACGGTCAGCCGAGTGAAATCGAGATGTTCGTCCAGCTCCGCCAGGCCGACGGCTCGGCCGCCGCGCCGAAGTCGGTGAGATTTGCATGGCCCGCTTGAGGAACGTCGCCGGAGACGTCGTGGCCACGTTCGAGCGGCTCGTTGCGTAAGGCATCATGGCGTGCACGATTGATCATCTCCGCGTGGATCATCGCGTGACGGTGCTGCGCGACTTCACGGATCTCGCCGGCAGGACGGTTCGCGCGGGCGAAACCGCCGTGCTGCGCGGGCTGGGCGTGGATTACGCGCGCATGGAGATCCTGATCGAACTCGAGCGCGCCGGCGAGCGGGTGCAACTGCGGTTCGCGCTCCGCGCCCCGGACGGGCCGCGCGTCGGTCGCATGAAGGACTTCTTTGCGCTGGGCGAGGACGTCACCACGCCCCGCGTCATTCCGGCATTCCACGATCAGTCGCAACGCAGGATGATCGTGCCGCCAGTTCCGGAACAACCCGCACCGGCGAGCGTCCCGAGCGCGCCAAGGGAGGAGAGGAAACCTGCGCCCATGAACACCGCGGACTGGAAGCGTGCGGCGCAAAGCACCGAGGGCCCGGACCGACTCGAAGAGATCGAGAACGAAATGCTGAGCGCGATTGACCATATTGGCGTCGCCGGCTCGATCGCCGAAATGTACGCGCAGCGGATGAGAGCGTTTCAACGCGCCGGGAACGAACCCCGCGCCGTCGCCGCCTTCAAACTCGCCGTGGAATGGATGGACCGGTACGCGGGTTCGGCCACCAGCGGCGGTGAAGGCGCGGCGCTCTCGTACGAGAGGGACCGGTTCCATGAGGCTCTCGTCCGCGAGTTCGGTTACGATCCGATGGATGACGGCCGGAGTCGCGATTCGTAATTTTTGGGACGGTGGGTCTTTCTGGGATGGGTCAGGATGAAACTTGCAACCGCTGCCTCAGCCTGCCCCAGCGGACGTGAGGTGTATCGGTTCTTTCAACAGCTTGGCGGCTATGGGATCGACGTGGATATGGTACTTCCGGGAACGGCAGTCGAACGTTGCGAGACATGCCGATTGCTCGGGTCCGTCGTGTGTCGACGGCAGGACTCTCATCCGCCCGAACTGAGGGAGGCGCGGCTGCTTCGGACCGGGAGATGTACTGCCGTTGCAAGTTTCGCCTTGGCCACGTTCCTGGATGGGCGCGGGCGAAGTCCAACACCTCAGGCCTCACTCTTCACCTTTTTCAACGATGCTGGACATGGGGATCGGCATCGCCTCGGGCTTCGCCAAGCTGGAGGGCGGACTCGATACCGTCGTTATTTCACAAGTGGACGCTCAGGGGGAGAGGGCGCGCGTTGCCTATGTATCGAAGACCAAGAAGGGCGTGGAACGTCGCGAAGCGGTCAACGCCGAGAAGGTCAACGGCCAATGGTACGTGGCACCGTAGCGCAGTCGCCGCGCGCCTCGACCACCGGAGGTTCCTCGACCGGGACGACGCGCGCGCTCCAGTCTCCGGCCTGATGCTCGGCGTTTGATGCGATTCGTTCGTCCAGCCTAGTCCTGCACTCCATCCGTGAATCGCCCCGTCGCCCCCTTTTCCCCCTCGTTCGTTCGCCTGGTCGCGCAATCGATCGCGAGGAGGGCGGGCTCCTGGTGCCGCGGTGTCATCGGTGGCGTTCTTGTTCTCACCGTAGCCGGAGGGAGTGTCCCTTCGTTGCGCGCGGCGGAGGTGGGCAAGTTTACAACGGCGGGGCGCGATGCCGAGGAGTACGCGACCACTGCGCTGCGTCACGATGTGCTGCTGCTCAAGATCAACCTCGAACGAGGGAGTGCGGCAGACCGGGCCGAAATGGATCGGCTTCGAGCACACGGAGAATCGATCCAGGCAAAGTACGCCGCCGCCGCGCCGGCGGCCCGCGCCGAGTACGAGCGCCGGGTAAAGCAACTCTCCGCAACGCGCGTCGCTCCCGGCGTTCGGGCCGCAGTGGCGGAGTTCTTTCCCTCGGTGGCAGAAGTGACGACCGTCTATTCCGACGAACGGCAGCGCGCCGCCGCCTTGCAGATACTCGCCGGAAAACTGAAGGAGCGGGCCGGACCGCCGCTGGTCCCGGAAGCCGCGGCCAAGGTCGCGCTCTACGAAGCGGCCTGGACTTCGCTCAACCCCAAGGCGCGCTCGGACTACCCGACGCGGCTCGATGCGATCGACGCCCTGCGACGAAGCCAGACATTCAACGCCGAAGTGCTCGGCAAGTTCATGCCGGCCTATGCGCACGACGCAGTGACAGCCGTCCGAAAAGCGGATCGGGAAGGCCGTCTCACTCTCACGAGAGATGCGATTCTTCGCGCCAACTGGTTCGTTGCGCTCGTCGCTCTGGCGGTCCCCTTCCTGCTGCTATTGAAAGGTCGGAAAGACCGACAGGATGAGAGCGATCCGACCGGCGCCTTTGCCCTTCCCCCTGCGCTCCGGCGAGTGCACGTCATACGACGCTCCTATCCGGTTCATCTCAATTGCGGCCAGGTGCTGCGCGCCGATGCGGTAAACTACAAGGTCACCAGAACCTATCGGGAGGAGACGAAGGACGATCCCCGTTCGCTGCTGGCTTCGCCAGACAAGGTGACCACCTCGAAGCGTACCCACTCATATTACAGTTTCACCGTGGAAACGCCCGAAGGCGGCCGCTTCGAACCGACTCACGACTACGGCATAGCAAAGAAAGGTGAACTGTTGAGCTTGGTGCGCTGGCGCGACACGCTCCTGCTGGCCTACAATCATTCGACCGGCAAGTTCAGCTCCGCTTCAACCGCGGAACTCGCCGGACCGCATTCGTTCCCGGGCTGGGCCGCGTGGCTGCTGACCATGGTGGTGGCCGTCGGAGGATTCTACGTCGTGCAGCGCGGGTTGCTGACCACGGAGCTGGCCAATGAAGATGTCTTCGCGAAACAGCGCATACAAATATGGATGTTCTCGGCGGCGCCCCTGGCGGCGATCTACGTCCTGGCGATCAAACGCGAGGTACAGAAGCGCCGCGAACGGGTCTTCCGGGAAAAATGGGAGCCGAAGTTCCGGGAATTCCTACCGACGATCACCGACAAACTGGAACGTCACTTCCGCTCGCCAAGCTGACCGCCCGCGGGGAGAAGCGAGATCGAGCGGGAGGGGTTGCCGTCACGTCGGTCTTCGGGCCCCGGACGGTTTCACTGGTCATGCCAAACGGAGTCAGGCCGAAACGCGCAACACCGTCATCATCTCCAGGTGGAACCGCTGTGGATATTCAGCAATCAGCGTACAGACCCTCTGCGTGCGCTTCCTTCAGCTGGATTGCCCGCAGATTGCATCTCGGAAACCTGAATACGCTTCGCTCCAACGCGAGACGCTGGCAGTGACAGCATCATGCACTGGCCTGACCCCGTAGGTTTATCCCCCCTGAACGCCCAACCGCGGAACCGACGTAGCTCCGGGGCGAATCTTCGTGCCCTGGCCGGCTTGTTCCTCGCCGCCGCGACCGGGATGGCGGCGCCGGCGCAGCGGCCCAACGTGCTCTTCATTGCGGCCGATGACCTGCGGATGAACCTCGGTTGCTACGGCGATCCCGTCGCGAAGACGCCGAATCTCGACCGGCTCGCGCGGCGGTCCGTGATCTTCGAGCGCGCGTACTGCCAGCAGGCGCTCTGCAATCCCTCGCGTTCGTCGCTGCTGACCGGCCTGCGGCCGGACACGCTGCGCCTCTGGAACCTGCCGACGCATTTTCGCGAGACGGTGCCGGACGTCGTCACGCTGCCGCAGTATTTCAAGCAGCACGGTTACTTCACGCAGAACGTCGGAAAGATCTTCCACAACTGGCGGACGAAGATTCAGGGCGACCCCCTCTCGTGGAGCGTGCCCGCCACCCTGCATTTCGCGACCCACGCCCAGGATGTCGCGCAGGTTGACGGAGGTGCCCCGCCGCCCAACCAGGCCCGGGCGAGGAATGCCGAGGCGCGGGACGTGCCGGACGAGGCCTACTACGACGGGCGCGTGGCGGCGGCCGCGGTGCAGGCATTGCGGGAGGTCAGCCGGCGCCAGGAGCCGTTCTTTCTTGGCGTCGGTTTCTGGAAGCCGCACACGCCCTTCAATCCGCCACTCCGCTACTGGAACCTCTACCGCCGCGAGGACATTCCGCCGCTCCGGCACCCCGCACGACCGGCCGGCGCGCCCGCGATCGCGCTTCACCGCGCGGGGGAAGGCCTCGGTCAGGATGAAGCCGCGTTCCAGGAATGGAGGCATGGGTATTATGCGGGCACGAGCTATCTGGACGCCCAGGTCGGCAAGGTGCTCGACGAACTGGACCGGCTCGGGCTCGCGGAGAAGACGGTGATCGTCTTCTGGTCGGACCACGGCTTCCACCTCGGCGAGCACGGCTTGTGGGGCAAGACGTCCAACTTTGAGTTGGATGCCCAGGTGCCGCTGCTGATCGCGGTGCCGGGGATGAAATCGGCGGGAGCCCGTTCAGCGGCGCTGGTGGAACTGCTCGACCTGTATCCGACGCTCGTCGACCTCTGCGGGCTGCCCGGCAAGGTCGGCCTCGAAGGCACCACCTTGCGTCCCCTGCTCGAGAATCCGCGGGCGGCCGGGAAAGCCGGGGCCTTCACGCAGCATCCCCGCCCGGCACACCTGACGGGACCTGGCGAGGCCATGGGCTACTCCCTCCGGACGGCGCGCCACCGCTACACCCAGTGGCGGGAGTGGGCGACGGGGCGCGTCCTGGCGCAGGAACTCTACGACCACGACCGCGATCCCGACGAAACGGTCAACCGGTCCGGCGACGCGGGCTCGGCGGCGCTGGTTCGGGAACTGGCGGCGCAGCTCGAGCGGCAGTTCCCGCCGCGCCCGCTGCCTCCTCCGCCCGCGCTGCCGTAACACCTCAAGCTTCACCTTCACCCTGATTAACGAGGCGGAGTAGGGCGCTGGTGGATTTGGACGATTTGCGGTGAGTGAGGCCGACGTGCTGTGGTCAAACAGCCTGCGTCGGCTGCCGGTTTCCACAGGTGCAGAGCAAGGACGAGTTTCCGCGGCGCGGACCGGTGCTGGCATTGTTGCACTTCGGGCGGAATTCGTCGCCGTGCGTCCTCGAGAGCCTGAGCCCAGCGGGCGGTCCGGATGTTTGGCTTGGATACGGTCGGCATCAAGGCTACCGCTGATCCCGGGCACATTTTTCATGGATCCACTTCCTTCCCTGATTCGCCTTCCCGTTCTCCGCCGTGTCGGCGTGCGGGTGACGGTTCTGGCGATCGCACTCCTCGCCCCGGACCCCGCGGTAGCGGCGTCAGTCGCGGCAGCCTCCGGCAGGCGCGAATTGCCGGCCTTTCCTGGCGCGGAAGGCTTCGGTCGGCTCGCCCGCGGCGGCCGCGGCGGCGACGTCTACCACGTGACCAATCTCCACGATGCCGGTCCCGGCTCCCTCCGCGAAGGCATCCTGTCCGCCCGGGGGCCGCGCACGATCGTCTTCGAGGTCAGCGGCGAGATCCGGTTGCAGAGCGCCCTGCGGATCGAAAAATCCTTCCTCACCCTGGCCGGCCAGACCGCCCCTGGCGATGGCATCACGATCCGCGACTACTCCGTCCAGATCAAGAACGCCACCGACATCGTCCTGCGCTACCTGCGCCTGCGCCTCGGGGACGACCGGCCCGCCAAAGCCAGCGGCGCCGACGACACCCTGGTCACGGACGACATCCGGCGGGTCATCCTCGATCACTGCTCGCTGAGCTGGGCCATCGACGGCACGCACGACCTGCGCCGTGGAGGCGACTTCACCCTCCAGTGGTGCATCATCAGCGAGGCGCTGAACAACAGTCTCCATGAAAAGGGTGCCCACGCCATGGCCGCTTCGTACCGCGACCTCTCTGGTCCGATCACGCTGCACCACAACCTCATCGCCAGCTGCCGCGACCGCCACCCGTCGCTCGGTAGCGCGAAGGAACCGCCGCGCCACATCGTGGATTTTCGCAACAACCTCATCTACCACTGGACGACTCCGGGCACGACGAACTTCTGCGATCACTTCATCAACTGCATCAACAATGTCTGGCGCCCGGGCCCGACCTCGCGCCTGGACCAGCTGCCCATCGCGATGAAAGGCTCACTGCCCGACCTCGCCCGCGGTTACATGAGCGGAAACGTCTTCGAGCAGCGGGATGACCTGACGCGCGACAACTACGCCGCCCTCGACTTCGTCCGCTGGCTCGGCCCCGGCAAGAGCTACAAGTACGCGGGGAAACTTTCCGATTGGCGCGCCGACGGTCCCGCTGACCTGGGCAACGCGCTGCCGCGGACCGAGCCCGCCGCCGCCGCGGCCGAGCGGGTGCTCGCGTACGCCGGCGCTTCGCTGCGCCGCGACGCGGTCGACTTGCGCGTGGTCGCCGACGTCCGCAATCGCAGCGGCAAGCTCATTGACTCCCCGCGTGACGTGGGCGGATATCCGGTCCTGAGTTCGTCCCCGGCGCCCGCTGACACCGATCGTGACGGCCTGCCCGACCCGTGGGAAGTCGCGCAGGGGCTCGATCCCCGTCTTCCCGGCGACGGCCGACAGGCGGGCCCCCGTGGCTACACCTGGCTCGAGGAGTACCTTGCAAGCCTGGTGCCCGATCCCATGGCGGCGTCCCCGACTGGATCCGCCGCCCGGCCCTGAAGCACGGTTCGTCCGGCCGGCAATCCTCCGTTCGTTTCCGGCGGCCGTTCCGAATGGCTCCCGAAACGGTCAATCTTCATCGTTCCTTCGCCCTGGCTCCGTTCCCCGTTCCTGGATCAGCGCGGGCCAGCATCTGGGTGCGGCTGGAGGAGTGGCCGTGCAGCAGGACGACGGCGAGAGCGTGCCGGGCCGCGGGAAAAACCTGCGTGAGCGAGAGACGTCGTCGCGCGAGGTGAAGCGCACCGCCTCATAGGTGTGCGAGAAATCGTTCGAGTGCGGTGCGCAGCGGCCGCCGCGACGCTGAAGTGAACGACCAGGCGAAAAATTCCGAGACGATGGGAAGACCGATGGCAGCGGCTCCGACAGCGATCAGAAAACGGCGCGGGCGCAGCCACATCGGCAGCGGGTCATGGGGATCCGGGATGGATGCTCGAGCGTTTCGCGAAGCCATCTTCAAGGGATCGATGGTTTGTCGAAGACAGGCGGTAGTGAACGGTCAAGGCGCGGAGGGGATTGGGGCGCGGAAAGGCGGGTCGGCGTGCGAGGCGCTCAAGACGCGGCGGAGCTGGCGCAGGGCCCGAGGGTGGAGCCAGGAATGAAGGCGGGCGTAACGAGACTCGGGCGCGAGGAGACCTTCTGGCCGGCGAGAAGATGGACCGCGATTCGCACCGCGCGGACGGCGATTTTTCGCGCGCTGCCGCTGTAGCGGGTAAGCTCGGGGAAGCCCGAATCGAAAAGGGGGTGCGTGTCACGCGAGACGAGGGAGAGATCCGCCGGGATGCGCAGGCCGAGGCTCAGGGCATGGCGCAGGACCGCGAGGGTCAGACCCTGACGCAACGTGAGGATCGCAGTGGGACGCCGGGGGGCGGAGAGCAGGCGGTCGAGCGTGGTGCGGCGTTGGGCGGGATTCTCCGGTACACGGCACTCCCAGAGATGAGCCTCGGGCGCGCGCTGGGCGAAATAGCGCAGGAAATGGTCGCGACTGGCGATATCGCCTGGCAACGGCTGCTCCGGCAGCAGCAGTGCCACCTGGCGATGCCCGTGGCGGGCAAACATCCCGCCGGCGTGCCAGCCGATGCCGGCGTAGTCGAGATCGGCCGAGGGGAGGCTGAGCCCCGGGATCGAAGACCCGACCACCACGGTGGGGAGCTGGCGGGCAGCAAACCACCGGTGCATGGTCTCGGTTGCGGCAAACAGAATCCAACAGACATGGGGGCGCGCCGCGACCACCTGCTCCAGGCGGCGGCCGGGACGGGCGCCGGCCAGCCGCGGTTCGAAGACCGCTTCCCAGCCCACGCCGCGGCCGGCGAACTCGACGTGCATCTCGAGCAGGATGGGATGCTGCTGATTGAGCGGTGACGCCAGCGAGCCGGGAGACACGATGCAGATCGCGGGCTTGATATCCGTGTCGCGGGAGGGAACGCGGGTCGCGAGTCGGGACCGGCGGCCCTGCTGCACCTGCAACAGTCCTTCCGCGGCCAGCCGGCGCAGGGCAACGCGCAGCGTGGGGCGGCTGACTCCCAGTTGGCGGGACAACTGGTGGCCGCCAGGCAGGGGATCGCGCAGCTCGCCGCGGCGAATCGCGTCACGCAATGCCGCGGCCGCCTGCTCCACCACGCTTGTCCGCTGGAAGCCCCATGGGGCCGGATTGGCCATGCCCGGATGAAAACTCTTTTGCCAAGTTGCACAACCTTTGAACCGGCGGCGCCGAAGGGGATAAGCATCCCAGCCTCACCATGAGCCCGCCGGTCACAGCGACCCGGCCCGTGCGCCCCACCGTTATTCTCCCACCGCCGCCTGCCATGACCATGCCCGTCGCCCTCCTCCGCCGGCTCCTTTCCCTGGCCCTCGCCTGCAGCCTCCTGTCCGTCCTGACCAATTCCGCCGCCGGGCAGGCGGTCAGCGAACGCGGCTCCCCTGGCTCCGCCGAAGGGCGGGCGATCACGCTGAACCCCTTCGAGGTGGAGGCCAGTCGCGACGACAACAGTTACACGACGCTGAACTCCAACTCGGTGACGGGTTTTAATGTCCCGCTGACCAAGCTGCCTCTCTCGGCCGACATCCTGGACGAGACCTTCATCAAGGATGTGGGTATCGACGACCTCAATACGATGATCCGCAACTACGCCGCCGGCGCATCCTACGAAGGCTCCGGCACCGGCGCGACCGCCTACGCGACCTCGGACAACGGCATCGAGTCGGGCAGCACGACGCTGCGCGGCCTCGGCCGGGCGGGGACGAAGCGTGACGGCCTCGTCGCGGCCAAGGGACTCGCGGATACCTTCGTGGCGAGCTTCGATGTGGAGCGGGTAGAGGTGATCAACGGGCCGCAGTCGCTGCTCTACGGCAACGGTGCTCCGGGCGGCATCGTGAACTCGATCTCGAAGCAGGCGCGTTTCGACCGGCCGATGTCGGGCAGCCTCTATTTCCGGATCAACGACACCGGCCATGCGACGGAGAAGCTGGACTTCGCCTATGGCCGGGAGAAGTGGGCGGTTCGGGTCTCGCTGATCAACCAGGACCTGAAGTCGCGGCGCGACTTCCTGGGCGGACCCTTCCAGGGGGCCTACGCGCAACTCGCGGTCAAGCTGCCGCTCAATACGACGCTGCGCCTCAACGGCCAGCGAATGATCTGGGAGAAGAACATCGCAGGCTATTTTAACCTCAACGCCACCAGCCTGGCGGTGGACGCGAGGCACAACCAGAGCCTCGGTTGGATCCTCGCTAGCAATCAACTGCAGGCGAGCACCACGGGCGCGAGCAGCGCTGGCTTGATCGCCAACGGGCATCTCAACTGGGATAACGTCGCCTCGTACAACGGCGACACGCGCGGGACGAAGGCGACCATCGACTACGACCGGCTGAGCCTGGAAACGCAGTGGAGTAGGTCCCTCTCCACGCAGCTCTCGGCCGGGTATTCATTCCAGAAATACCTGACCGTGGCGCTGCCGACGACCTTCTACGCGCCGCAGCATGCGGCCAATCCTCTGAAAGAGTGGGCGGTCGGCACCTCGGCAAACCTGAACTCGGGCAACAACTCGCGCATGTGGGAGAACGCCGTGCGCTTCAACGCGCTCCATGCGATGGACCTTTTCAACCGCCGCGCCCGCAGCCGCACGATGCTCGGCGTCGACTACAGCAAGAACACGAACTGGCTGGTGTACACGGCCTTCTTCAAGGCGGACCGCGATTGGAACGTGATCGTGGACCCGGCGGTGGCAGCCAACAACGGACGGACTCTCCTGCCGGCCTTTTTCTGGTCGGTGGCCGACGGGCCGGTGCGCGACCCGCTGCCGGGCATGCTCTCCGACCACCGGGTGACGCTCAACGGGGTGAACTACGCGCGGGCGGTCTCCAACATCGTCGACCCGAAGCTGATCTCGCCCTCCAACCCGCTTGGGACGACTAACACCGCGGTGTACCAGTTTACCCATACCACGACGAAGGGCGCCTATGCGGTCAACCACACGGAGTGGTTGGGCGGGCGGCTGGCGACGATGGCGGGCGTGCGCGCCTCGGAATATTACAATCGCATCGTGACGCCGGCGCGCGTGGGCGAGCAGGGGAACCGGCGCTTCAGCTACAACGTGGGTGCAACCTATCAACTGCTGGACTGGCTGCATCCGTATATCGGAGGATCGGATACGTACAACCAGGTGGGCCAGAACAACGACCCCTACGGCGAGCAGCCAAAGCTGACGCACGGGATCGGGCTGGAGGCCGGCTTGAAGGCGACTTCGCGCGACGGGAATCTCTCGGGCACGATCGCGCTCTACCACGTGAAGTCGGAGAACGAGCAATTTGCGGCGCAGAGCGCGGTGCTGAATGCGATCAATCCCGACGGCTTGAACGGCCGCATGGGCGACACGCCCAACACCCAGGTGCACGCCGCCCGCGAAGCGCAGGGCGTCCAGATGATGCTGACCGCCGCTCCCGCCAGGCGGAAGAACTGGCGGATGCGCCTCTCGGCGGCCTTCAACGACGGCCGGGTGGGCGAGACCAGGACCTACAACCAGGTGTACAACGACCAGTTTCACCAGAATCCGCAGGGCCAGGTGACCTATCGCAACGGCGCGCCCGTGTATGTGAATCCCACCTACACGGCGGCGCGGCCCGTGGTGCCGGCGGGCACGGCGGGCGCCGTCCCGCTGACCATCGCGATGCTGAATACGCCGGGCAACCCCTACTACGCCAACCCGGTGCCGTACTCCGGTGCGATCAACACCGGCTCGGCGGTGGCCAACGTGCTGCGGCAGGTGGACCCGGCGAACGGGCCGATCCTGACGGGCGCGGTGGGCCTGCCGATCACCGCGTTGCAGATCAACCCCGGCAGCCAGCCGCCGCCCGGCAGCATCACGGTGCTGCAGGCGGGTGAGCGCAACACGGGCGCACCCAAGTACAGCCTCAACTTCACCAACATCTACACCTTCGATCGCGGGCTGCTGGCGGGCTTCCGGATCGGTGGCACGGCCCGGCTGGCCTGGAAGTCGATTTACTATTACTATTACACCAACGGCGTGACGCCGACGGTGCGGCCCATTCCCCACTACAAGCCGAACCTCGCGGTGTTCGATGCGATCGCGGGCTACCACCGCAAGTACAAGCGCTTCGACTGGTCGGTGCAGGCCAATGTCTACAATATGTTTAACCGGTATGAAGTGAAACTGTTTCCCAACGCGGTGAGCGGCTGGGCGGGGCCCAACGGCGCCAACTTCACCGACCAGCCGCGGGCGCTCACGGTCTCGACGGATATCGGATTCTAAGGCGCCGATGAAGGAAACTTGCCGATTGGTCCGGGCGGTGTGCGGTGCGGCCGCCCTGGGGGTGGCCGTCGGCAGCGCCGGCAGTCCGACGCCGGCAATCGATCGAACCACGAACAGCCTGGGAATGTGCTTCGTGCCGCTGCCGGAAAGCAGGGTGCGTATCAGCGTCTATGAGACGCGCGTGCGGGACTTCGCGGCGTTTGTGGCGGACAGCGGCTGGAAGACGGAGGACAAGCTCTACACGTGGGTCGACGGCGTGGCTGGCGTGCGCGACGGGTACTCGTGGCGCACGCCGGGCTTCGCGCAAACGGGCGACCATCCGGTGGGCGGAGTATCCTGGCACGACGCGCGGGCCTTCTGCCGCTGGCTGACGGCAAAGGAGCGCGCCGCGGGACGGATCGCTCCAAACCAGCAATACCGCCTCCCGACGGACGCGGAATGGAGCCTGGCGGCTGGCCTCGATCGGGAAACGGGGGCGACGCCCGAGGAGAAGGACAGCAAGCGAAAAGGGGAGTATCCGTGGGGAACCACCTGGCCGCCGCCCAAGGGCGCGGGGAACTTCGGCGACGTCCGCTTCGGCGGCGCGACGGATCTCAAGGCCTACGACGACGGCTTCGCGTTCACGGCCCCCGTCGGCAGCTTTGCGCCCAACGCGCTCGGCCTGCATGACCTCAGCGGCAACGTGTATGAATGGTGTGAGGACGAATACCGTCCCGGAGAAAATAAGCGCGTGATGCGCGGCGCGGCCTTCAACAGCCGGGCGCAAGGACGGTTGCTCACGACCGAGCGAATCTACTTCGAGCCGGAAAACCGCGCGGCCAACCACGGCTTCCGTTGCGTGCTGGCGCAGAATCCATGAACCTCTTCCTTATGAATGACCGGAAACCTCGGGATCGGCGGACGATGTCTTGGCGGAGCCGGGGCGGGGCGGCGCTGCTGGCGCTGCTGTGCACGGCGGCGGGCAGCCGCGCGGCGAAGAACCCCGGTGGCGGCACGGAGGGCGGCACGGTGACGGTGGCGCCCATGGCGATCGTGCGCGAGCGGGCCGGCATCACGGGTGCAGGATGGGGCGCGGCCTACGAGGTGGGGGAAGGCGCCCTGCGGCGGCGGAAAGTCGTCGCGATCTACCCGAACCATCCGGACGACTGGGGCAAGACGGCGGGCACCGGCCTGAGCTATTCGTGGGACGACGGAAAGACCTGGACGGCGGGCTCGGACAATTCGCCGATCGAACACATGGTCGACCTTTGGCAGGATCAATTGGCGGACGGTACGCTGGTCGCGCTGGGCATCCGCGACCTGCCGGATCCCAAGAAACCGGAGCCGCCGGGCGCCGACGGTTTCTACACCCACCGGTACGCGCTAGGCATCTCGCGCGACGGCGGTACAACGTGGAGCAGGGAGACCGCGACGGTGCGTTCGGCGGCTGGGATCGGCCCGATCGCGCGACCCCTGCCGCGGATTCTCGTCGGGCGTGATGGAGCGTGGCTCATGCCGGCGTACTCATGGGGTCCAGGAGGTTCTCGCGCGGTGCTGTTGAAATCGAAGGACCGTGGGCGCAATTGGGACGTCGCCGCGACCATGGCGACGGCGGCCGCATTCAAGGCACTGGGCGTGGCGGTGACGACGCCGTGGTTCGAGAACATGGTGGCGCGAACTGCGGATGGATCGCTGCTGACGGTCGTGCGCACCGCCAGCAATGCGCGTGGCGTCCTGATGACGGCGCGCTCGACCGACGAGGGTGCCACCTGGTCCGCGCCCGAACGATTGCTGGCCGGACCGGAGAAGCGGCTGGTGGCCGGAAAGCTGCCGAATGTGGCGCTCTTGCCGAACGGTGCGCTGGTGCTGCTCACGGCGCACACGAAGAATCATTGCCGGATTCACGTGTCGTGGGATGGGCGCGGCCGCGAGTGGAGCGAGGCGTACGTGATCACCAGCCAGAGCGGCGGCAACACCAGCCTCGTGCCGCTCGGCCGCGACCAGGTGATGGTGCTGACACCGGCGACCGGACGCATCTCGGCCTGGGCCGTGACGATCCGGCCCGGGGCTCCCTCGAGCGGAGTGGCGGGAGCGGAGACGGCTGCGCCTGCGGCTCCGACGGACGTGCGTGTGACCGCGACCGGAACGGGCGCCACCCTGGGATGGAATGACGGGCGGGGCGGGAACGGCGGCCACGAGAGCGCAGGTATCCGATACTTGGTTACTCCCGTGCTGCTGAAGGCCGCGGAGCCGGAAATGGCGATCGAGCGCTATGCGCCGATCGAGACGAAGGCGGGGGCGACGAGCCTCGCGCTGGCGAAGAATCTGGCGCCGGGCGGGACATATCGTTTCGAGGTGGTGGCGATCGACGCCGCAGGTCGGAGGTCGGCGGCAACGTCGACGGGAGAGGTGACACTGGGTAACCGGACGACGCCGGAGGTAAACGAGTAGATTGCGATTTCGCCGAAGGACGCAGGGCGCTGATGGATTCGGCGGGTTTGCGGCGAGTGGGGCCGAGCCAGCCGTTCGAGACATCGGGCGAATCTTGGATTGTAGGGGAACGATCGAACCCTTCGGGCCTCCCTTCTCACCTTGTGGCTCCTGGCTTGTGGGTAGCGGTTGAAATAGGCGATTGGGGAGGCCTGATACCAATTTCCAGACCTTAACCACAGATTACACGGATGGCACGGATACAGAGAATTTCGGACTCATCCTTGAGCGCGTTTCGCCGCGATCGCTCGCAGTTCCTTTACCGCCAGCAAGTCTTTTTCCCGTCCAACCGCTTCCTTGGCGATGATCAAATCTCCGAGCGAGATGACGCGATAGGTCCTTCCGCCAATCTCGTAGTCTTCCGCCGATTCTCTCAGACGGTGAAAATCGCCGACGCCGAGCACAGACGACAGGATGTCTACGACGCCGAAATCCGTTTCGAGGTAGAGATTCTCCACCGAACCGGCTGTCGGAAACTCCAGGAACGAGAGTTTTTGCGGCGTCAAGCGGTGCTTGGGATGCCAGTCGGCCAGAATTGAACGCAGTTTACCGACCGTCTCGTCCGTCAGCAGGACGCAGATGTCGAGATCGCGTGTTACCAGCACCGAACCGTGCGTCACGGCGGCAAAGCCTCCGATGATCACAAAATCCAGGCCTGAGTCAGTGAGACGGTGCAGGAGTCGATCGAAGTCTTGAATCACGGACAGGGCGGGCTTGCCGGAGTTCAAGTGCCAGTTCAAGCGCCAGATTGTGCTGGCGCCAGCGCTCTGCGGGCGGCAGTGCCAGATTCGAGTCGAGCAAATCCAGGTCGAATCCCGCGCGGCGGGCCTCTTCGATCGCTTGGTCGTGCCGAGTCATCGCGCTTACGGTGTCGCTTCGACCGGCGGGGGCAAAGAATATCTTTCGAGCCTGGACTTAACACCTCAGACTTCACCCTCGCCCTGAGTCAAGCGGCGGAGCCCATGCCGAGTTGTTCGGCGAGCCAGCCGTTCGAGACATCGGACGAATCTTGGATTGTAGGGGTACGATCGAACCCTTCGGGCCACCCTTCTCATCTTCTGGCTCCGGGCTTGTGGGTAGCGGTTGAAATAGGCGATTGGGAAGGCCTGAGGTGATTGTCCGCCGTTCCGAAAGGCTCCCGAAGCGGTCAGTGTTCATCGTTTCTTCGTCCCGGCTGGTGACATCGCAAGACGCCGAGCACATCTGTCACCGGAACACGGATACAGTCCGTCCGCCCTGGCAGGTCGAGCGGGTTCAGGCCACGGTCACGCTGCAGGCCGGCCGGGCGGCGGCTCGCGTCACGGGTCGCGACGTGGGCCGCGATCACGTGCTGCCGCTCCCGCCGGAAGCGATCCCCACGCTCGTGGAACTGGAGCGCTGAGCCAGACGCGTGGAATTGAGAGTTGAAGACACTCTGAAAAACGCCTTTCAGCCGGATCCCGCCTGCCTGCGATAGTCATCCTGTGCATCCTGTCTTCCTGTCCAAACAAAGACAGGATGACAGGATGGACAGGATGAGTTGGGGTATCTTCACGCGGTGCGGCAGGACTGACGGTGACCGTTGAGTCGCGTCGCACACCTGAGAGAGTGACGAGTTTTGCAGCAGCGCTTCAGCTCTCATCTCCCAACTAGATCGTCCCGCTTTCCGTCCGCTCGCCGCGTGAACGCCAGCAGCACCATTGCGAGGATGGCACCTACGGCTGCCAGCGCCGAGTCCTTCTGCGCATCCCACGGGTCGCCCTGGGTGCCGTTGTACGCGGCGCCGAGCTCGGGGCTCACCA
>CAZVEM010000109.1:0-16473 GCA_964626165.1 uncultured Nannocystaceae bacterium
TCAGCTTGAGCATTGCCACGAGGCGCCCTTTTACACTCTTGGGCCACTGACGACCGACATCGCGCCAGGCTACGATCACATCACGTCAGCGATCGGCGCTGCGATGATTGGCTCGTTTGGCTGCGCGATGCTGTGCTACGTGACACCCAAAGAACACCTCGGCTTGCCCAATCGCGAGGACGTCAAAGCTGGTGTGATTGCCTACAAGATCGCTGCCCATGCGGCCGATCTCGCCAAGGGCCACCCCGGCGCGCAAGAACGCGACGACGCACTGAGCCGCGCGCGATTCGAGTTTCGCTGGCACGACCAGTTCAATCTTTCGCTCGATCCCGAGACTGCGCGTTCCTTCCATGATGAGACGCTCGACGCCGAGCCAGCGAAGACCGCCCACTTTTGCTCGATGTGCGGTCCTAAGTTCTGCTCGATGAGGATCTCGCAGGACCTCCGCGAACTGGCGGCAGACGAGGCCGCCCAACTCGCGGCGAACGCCGACGCGGCCGGCGGAACCGTCAGCGCGGAGGAGATCGAGCAAGGTCTCCGCCAAAAGGCGAGCGAGTTTGCGCGGGCCGGAGGCGAGCTGTACGTCGATCCAAAGGCGCAGACGCAATCCGTCGACTGAGCGGTGCGCGAAGGCATCGCCGAGGCGCTGTGATCAGGGGGCCGTTGAGCCGCTCGCCGGCGGCATCGTCTCCATCGCTTCGCGTCGTCGCCGCTCCCGCCGACGACCCGTCACGATCAGCGCCACACCTGTTGTCACCAGCACGAGCGCCGTCACACCGCCCGTGATCGCGAGCGTCGAGCCCAAGTCGGCGCGGTCATTTGCTGCTCGATAGTCGGCATCGTCACCGCGCTGCGCGGCGTAGGTCGCGTTACTCAGGCCATTGCTTCGGACCACCAAACCCGCCGCCATCAGCAAGAAGCCCCCAATGCCGAGCCCGGTGACAACGTCACCCGCGATCACGAGGCGAAGGTTCTGGCGATCCGGTGCAGGCGCAATCGGCTCGACCGCTTCAAAGGGATTGTCGTGCGGGGCCGCGCCGCCGGAGACACGCTCCGGACCCTCCGACCGCGGCCGTGGGCCTTCACCGGTCTTCGCGATCTCGTCGTTGGGAATGCCTGCGGACGGCGAAGCGCTGCTTCCAACGGGCGACGCGTCCAACCAGCGGGCGAACGTCTGCCCCCCTGCAATGGGGGTCGTTCCACCCGACGCTGCATCCCATGCGACGCAGCGTGGCGCCGGTGTCGCGGCTGCGGGCACGCCTCCGCGCCAGACGAATCGATCGAGCCGGCGATGTCTTGCCTCTGCGGCGCGCATCGGCGCGCTCGCCTCGGACGATGTGATGCCATCACGAGCACTCCCTGGTACGCCCGCGGCCGCTGCCAAGCCCGGATCGAGCGCGACCGTCAGCGCGGGCACAAGCAGCAGAAGCGCCAAGGATCTCGGCCGCACCGCGCGAGACTAGCAGGCTGCCGAAGAGCTCGCGTGGAGTGCATGGACGTTCAATCGCCGTGGAAAACAAGGCGCGAGGAGGGAGCGTCCCGGTTGTACGTGGCCGACGAGCAACAAAGGGCTGTATGGTGAGTGCGCGGCCAGGTGCCGCGCGGGGTTTTCGACAGCCTGCCAGGAGGCGTCCTGCGTTCGATCCACACGCGACCGCACCGCCGGACGATGCCCTCTTGGCGTCACCGCTCATCGCTCGCCGGCCCCGGCCCCTGCTCAGTCTCTCTCCTCGCGATGGACGCCTCCCGCGTAGGCCTTCGCGAGGCCGCTCTTGGCCCTTTCGCGTAGCGAGCTGAGGCTTTGCCGAGCGACACGCGCACGCGCGAGTCGACTCGTTGTACGATCGCGCCGTGGCCACCGACGGCAGCCGCGCCGCACCGCACCGCGAGGCGGAGGGCCAAGAGCATCCGCCGTCGATGCGCGGCACCTTGGTCGACTCGATCGTCGACGAAGAGCTCCCGGTCCGTGGCGATGGAATCGGTCGACTTGAGCCCGGCGCCACGCTCGGTCGATTCACGGTGATTCGCTTGCTGGGTGCCGGCGGCATGGGCGAAGTATTCCTGTGCCACGACCCCGATCTTGAGCGCGACGTGGCGGTCAAGCTTCTGCACGCCCGCGAGTCTGCGAGCGGCGGCGATGCGATGCGCGAGCGTCTGCTCCGAGAGGCCCGCGCGATCGCAAAGCTAGCCCACCCCAACGTGATCAGCGTTCACGACGTCGCGGTGTGGAACGATCGCGTCTTCCTCGCGATGGAGTTCGTTCCGGGCGTGACCCTTGGCCGCTGGGTTTCCGCGCTCGCGACGGATTGGCGCGCAATCGTGGCGATGTTCATTCAGGCGGGGCGTGGACTGATCGCCGCGCACCGGGCCGGAATGATCCATCGCGACTTCAAGCCCGACAACGTGCTCGTTGGAGACGACGGCCGTGCGCGTGTCCTCGATTTTGGCATTGCCCGGGCAACCACATCGGAGATCGACGATCGCGTCACCGATCGATGGGACATCCTCGGCGAGGAGGATGACAGCCTGTCGCGGCCGATTCAGCGGCATGGTGTGCTCAGCACGGGCGTGCTGACCAAGCGGGAGCCGAGCGCATCTCCCGATCCGGTCGATGGCGCAAGCGCGGCCGAAAGGGAGGGCGAGGTGGCGTCGACACGGGAGCCACGTGGCACCCCGCTTGAACACGGCCTCGGCATCGAAGCGACGCACGCCGTCACCCCCTCGCCCTACCAAGCAAGGGGATTGAGCCGCGGCGCCGCGGAGGACCTTGACGAGACTCGTGCCGCGCCGGAAGGACTCACGCGCGCCCCCGCGGGCATTGCCACCGCGGATCGCTCGGTCTTTACCCGGCCAAGGGACACCTCCACGCGTCTGACGAGCACGGGCATGCTGATCGGCACGCCCGCCTACATGGCGCCCGAGCAGTTTGCGGGGGGTCCACTCGATGCGCGCGCGGACCAGTTTAGCTTTTGTGTTGCGCTTTGGGAGTCGCTTTACAACCAGCGTCCCTACCTGGGCAACACGATGGCGAGCCTCAGTGCGGTCGTGCTCCGCGGGGAGATCACCCCTCCGCCGACCGGATCCAAGATCCCCGCTCGAGTCGAGGCGCTGCTGCGCAAAGGGCTCTCGGTGCGACGAGAAGATCGCCATGAAGACCTCGAAGCGCTGCTTGAACAGCTCGAGTCGATTCTTCGCCCGCAGGAACGACGACGATGGGGGGCCATTGCTGTGTTTGCGATCGCGAGCACGCTCGCCGTCTCCGCCTACGCGATGCGCGATACGGAAGACCACGATGCAGCGGCGACGCAGGCGTGTGCGGGCGATGCCTCGTTGCTCGGACAATCTTGGGACGATGCCGCGCGCCTTGCCGCCCGCGAGCGCTTCGTCTCGCTCGATCCCGCTCGCGGCGAACAGACGTGGCAGCGCACCGAGCAACGAGCGCAGCACTGGCTCGAGAGCTGGTTCGAAGCTCGGACCGCAGCCTGCCGCGACAGCCACGAGCTCCACCGCCAATCCGGTGAGACCCTCGAGCTCCGCCTCGCATGCCTCGACGGCCTCGGCGCAGAGTTCAAAGCACGCGCACAGCTGTGGCAAGACGCCGACGCGCAGATCATGGGCAAGGCGATCGAATCGGCTGCGAGCATGAGTCCGCCCTCCCTGTGTTCGGACGTGCAACGACTCCAGGAGCATTCCGCCGCGCTCAAGGACCCATCGAGCCAGGCCTCTAGGTACCTGGCGGAGGACCTGCCAAGCGTCCGCGCGCAGATGTCTGCCGGTCTGTACAAGGCCGCAGCGGACCAAACCGAGGGCATCTGGCGCTCGGCCAACGAGCGCAAGGACCTCCCCGCGATCGTCGTCATCGGGCTTGACCGCGGTCGGGCGCTTGAGAAGAGCGGCCGCCCCCTCGACTCAAGGACAGTGCTGACCACCGCACTTCGCTCTGCGCTCACCCTAGGGATGGATGAGGAGGCCACGCTCGCAGCGGCGTACCTGGGATCGACGTCGGGCGTATCGCTCTCGATGTACGACGAAGGCGAGGCCTACCTTGGCGTCGCCGCAGCACTCGCCGCAAGACGACCGACGGTCGATGCCCGCAGCCACCAAGTCGCTCGTTCGCACTGTCACTTTCTCAACGATCGTGGCCGCATCGACGAAGCACTCGGCTACTGCAATCAGGCCGTCGAGGAGAGCATCGCGGTCTTCGGCGAAGACAGTCTGGAGTACGCCGGAAACCTGCACAATCTCGCCAACAACTTCATCATGCGCCGGGACCAAGCCACGGCTCGCGAGTTCCTCGAGCGCGCCGTCGTCATCGTGACGGGCGCGCTGGGGGATCGACATCCACGGGTCGCCGGGATGTTGTCGAGTCTTTCCGCGATGGAGTACTACGCCGGAAACACCGAGCGCGCTCGCGAACACTGTGCACGCGCGGTGGACATCATCGAGAGCGGCAGCGAGAGCATTGGTGGCGAAGCCTTGGTCTGCAAGATCTCGCTCGCGACCATTGCCATGACCCTTGATGAACTCGACGAGGCTCTGCGTCTCGTAACCGAAGTAGAAAGCCTCTCGCGCACCGTCAAGGGCGAGGTCTCGAGCGAGCGCGTCTTCGTGGAGAACATCCGCGGCAGCGTCGCCGCCTCTCGTGGCGACTGGAAGCTCGCACGGGAGCACTACGAAAAAGCGCTGGACTTCGCGTTGCGCACCCGGGCGGCCGACCATCCCGATGTTCTGGAAACGGCGATGTTTCTCGCCGAGGCCGATCTTGCGCTCGGGGAGCCCAAGGAGGTTCCGGCCCGCTTGGACGTCATCGACAAGGTGCTTGCGGCACAACCCAATCCCTTCGGCAGCTCCAAGCGCGCCCTGATTGAGGCTCGGCATTGGCTCGCACTCGGCGAACTCGCCAAGGCAGACGAACAGCTCGCCGCCGCGCAGACGATGCTCGCGGAATCCGACGCCGTCGAAGACGCCGATTACCTCGTCGCCTACATCGACCTGTACCGCGCGCGGGCGATGCGAATGCGAGACCCCTCAAGCGCGCAGGCGGCCACGCTCGAAGCAAGTGGTCGCGACATCATGACGAAGGCGGAAGTGGACGGTCGGCGTACCCTCGCGGTCTATGATGCCGGTCGCTAGCGCGCGGATCGAAGTCTTGGATCAATCTGCGTCCTCGTCGACCTGGGCACGGTGTGGATCTGTTAGCATGGCCGCATGAACGCAGCGCCAAGCCCGATGTCCGAGCCCTTGGTTTGGAACTTGGTCTCGGGTGGATACGCGGAAGAAACCGTTCCGCATTTCCTGCATTACACCCGCGACGCGCTCGACCTGCTCGGCATCGGCGCGGAGAGCAATGTGGCGGATGTTGCCTGTGGTCCAGGCACGCTCGCGCTCGAAGCCAGACAGCGGGGTGCGCAGGTTCGAGCTCTTGATTTCGCGCCGGATATGCTCACGTCGCTGCAGGCTCGCGCCCAGCACCTCGGCGTCGAGGGCGTCGAAGCGGTGCTCGGTGATGGCCAAGCGTTGCCATGGCCCGACGCGAGCTTCGACGCCGCGTTCTCGATGTTTGGTCTGATCTTCTTCCCTGACCGCGGCGCGGGGCTACGCGAGCTGCACCGTGTGCTGCGACCCGGTGGCAAGGCGCTCGTGGCCAGCTGGGTTCCCTTTGATCGCGTACCGCTCATGTCCGCGACGATGGAGTCGATGCGCGAGGCGCTGCCAGGCATGCCGTTTGGCGGTGGAAAAGCGCCCATGGGAACGCACGCCGAGATCGTGGAAGAGATGAGCAGTGCGGGATTTCAAGATATTCGCTGCACAGAGGTCGCCCACACGATGACCTTTCCTGACCTTGAGAGCTACTGGGCTGGCATGCTCAAGAGCCTCGCGCCGCTGGTGCTGCTGCGTCACCGCATGGGCGACGCGTTCGAGTCGTTCCAAGCGCAGACCTTCGAAAACCTGAGGGCAAAGATCGACCCGAGCTGCACGTCAGCGGTGCTGACCGCCAATTTTGGCATCGGGACCAAGGCCTGAGGCGCCCCGGCGGGAACCTCATTCACCGGACGCCAAGATGAAGTACGTGATTCCAGGTGGCACGGGCCACGTCGGCGCTTCGATCATCAAGGCCCTCACGGCCAGGGGCGACCAAGCCGTCGTGATCACGCGCGGTGGCTCGGCCGCATGCAAGACCGTGAATTGGGATGGCCGTTCACTGGGCGCGTGGGCGGAAGAGATCGATGGCGCGGACGTTGTCTTGAACCTCGCGGGACGGACGGTCAACTGTCGTTACACAGAAGAGAACTTGAGGCAAATGATGGACTCGCGTGTTGAGTCGACCGCGGTGGTTGGGCAGGCGATCGCTGCCGCCAAACATCCGCCCAAGGTCTGGCTACAGATGAGCACCGCGACCATCTATGCACATCGATTCGATGCTGCCAACGACGAGGCGACCGGCGTCATCGGCGGACAAGAAAGCGATGCCCCCGCCTATTGGAAGCGCAGCATCGACATCGCGCTCGCCTGGGAGGCGACGCTTGCGGCCGCATTGACCCCGCAGACCCGCCAAGTCGCCCTCCGCACCGCGATGGTCATGTCCAAGGAACCAGGTAGCGTACTCGACGTCTTGGTCTCCCTGGTGCGGCGGCGACTTGGCGGCAGCATCGCGGGTGGCTCGCAGTACATCTCCTGGATTCACGAAGCGGATTTCCTCGGCGCACTCGACTATCTGGTCGCGCACGACGAACTCAATGGCGCGGTCAACTTGGCGTCCCCCGGCCCGATCCCCCAGCGCGAGTTTATGGCGATGCTTCGCTCGCATCTTGGGGTGCGCATTGGGCTTCCGGCGACGCGCTGGATGGCCAAGCTCGGCGCGATGGCGATGTCGACGGATACCGAACTGGTCCTCAAGAGCCGTCGTGTCGTCCCACGGCGCCTGCTTGAAGCGGGATTCGTTTTTCGATTTCCGAGCTGGGAGTCGGCGCTCCGCGATCTTGTGCCGAGCACGGGGGTGGCTGCCCCCACCCGCTAGGGCGCCGTGGATGGGTTGAGGTCGTCTGCCCCTGCCGATGCAGATTCCGTGGCTTTCGCCCCCCGGTCGACCAACCAGGTTTTGAGTTCCTTGAGGGTCCGACTGTCCCCCTCGTCTTGCTCAAGGAGTTCAACGGCATGGCTCGCAAGTGCGAGACCTTGCGCCCGATCTCGCGTTGGCCCCTCGACTTCGTAGAGGGCGCGGCCGAGCAAATAGTCGGTGTAGCCACGGTCGCCGGGCGGGACCTCCGCGTGCTCGCGGATCGACTTGGCCCGCAAGAGCATGGGCAGCGCGGTCTCTGGATGACCCAGGTCCAGTTCGATATGGGCAAGCGAGCTCAGGCCGACCGCCACGCTGTCGTGGTTGGCGTCGAGCTTGGCCTCCCAGATCGCCAACGCCTTGGTGACCAGTGGTCTTGCTTCCTCTGGATTCCCCTGACGACGGATGTCTTCACCGAGGTTGTGATAGGCCTGGGCAACGCCCGGATGGTCGGGCTCCATCGTGCGCAGGCGAATCGCGAGCGCACGCTCATCAAAGGCACGGGCAGCAGCATCATCGCCGCGGCTGCCGGCGACGACCGCAAGATTGTTGAGCGCGTCGGCAACCTGGGGATGTTCTTTGCCCAGTACCTTCTCCCAGATCGCGAGTGCGAGCTCAAAACGACGCTGCGCCTCATCAAGGTCATTGGTGGACGCTGCCACCGCGGCGAGGTTGTTGTGAAGCTGGGCCACGTTGCGATGCTCGGGCCCAAAGGCCCGCTCCTGCAATGCCAGCGCCTGCTCGAAGGCTTGCTTGGCCGCCGGGAAATCGCCCTGCATCCAGTCGATCTTCGCGAGGTTGTTGATGAAGCGCGCAAGATCCGGATGGTCGGGGCCGAGCAGTTCCGCACCAATCGTCATCCCCTGACGAAAGTACGCGCGCGCGTCATCGTAGCGCCCGAGATCAGAGGCGATCAGACCCAGCTGATTCAAGCAGGCGAGCACACGTTCGTGTTTCTCCCCGAGCTCACGCTGGTAGATATCGAGCGCGCGCTGTGTCCGAGCCTTGGCGTCGTCGAACTTTCCATCGCTTAGATCGACAGCACCGAGATGAAAGTTCGCGTCGGCCACCAGACGCTGCGATCCCTCCGCCTCCGCGTACGCAAGCGCATGCTCAAACCAGGCGCGCCCCTCCGCCGCCCGCGCAAGGCGTGCTCCGACGAGGTTGACCAAGGCCGACGCGGCCTGGCTCGCCGTCGCGTCGAGGTCATAGCGAATCGCAAGGAAGAACGCCTCGCGTGCGAGCGTCTCGGCACCAGCTTCGTCACCGTTCTTTGCCGTCAGCGAACCGAGATCGAGCTTGGCCCGGGCCAGCAGCGGAGGGTGGTTGATACTCGCGGCAGCGTCGCTGACCTGCTGTGCGAGCACCAGCCCCTCGTCGAACTTCCCTGCGCGATCGAGCGCCCACGCATGCTCCAGCTGACTCGTGAGCGCCTGAATCTGCGCCGACACGGCCGGCTGCTTGGACGCGGGGAACTGTTCGCGCAGCGCAACCGTGTCCGCGCATCGCGACAGCGGCGGCAGTGAACCGACCGCGACGACCGCGTTCTGGACGGAGGTCGCGTCCGCGACGCGGAAGACATCCACGATTCCCTTCACCGCCAGCAGACGTTCGTCGAGGCAGGCCATCCGCAAATCAAGCAGTTCCTCGCTCTGTTCGGCACGCAGATGCGTGGCCTCGCACGCCTGCGTGCGCATCGCGACCCAATCGTGCGTATAGCGATCGAGCTCCCTCGACACGCGCTCCCAGGTCGAATGCGAGAACCCAACGCCAGCCGACCTCATGGCCTGCTCGACCTGCGTTCGCGTCTCTTGATCCCAAATCCCGCGCAGACGGCTCTCCATATCGCTGCAGGGCGTCGCTTGGCTGGCGTTGAGCACGCTGAGGGCGAAGACCAGGGCGCCGATCGCCACGGCGAGTAGTGAACCCGCAACGATGCGTCGACCCGATTGCTCGCGGTCACGCTCCAGCGACGCGAGCAGCTCGCCCATGTTGGCGTATCGACGGTTGGCATCGACGGAGAGGCCGCGCAGCAACGCTGGCTTGCACCACGCGGGAATCGGTCGCGCCGTCGGGGGCTCTCGCACCGTCCCCTCCATCATGTTCACAAGCAGCTCGGATCGCGTCGCGCCCGCATAGGGCCGCTGACCACAAAGAGCCTCCCAGAGTGCGACACAGAAGCTGAACTGGTCGCTGCGCGCGTCAACCTCAAGCCCCATATGTTGCTCGGGTGCCATGTATGCGGGCGTGCCCATTCCGGCCGTTGCCGTCGAGGCCTTGCTGCCGCTCCACGAATGTCCGTCGTCACTTGGGCCCCGTGCGGACTCCGAGTCGAGGGTCGGGCGCAGTCCGAGTCGTGCGAGCCCGAAGTCCGTGACCTTGACCGAGCCGCTCTCGCTCACGAGCACGTTCTCGGGCTTGAAATCTCGGTGAATGAGATCAGCTCGGTGAGCCGCCCATAGACCATGACCGGCCTTCACGAACACGGCGATGATCTCATCTGGGGAATGGGTCGAGTCGCCGAGCCAACGCGCCAACGTTCTTCCGGCGACGAACTCCATCGCTAGGAACATTCGCCCCTCTGTGATTCCCACATCGTGGACGGCGACAACGTTGGCGTGCGACAGCTTCGCCATCGCCTGCGCCTCTCGCAGCAATAACCCTCGCCCGTCGCTGCCCGCTCCCGTGCCACCGAGCGAAGCGTGCAGCACTTTGATCGCGACTTTTCGGTCGAGGTCGGGGTCGTACGCCGAGTAGACGACGCCCATTCCGCCCGAGCCAATGCGATCGAGGATCGCGTAACGAGACACTAGCTCGCCCGGCAGGAAATGCTTGTGCTCGTCGCGTAGATGGCCGTCACCGTCGGCGTTGCCTACCGCCGTCTCCAAGAGCGCACGATGACCCAGGGAACTCTCCACTGCCGCGGCAGCGTAGCCGATGTCCGCGGCTCGCGCGCCGCTTCGTTGGAGAGTGCGCGCGGGTCCCCTTCCCATGCCCCTCAAAGGCCCCGTCGACTCACGCCGAGCGCTCCCGTCTTGCCTCTGCGCTGCCTTCCCAAGCTCGCGTCACTCTTGCACGATGCAGAGGTGAAGGTCGTCAACGTGCAGGAGGCACTCTCGGTCGTGGAGTCGGGCCACCGTGTGTTTGTGCACGAAGCTGCGATGGTGCCTCGACTGCTTCTCGATGGACTCGTCGCCCGTGCACATGATCTTCGCGACGTTGAGGTCGTTCACCTCCACATCGAGGGCGACGCTCCCCACGTCGCTCCGGCGCTAGAGGGGCACCTTCGCCACAACGCACTTTTCGTCGGCTCAAACACCCGAGCCGCGGTACGAGAGGGGCGAGCCGATTTTACGCCAGTGTTCTTGTCGGAGGTCCCGCGGCTGTTCTCCCATGGGCGACTCCCACTCGACATCGCGCTCGTGCAAGTCAGCCCACCCGATCGTCACGGCTACTGTCGCTTGGGCGTCTCAGTCGCCGCCGCTCGGGCGGCCGTTGACCACGCGAAGATCGTCATCGCGCAGATCAATCCGCGTGTTCCGGTCACGGACGGTCACACCGCAATCCATGTCTCAAACATCCACGCCGCAGTTGAGTGTGACGAGCCGCTCCCCTCGCGGCACGCGCCGAGTCCGAGTCCCACCGCATCGGCGATCGCGAAGTTGCTCGCCGCGGAGATTCCCGATGGCGCGACCCTCCAGCTCGGTATCGGGGAGATTCCGGACGCGGTGCTCAGTGCCCTCCATCAACACGCGGATCTCGGACTCCACACGGAGATGTTCTCCGACGGCGTTCTAGGTCTTGTCGCCAGCGGTGCGCTCACCGGGGCGCGCAAGAGCCGTTTTCAACACCGGATCGTCTCCAGCTTCGCGGTGGGAAGTGAGGCCTTGTACTCGTTTTGCGATCGGAACCCGGGCGTGGAGTTCCATCCGAGCGACATCGTGAACGATACCCGCGAGATCGCACGTCAGCACGCGATGGTCGCAATTAATTCCGCCCTCTCGATCGACCTGACGGGACAAGTCTGCGCGGACTCGCTCGGACCCGCGATCTACTCTGGGATCGGCGGACAGATGGACTTTGTGCGCGGCGCGACCAGGAGCCGCGGTGGCAAGGCCTTCATTGCGATGACCAGCACGGCGTGCAAGGGCACGGTATCGCGGATCTGCGCTCAGCTATCGCCGGGCGCCGGCGTCGTCACCACCCGCGGACACGTGCAATATGTCGCGACCGAGTACGGCATCGCCGATCTCCAAGGCAAGACCCTACGTCAGCGCGCCGAGGCTCTGATCGCCATTGCGCATCCCGAATTTCAGCCAGAGCTTCGTGCCGCGGCCGTCGAGCGCCGCTGGATGGCGCTCTGACGCTCTTGGTTCCGCGCGGCCGTCTATTTGTCTTGTGAGACGATCGGGGCTGCAAATGCGCCACGGATCGCCCCACGCTTGTGCGCAAGTTTGAAGGTGCCGCAGGCCCACTGCCCATCCAGATGCGTCAGCGTGACGGAGGTCGAATCATCGACCGTGTCAGAGGGGGTGGGATCGACGCCTTGGACGAGTCGACTCCCGACGAGTCGCGCCTCCACGAGTCGGCGGGTTCGCTGGTTGGAGCTCAGCCAATAGCTTGAGGGGTGAAATTCGCCGGTCTTGACCGCGCGCTCGCGGACGACCCGGCGGGTCTTTTGTGTTCCAGGAACTTTCTCCTCATATTCGTCTTTGGTTGTAAAGACCGCTTCCACGCAGATCTGAGATCCCCGGGGCTTGCGCCACCAGCACGGATTGGGCACGCCCGTCGAATGATCGCGCAATACGACCTCCACGCGCTGGCCGTCGGAGGAACGCGTGGCGTGCACGGACTTGACCGCGATCTTCATCTGCAGGTCTCCCGAATGCCTTACCTCGAGTTCAGTCGCGACTTCGCACGGCTGCGGCGGCGTTCCGGCAATCGCGTCAGCCACGTCAAGATCCGCGTGCGCGCTGCCATCGACCGGAGCAGGCAACCTTCGCGCGCGGAGTAGCGGCACGCGAGCCGGCGTAGCGTGATCGCGAAGGGTGCCGTCGCCGAGATTGCCAAACGCATTACTTCCCCAACACGAGACATCGCCCTGCGCCAGGACGGCGCAGGTGAACTCGCCATATCCAGAGACGGCCGCTGCGCTCGCCTCGCGCAGGTCGGTGGGCGTGTGAAGTTCAACGCTTCCGAGCGTCAAGCTGGTCGTTCCGTCGCCGAGCTGACCGAACTCATTGTCACCAAAGCAACGCATCGTCGCGTCATCCATGATCGCGCACGCGTGCGCCCCGACCCCCTGCGCAAGCGCGACGAAGGGGCGATCGGCCTTGATTCGCGAAATCCCACCGGGGAGGTAGCGTCCCCAGCAAGCCAACGCTCCATCCTCAAGTACAACGCAGGTCCACGCGTCGAGCGCGGCAACGTCTGTCGCCTTGGCCCCCAAATCGACCCGCTTTGCGGCTCGCACGTCGGCACCACCAGCACTTGGCGAAGGGTCACTTTGGCCACCGTCATTGTTGCCCAGGCAGGACACGTGACCATCGCGGTGCAGGGCACAGGTGTGGCCGACGCCCGCGCTGATCTTTTCGACGTCTACGAGACCATCGACAAGCGTCACATCCACCGAACTTCCGCGCGACTGGGGCCCTAGGCCTCCGCTGGACCCATCCCCCCAACAGACGACCCGACGATCGCGACGAATTGCGCAGCCGTGCCGGTAACCGACCGAGAGGCCGTGTAGCCCCTCTTCGCTGTAGAGCTTTGTCGGGGGTTGCGGCTTGCCAAGCGGGGCGCTTGGCAGGAGCGGATGCGTTCCCCAGCACCACAACTCTCCCTCGCCTGTCACCGCACAGCCGGCGCCGTGTGTGTTGGTGCCACCGACACCGATCTCGATCGCGAGCGGTACACCGGCAACCTCAACTGGCGTGGCGACGTCGGTCGTCGATGAAAAGCCAAGCTGTCCAGCGTCGGCGGCACCCCATCCGCGAATCGTGCCGTCGTTCATTCGTGCGAGCACTGTCGAATGAGAGACGGCGATCGCCGTTGCGGCCGGCCCCTGGTCGCCTCGCTCGCTCGCATCGGCCTGGTCCCCGTTTGCTAGCTGAGGAACATCACTCACCGTGTCGGCGCGGCTGTCCTGCGGCTCGGCGACCGCGGCGCCTACAGTGGCTCGTGGCGAGGTCGAGCCGCAGGCGGCAAGGCTGAGCACGAATAGGGCGGCGCGCAGTGTGGCGAACCCGATATCGCGCGCGGAAGATCGTCGCACAGGAGCGAACATGGAGCGGGGACAAAGATACCGCGACGCTCGCATGGCGGGCGCGCGTACTGACCGAGAGGTCGCGATTGGAATAGGGACGCCCCCTCGCAGGTCGTCGAAGAACCCCCGTGGAGGGCATGGTCGTGCAATCGCCATGCAGAACGAGGCGCGAAGAGGGAGCGTACCGGCCCTACGTGACCCACGAGCAACAATGGGCTGCATGGTAAGTGTCCGGCCATGCGCCTCGCGGGGATCTTCGACAACCTGCGAGGCCTCGGGCAAAGGCGACCTGTCGGCCCGATCGCAGCACAAGCGTGGAGCCATGGCGGAGCGACGAGATCGGGCCTAAGGTCGCGCGCGCATGCGACTGACCAAGCCCATCACATCTCGTGCGCTGCCCACGGGCATTCGGCAGGCGCCCGCTTGCGTGGCGTCCTCGAAGCTCCGCAGAGAGGAGTCTGCGCCTGCCTGCGTGCTCGCGACGCTCCTCTGCACCGCGATGCTGTCGGCATGTCAGGGCGCGAGCGACGGCGACGCCGGCGAGTCCGACGGCACCGAGAGTGGCACGACCACAGAGGGGAATGACGCCGGCACGGGTACCGACACCGGTACCGACACCACCGGGGGCGAGCTTGAGTATCCCTTTCCCGAGGACTTCTACTGGGGCACCGCGACGGCAGGCTTCCAGGTCGAGATGGGCTGTCCGACGCTCAGCGACGCCGACTGCCTCGACACCACCAGCGACTGGTACCAGTGGGTCACCGATCCCGAGATTGCCGCGGCCAGCAACACCTTCATCTCCGGCGATCCGATCGATTGGTCCCCGGGGATGTGGGAGACCTATGACCAAGACTTCGCGAGAGCCAGTGACGAGCTGCACGGCAACATGGTCCGCATCTCGCTCGAGTGGAGTCGGCTCTTTCCCTTGGGCGACGCGGAGATGGCGACCAACGTCGACGAGCTCGCGGCGCTCGCCGATCCCGACGCAGTCGCGGGCTACCACGCGATGCTCGCCTCTGCACGTGCCCACGGACTAGAGCCGGTTGTCACGCTGCACCACTACACGATTCCGCTCTGGCTTCACGACGGCAAGGCCTGCAAGTTCGCCTTCAGTACCTGCATCGATCGCGGCTGGGCGGATCCAGACAGGATGCTGCCCGCGATCGAGCTCTACGCCGCATGGGCAGCCAGTGAATACGGCGATCAGGTGGACTGGTGGGCCACGATCAACGAGCCCTTCGTGATTTCGCTGGCGGGATACCTGCTGCCGAGTGAAGCGCGCACCAACCCGCCAGGGCAGCTGCTCCAGCTCGACACGGCGATCGAAGTGTACTTCTCGCTGGCGGAGGGCCACGTGCGGATGTACGACGCGATTCACGAGTACGACGACCAGGACGCGAGCGGAGATGGGGTCTACGCACGGGTCGGGCCGGTACCCAACCTCGCGGCGATGGCTCCGGATGACCCGACGAGCGCGGCCGATATCGCCGTCGTCGGGCACGCTGACCACCTCTACAACAAGATCTATCTCGACGCGGTCATCTACGGCGAACTCGATCGTAACCTCGACGGCGTGACCGACGAGATGCAGCCGAGTTGGGCCGAGCACGCAGACTATATCGGCGTCAATTACTACTCGCGCATCCCGGTGCGAGCACAGCCAACGCCGCTCTTTCCAGACTACCCGTGGTTCGACTTCTTGCCGCAGCTCGATGATATCTGGCAGCCCTACCCGGCTGGGCTGACCGAAGTGCTGGTCGCCACCAAGGAGTACGGCAAGCCGATCCTGATCACGGAGAACGGCACGCCCCACGTCGAGGACGCCAACGTCGCGCAAGAGGTCCTAGAGCCTCACATCATCGCGCTGCATGACGCAATCACGGCTGGCGTCGATGTCCGTGGCTATCTGGTTTGGAGCCTCATCGACAATTTCGAGTGGAATCACGGCATGCAGCTGCGGTTTGGTATGTACGCGCTGGACGTCCGCAGCAAAGAGCGCACGCTGCGACCGATCGGTGCGCGCTACGCTGAGATCGCACAAGCCAACGGCTTGTAGATGCATCACGCTCGATTTGCCGCTCGATCTCACAACCTCAAAACCTCACGCGCTCACGTCCACCGGTTCGCACGCGAAAGCAAACTCCACTCCAACGATTCGGTGCGAAGGTGGCAGGTCATCGACAACCAGTCTGGCTCTCATGGAGCAGCGGCAAGGACAGCGCGTACGCGCTACACGTCTTGCGTCAATCGACCGAACTTGAGGTCGTCGGACTGCTGACGACCATCACGGCCCCCTATCAACGGGTCTCGATGCACGGCGTGCGCGAAAACATCTTGGACGCACAGGCAGTCGCGACCGGACTTCCGCTGCACAAGGTCTACATCCCGGCACCATGCAGCAACGAGGACTATGCAGCCGCGATGGGTGCCGCAATGGAAACCGCCGCCGCCGAGGGCGTTCGCGGCATCGCGTTTGGCGACCTCTTCCTCGAGGACATCCGCGAGTACCGTGAGACACAGCTTCGCCGCGTCGCAATGTCTGCACACTTCCCTCTGTGGGGACGACCGACGGACTTGCTGGCCGCGGAGATGCTCGCGGCGGGTATGGTCGCCACGCTAAGCTGCGTCGATACCCGGCGACTCCCTGCCTCATTCTCTGGTCGCCGTTTTGACGGCGAGCTCTTGGCCCACCTCCCTCGCGATATCGACCCTTGTGGCGAACACGGCGAGTTTCACACCTGCGTGAGCGCCGGCCCGATGTTTGATGTTCCGCTCAGGCTTCGCGCCGGCGAGACGGTCGTCCGAGATGGTTTCGCGTTCGCGGATCTAGAGCTGGGCGGCGGCGCGGGAGCCTGAACGCTAAGTTAGGACGAGCTGGTCTCGTTGATGCCGCGCAGACAGGCCAACGAAGCCTTTGCGGGGTGCGATCCGAGCGGCGACGTCGAGCCCGCGGTGCGACCGATCATGGGCCCAGTCGAGGAGCATTCAACGATCGGTTACTACCTTGATGACAACGGCAACTGCCAGCAGAGCGTGTTCGATAGAGGTCGAAACCTCTACGCGGTCGGTGATCCCGTCGACAAGTCAGAGTTCTTAAGCGCCGATGTGGATCTTGAATTCCCAGGCGGCCGCTTGGGCATTGACATGCTGCGCG
>CAZVEM010000110.1:0-16383 GCA_964626165.1 uncultured Nannocystaceae bacterium
CGCGAGGAGGGAGCGTCCCGGGCGTACGTGACCGCCGAGCAACAAAGGGCTGCATCGTGAGTGCGCGGCCATGCGCCGCGCGGGGTTTTTCGAGAGCCTGCTAGCAGGCGGCGTCTGGCACTTGCAATCTGGAAGTGACAACGCGAGGGTGCCGGCGTTTGGGCCGGCAGCATGACGCGGCGCTATCAAGTTTGGGTCCCTAGGCTTGCTGCCGGCTGGCGGGCTCGTCCCAATGGGAGGCAGTGGGCTGCGCGGGCGAGTTGCGTCCGGATGACTCCGGCGCAGGGCCGTTTCGGCCCCTCCGCCGCGGGCACGAGCCATCGGACCATCGCGCGCGCGTCCTTTGGCCCAGCCGCTCGCCCACCCAGTCGCATTCTCCGTGGATGGATCGGCGTCGTCCTGTTGGCTGGGCTCGGCGGCTGCTCCAGACCACAAGAAGCGAAGCGCGCCGAACTCGAGCTACCCGCGGGCGCGCGAAACCTCTGGATCGAACAGCCCGAGGAGGAGTTTCGCGATCCGGGATGGAAGTGGCTTACGCCGCCGGTGCGCCTGCCCAGCGGCCGCAAGGACATGGACCAAATGGTCGTTGCCGTCCGCGTTCCCGACGGTGCTCCTCTCCAAGTCGCGGCGCCGAGGGACAATGCGTCCGACGCGATGACGGGTGTGTCGCTGATATTTCCGCCGGGCTCGCGGCTAGAGCGGCTTGAATGGCTTGGACACGGGGATGCGCGCTATCTCGCCGACGTCCGCGGTGCGCGGATCGACGACGATGGAAGCGTTTGGCATCACAACCTCCGCGCGGTTGCGCCGGAGTACGGCGCGCCACTCGTCGGCGTCGAGTGGCGCGAGGGGGACGAGGACACCCGCACTGCTGCGATGGAGGTGCTCATCGCAGACCTGTCCCAGCGTGAGCCATGGCGGTCCCGCGACGAGGCCGCCCGAAACGCGTCCTTCGACTCGCTGCGCAAGAAGTCGGAGTGCAGCAGCTGCCACCAACACGATCGGTCGTCCTCCGATCGACGAGGCGAGCACGGGCTCGTGGTACGAGGTACGGACTCGCACGGATTTTTCACGCCCCGAACCGTGTGGGCAGACGAAATCCCCCTCGAGTCTTACGGTGCCTTCGATCGCAATGTCGGGGAGCTTGCTCGCTGGCTGATCGTGCGATGCGGATCGCCTGAACGGCGCCCCACTCGCAAGGCCGCAAAGATCTCGGGCGGTCGCTATCGCTGCGCCGACCAACTCGTCCCTTGGGCGCAGCTTCGCCTCGCCGCGGCGAACCGGGCCTCGATTCCTCATGCACAAGCCCTATGCGAGACACGGGCATGGCTGTATGAGCGATCGGATCCGCGGGCGCGAGCGACTCTCGAAGAAAAGCTCGCCGACTGTCGATGATCCGCGTCGCTCGCGATCGACCGAGCGGTCGAACATTCGACGGAAGAATTTTCAGAAGACGGTAACGTCCGTGATCGAGCGACGTTTCGCGGCTGACCGCGTGCGGGCTAGGCCCGGATAGGTCATCGCCGCGCGCGTGGTCGCAGCGACCATTGCCAGCGGCGGAGTCGGGAAAAACGCAGAGCGATTCGCCCATCAGCGGCCGTTGAGGTGCCCCCGCCCTCGACGCCGTTGCGTACCGAGATTCACACGATGAAAAAGACATTCCAACATGTATTCGAAGCTGCCCTGCTTACCGCAGGCATCACGTTGTCGGTCGCCGCGTTGAGCTCTTGCGACAAGGGCAAAGACGATGGCGACGACAAGGAGAGCACGACCGACGCCGGCTGCCCCGGTACTGACGGCGGCTGTCCGACGACCGATGGTGGCTGCCCCGGCACCGACGGCGGCTGTCCCGGTACCGATGGTGGTTGTCCAGGCACCGACGGCGGTTGTCCCGGCACCGACGGCGGTTGTCCTGGCACCGACGGTGGTTGTCCCGGCACCGATGGCGGTTGCCCTGGCACCGACGGTGGTTGCCCTGGCACCGATGGCGGCTGCCCAGGTACCGATGGCGGCTGCCCGAGCATTGAGCGGCCGCCCCACTGAAATGACCAGGTCCACTCGGGCCAAGGTCCCCACTGAGGTGCCAGAGCCTTGGCTGGCGCCGCTGGGCTCAGCGGCGCAGCCCTTCGTCTGACGCCGCCACAGGGCGCGCTGCATGTCTATGTCCTCCACTCACGCGCCGGTCAACTCGAGTTCCCTCCCGCAAGGAGTCGGCATCGGTTTGCGTCGGGCGCACTATCCCGAGTGGTTAGCCGCGACCACGAGTGAAGTCGACTGGCTGGAGATCGTGCCCGAGAACTTCGAGGGACGGGGCGGCATGGCCGACCACGTGCTCGGTCGCGTCCGGGAGCGCTGGCCGGTGATCGCACACGGCGTCAGCCTCGACCTCGGTGGGACCTCTGCGTGGCCCCCGGAACGGATTCGATCCTTGCGAAGGCTCCTCGATCGCATTGGCGCACCGATCTTTACCGAGCATCTATGTTGGTCGATCGCAGGAGAGCGCTCGACCTACGACCTTGTGCCCCTCCCCTTTCGTCGCGACGCCGCCCGACACACGGCACAGCGGGTCCGACAGCTCGCCGACGCACTTGAGCGTCCCATCGCGCTTGAGAACATCACGTACTACGCACATATGCCCGGCTCTCTCCTCGATGAAGGCGAGTTCGTGCGCGAGGTCCTTGAGCGAGCCGATGCCGCGCTGCTGCTCGACGTCAACAACGCGTATTGCAACGCGATGAACCACGGGCTTGACCCTTGGGAGTCGCTTTTGCGCCTCCCGCTGGAGCGCGTCGCGCAGATCCACATCGCCGGGCACGTGATGGATGGATCGCGATGGTTCGACAATCACGGCGCACCGATCGCTGACGTCGTGCTTGATCTCTACGGGAAGATCATTGAACACCTCGGTGACGTCCCAACCCTGCTTGAGTGGGACACGCGAGTTCCGCCACTGGAACGCGTGCTTGCGGAGCGACGCCGCGTCGTAGCGACACGAGACGCCGCGCTTGAGCGTCGAGGCCGAGCGATCGGGGCCGCGGGCACCGCGGCAGGAGCAATGTCGGGGGACCTTGCCTGGGCCGAGCCTCGCGTCGCGGGAACCACTTCCAAACCCGAGGCGGCCCTTCGCGCGGCGGACGGTGACGAGGGCCCAAGTGGCATGTCGTCGTTCTTTCGTGCCGCACAGGACTGGGTCGAGGGCAATGACGCGCCTGACAACCCCGAGATCGGCTTTTCGGTCGGTGACATTCGGTTCTACGCGACGCTGTTTCGCCGCAACTTCGACAAGATCCTGCGCGATCTCTACGCCGATGTTGAGCGCGCCTGCAGGCGCCTGGGTGCGGCGTCCTGGTCGGAGCTGGTCGACGCGCACGTGCAGCGCACGCCCTGTGTCGCGCCCGACCCCAATCAGTTTGGCGATGGTTTCGACGCGACGATTCAGGAGCGATGTCCGGAACACACTTGGCTCGCCGAACTCGCCGATTTTGCCTGGACCCGTCACCGAGCATGGACCGCTCCCGACAGCGAGGGCCCCGGACTCGATGAGCGCGTCATGGTCCGCCACTACACCCGAGCGATCCACGAACTGTCGAGAGCGCTCGCAGACGAGAGCCGCCCGGTCGACGACGCGATCGTGCAACCCAGGCCCACGACGCTCGTGATCTTTCGCCACGCTCAAACGCTCAACGTTCGCGTGCATCCTGCTGGAGCGGCCGAGATCCTCGCACTCATGCGCCGCGCAATGATCGCCCCTTCACCACTGCCTCTCGCCGAGCGCATCGTCGACGAGGCAGAGCAAGGACTCATCGCAATCGGATGCCTGGCCAACGCGCACAGCTTCGCCGCAAGCGCATGGCCTTCGACGTAACAAAGCTCCTCCCCACGCGTAGCAGCGCCGCATATGTTCGTTCCCCTCCATCGCATCCCCCCTGCATCGCGGCAGGCCCGACTTTTCGCGCTGTGCCTTGGCGTCTGCGCTCTGACCGCCTGTGACGACTCTACCGCAGATGAGGGCGAAGACGCCGGGCAGACCGATGGCAGTGTCGACGTCGCCGATGTCGAGGCCGCGCTCGCCGACCTCGACGGCTCCCTGGTCAAAGCATCGTCACAGCCTTTCCCAAGCGACGGTCACAGCCTCGCCGATACCGTGGACGTCTGGATCAGCTCCGAGTTCGCGGATGAGTACGCAAAGGTTGACCCATCTACGGAAGGGTCTGCACCACAAGTCCCCGTGGGCGCCGTGGTCGTCAAGGAGCAGTTCGACGCGGACGGCATCCTCGACAGCTACACCGTCATGGTCAAGCTGCCCAACGATGCAGAACCGAGCGCGCTGGACTGGTGGTGGGGCTTTGCCAACTCAAGTGCCGAGATCACGATCGAGGGAAACATCTCCAACTGCGTCGAGTGCCACGCCGGCCGTCCTGACGACGGTTGGCTCTTCGGCGTGCCCAAGTAGCTCCTTGGCGGTCGTCGAGACGCGGCATGAATTCGAGGTTCGCCCGTGGCACTGCGAGTCTCAGCGCTCCTCGCCAAGCTCCAGACAACCGCCCGAATTGGCCCGAGGATGGCTGTTTGAATCGACTGCTCCTATCAGCGAGCAGAGCGCCACGCAGGGTCGCATCGTATGGCGAACCACGACCCGCGCCACGGTGTCGTTGGGAGCTTGAGAGCATCACCGTGGCGCTGTGGATGCCGGTGACGTTGATCGAGTCGTCTGCGGCATCAAGACCCGGTGACGTGACTCGCACTGCCACTCGCCGACCCTCTTCGCTCCTCTCAGTGCTAGCGCCGGGGAATGTCGCCGCTCTCGACCAGCTGCTCGAAGAAGTCGACCAGGGTCTCTCGCAGCGGGCGGTAGCTCATCCCGAGCTCCCGGATGCCCTTGCTGTTGTCGGCCAGCCACGGGTAGCCGATGTTGCGCGACGCGACGCGACGCGTGAGCGCGCGATTGACCATCGGACCGACGAGCCACACCAAGAACTTCGGCAAGATTCGTCGAGGGATCGGATAGCGATCTCCGTAGTGTTCGCGCAAGACCTTGGCAAACTCGGGCATCGATGAGTTGTGACCGACGATCACGTGACGACCTCGCGCCTCAGGAATGAAGGCCGCCCGAAGATGGGCATCCCCGAGGTCGCGCACGTCGACGACGCCGATCCGGAGATCGGGCACACCGGCGCTCAGCGATCCGTCTCCGAGCTGCTTGCAGATCGTGAAGCTCTCGGAGGTTCCGTCGGGCTTGATGCCCGGTCCCATCACCGCGGCGGGATTGAGCACCACAAGATGCCAGCGCGACTGCGCCTCGTGCATCTTCCACGCTTCTCTCTCCGCGAGCACCTTCGAGTACGAGTACGGGCCGTGCGTCAGCGAGGAGGTCGTGTTCCAAACTTCCTCGTCGAACAACCCTCGCGGCGTCGCCGCCAAGTCGGCGCTGTCCCCAAAGATCGCGGCACAGCTGCTGGTCAAGACGACGCGCTCGACGCTCGGTGTCCGGTTAACCTCGTCGAGCACGTTGCGGGTGCCCATCAGGGCGGGATCGACCAGCTCTCTCTGTGGGTCCTTGACGTTGAGCGTGTAGGGCGACGCGGTATGAAAGACCACCTGACAGTCGCGCATCGCCTCGGCAAAGCTGCCGGGCTTGAGGAGATCGGCGGCGAAGAAGCGCAAGCGACCTGGCTCGGGCTCGAGTGCGCGTAGATGCGCGGTCTTCTTGGCGTCCTTCGGATCTCGCACCGTCGCGTGCACGGTGAGTCCCACGTCGAGGAGCGACTTGACCACCCAACCTGCGACGTAACCCGAGGCGCCTGTAACGAGAACTGGACGGGATGTATCGATCTTGAGGTTGTGCATGTTGGTGGTCCTCGTTCGCGCCACGGTCCGGTGCTTGCTGCCGGCCTGGCAACCGCGAGCCCAAGCGAGTGGGTCGTTGACCGCCCTCGGCTGGACCCCGCGACGTTCGGAGCATAGGCGCGCCGTACCTCGCCGCCAGTCGCAGAGCCCGCCGAATCGCTGGTCAAATGCGCCATCTTGGCGCATCTGACGGGTTGTCTGTCGCGTTTCGCTGCTACGATGGCAGAGTTCGACACTGGAGCCCGGACGCGCACGCGCTACGGTCTGAGACGGGGTCAACGTGGGATTCAGCGAGCCGAAATTGGTGACCCTTGAGCGGGGTTGGGCGATCATCTTGCGCGACCTTGAGGTCAGCCCGGAGGCGGTGCTTCGACGCGCCCGACTCCCCCTGGATCTCGCGTCTCAAGATCCCGCGCGGGTCAGCGTGCAGGAGTACTTCAACCTGTTCCATGCGGTGGCCGCGGAGGCCAACGATCCCAACTTTGCGATCCGCCTGGGCAGCAGCGGGACCGCGGAGACCTTTCACCCCGTGCTGTTCGCCGCGCTGTGCTGCGAAGACCTCCAGACCGCGCTGCGTCGGATTTCCACGTACAAGCGGCTCATCGCCCCGGCAAAGCTCCGCGTGGAGCAAGACGGTGACGAGGTGACCGCGACCTGGGAGTGGGACGATCCGACCGTCAGCCCGCCGGTTCTGCTCGCGGCGACCGAGCTGGTCTTCATGGTCCAGCTCGCTCGGATCGGAACCCGTGAGCGCGTCGTTCCCCTGGAGGTCGCCTTCCCGACGCCGCTCGGCGCAGCGGATGCGTTCGCGGAGTTCTTTGGCGTCGCCCCGAGCATCGGCCCGCGCCAACGTCTGAAGTTCTCAGCGCACGATGCAGCGAGACCGTTTCTCACCGCGAGCGATTTCATCTGGTCAACGTTCGAGCCGGTGCTCCAGCGACGCCTCACCAAACTCGACGCGCTCACGCCTCTGCCCGAGCGGGTGCGCTCGCTGCTGCTCGAGTGCCTTCCAAGCGGCGCATCTTCCGTCGACGCTGTCGGACGCCGGCTCGGGATGAGTGCTCGTACCCTGCAGCGCAAGCTCGGCGAGCACGGCGTGAGCTACCGCGAGCTCGTTAGGGACGTACGACTCGCGCTGTCGCTTCACTACGTTGAGGAGACGCAGCTCTCGTACGTCGAGGTCGCTCTGCTGGTTGGCTTCGACGAGCCCAGCTCGTTCTTCCGCTCGTTTCGGGAGTGGACGGGCACGACCCCCGAGCACCGACGCCACGCACATCAAGCGCGCGCCTCGCCGAGAGGTTGACCCGGGCGCGCTCGCGGACGGGCGGCCGGTTGCGCAGCGGCTGCGGAGGCCCGGAACCGACGCAGCCGCTGGCCCGATGCGCGAGTGCTCGGGCGCACGGGGCACCCTTCTCCTCAATGCGCAGGCGTTGGATGCGTGCGCTCGAAGGCGGCGTGCATCTCTCGCCAGACACGCAGATGGAGTCCGTCGGGGTAGAGCCGCGGCTCGGGTTGGTAGAGATCGAAGTGGTCGCGATCCTTGGCCCAGACGATCTCGATACCTTGTGGGCCAAGCTGGCTTTGCTGCCGCAGCTGGTCCTCCAAGAGTGCGAGTGCCTCGTTGAGTCGGAAGGTGTCCATGGTGCCACAGAAGATGTGCACCCTTCCCGCAAGACCTCGCGCGATCTTATCGGGATCCTTGCGCAACCCAAGGGCGATGTCGTACGGCTCCCAACTCTTGGCCACGCTTGCATCGATCGCTCCCGTCTCGCGATCAAAGAGACGCAGCGGCGCTCCGTCGGGACCGCGCTGCGAGAACACGGCGTCAAAGCTGGCCATCTGTCCGCTGGTCGGTTGTGATTTCATCTCGCTCGCGACGAACTCGCGCAGGCTCTGCCGCCACTGGCCACGCATACGCACCAGCTGCACCTCCTGCCCGTCAGCGTCGGTGAACGCGTTCTTGTCCTCGTAGATGTTCACTCCGGTGAACTCCCGAAAGTCCACGGGATCGGGCGCGGTCGGCCAGCTGCCGCCAAACGTGTTGGGGTACGCGTACTGCAGCCAAAGCGCGGTCCACCCCCCGCTGCTGTGCCCCGTGACGAAACGAGCCTCGCGGTCGCTTGGCTGATCGAGGTAGGCCTCCAGCGCCGGGATGAACTCTGCGGTCAGCGCGTCCCCCCAGTCGCCGTTGTTGGCGGAATTGGCGAACACATGGTGGCCCGTCTCCCATGAGGCGTCGAGGAAGACGTGGATCATTCGGGGCGGAGCTGCCGGCGAGTCGGCAGGCACCGAGATAAGCCCGAACTCCGAGAGGAGGGAGAGCCGATGATTGCCGCCAAAGCCATGGATGCTGTACGACACCGGTAGGCGCTCGGCCTTGCCGCGGGCCGACTCGGCGACCGGCTCACCGGTTCCGCTTGTCGCGTAGCCGGGCGGCAAGAGCAGCGCGCTCTTGAAGGTGACCGGCCGCTTGTGGAAGGCCGACAAGGTCTCGGATTCAAACTCGAGCTCCTCCCAGCGATAGCCGTCCTCACGGATCGCGGGCGTGCTCTCAAGCACGCGGAGCTTGCCTCCGGTGCGCGCGGTGCCGGATGCCCCCGGCTTGGCTTTCGCTGCGGCAGCGCCCTTATCCTCGCCACGCTGCTCGGACGAGCCTCGGCCTTCCTGAGCGGCCGGATCACCCGATCGGCCCGCGGGCGCGGGTGACGTCCCCTGACAGGCAAGGCCAGTGCCGATCAGCGAGGCCCAGAGCGCAACCCCGAGCCAGCCCGGCGAGTCGTCGTCGCCCTCGCCACGCGTGCTCAGTCCGCGGGATTCGGCTTTCACTCGACGATCACGACCTTTCCGCTGGCCGAGTGTCCGAAGCGCTCGGGTGCGTACATTTCCTCGGCGTGCACCGGAGGAAGGATGAACTCGCCGATGGTCGTCGCCCTTGCGGTGTAGCTATAGGTGAAGACGCCCGCTGGCATGTAGTCGGCGAAAAGCAGCATGCGATCGTCGCGCATCTGCGTGTGATCAAAGCTAAACCACGGCCACCACCAGTCGTACGAGCCGTGATAGCGCCAGCTGCCGCCGCCGTAGCCGTAGCCGTAGCCGCCACCGTACTGCGTAGTGACTTGCTGTGCGGCCACCGAGGTCAGGAAGCGCGGGTTTTGGCCCTCGAAGCCGGCGGGCATGGCGTCGTCGACCACCACGTAGTTGCCACGATCGGTCGCGACCACAGTGAGCGTCACCTTGACGTTGGCGCCCGCTTTGACCTGCCAGGTGCCGTCCTCAAGTCGCTTGACCGACTCTGCGGCCGCCTTCTTCGCGGCATCGCGCTCTTCCTGGGTCGCGGTGACGGGAAGGGTCTCCTCCATGCCCTCGTAGGTGCGGTAGACCGTAAAACCACGGTCGATCGCGTCGAGCTTGAAGTCGGCAGGCGCGTAGCGCAAACCGATACGGTAGTAGAGCTTGCCCGGACCCTCCTTGGAGATCGTGAGCTGATCGTAGTCGGCGAGCAGCAGCGCCGCCATCGGCACCTCCGAGTTGTACTTGGCCATGTCGCGCCCCTTGAAGGCTTGCTCCGCGACGAAGTCTGCGTCGAGCCATGCACGCGCGGTGTAGTCCGGCACGTCCTTCTCCACCACGCCGAAGTAACGCGAGGCTGCGATGAGCGCCCAGGCGTTCGCATGCGTTGAGTTCCAGCGCCCGCCCTGTCGCGGGTCACGGGACTTCATGATGCCGGCCATGATCTTGGCGAGGAACTCCTCTTCGCCCGGAATGACCTCGAGCAGCGAGACGAGGATGATCGCGTCCGTTTGCACGCTGGAGTGCATGAGCGCGCGCAGACCGTCAAACGAACCCTCCGACGTTCCCTCCGCGAAGTGGACGGAGTCCGCATCCTCGATCGCAGTCTTTCGGATCATCCCCAAGAGCTCGGTCTTCTCGAGCGTGCGGCCGTAGCGATGCGCCGCGCTGAGCAAGAACGCCTTGGCATACAGCGGCACCTCGTCGCGGTGCGCGTACACCTGGTCGAACATCTCCGCGCCACGCTTCTCGCCGCTGAGGAGCCAGAGCGCAAACGTGCGCGTCGTCTCATCGTAGTAGGTGCCCCAGCGCGTGCGCTGGCCGTAGCGCACGAAGTGCTCCAGGTAATCCAGCGCGCGATTGAGCCGCGCCTCGTCGACGCCAAAGCCAGCCTTCTTGCCTTCCAGCAACGCGAAGGTCACCCACGCCGACAGGTAGGGCCAGGACTCACGGTTGTCCCAGAAGCCAAAGCCGCCGTCGTAGCTGATCTGGTGGAGCCAGAGCTTCGCGATCCCTTCGGAGGCGAGGAGGTCGCGGGCGACCTTGTCCTTGACCTCGAAGATCGGGAACGCGTCGAGGATGGGTCCAAGCGCGAAGATCGGCAGGATCCGGCTCGCGGTCTGCTCGGCACACTCGTAGCGATACGTGACCAGGTAGGAGACTGCATCCTCAAGACCGTTGAGCGCGGTCGAAGAGAAGCTCAGCTCGAGGCCACCAAAGCCAGCGAGCACATCCTTGGGGATGTCGATCGCGCGGCGCATCGAGTCATCGGTCATGCCGTAGTCCGCGAAGGCCTGCTTGGTCGCCGGTGTGAGCACCGGAAGGTCGAGCATCGCCGCATCGCGTCCGCCGGGCGCCATCGCGGCGAACTGCAGGCGCATCTTGCCGACCTGCTCGGTCGCAAGATCGAACCGCACCTCGCGAGACTCCCCGGCGGGAATCTCGATCATCGCGCGGTCCTCTCCGCCGATGCGGACGTTGAGACCCCGCACGCCCACGAGCACCTTCTGCGCAGTCTCGGTCTGGTTATCCACCATGACGCCACCCTGGAAGTGGTCCCCGAGGTTGGTGAAGCGCGGCAGCGAAGGTCGCACCATGATCGGCTTGCGGACCTTGACCGATGCGTCCGAGGATCCGAAGCGATCGCGCGCGACGGGGTCGACCGCGACCGCCATGATTCGGAAGCTGGTGAGGTTCTCCGGCATCGGGATCTTGATGGTGGTCTCGCCACTCATCGGGATCACGACGTTGGGGTTGTAGTAGGCAGTCGACGCGAAGAAGGTGCGCAGCTTGACGTCTTGGCCGCCCGCTGCCTGTTGCTCGGCTTCGGACCACGCCATCTCGCCGCCGGCGGAGTCCTTCTGGCCTGCCGCGTTCGCGCTGATGCTGCGCGCGGGCTTGGGCGCCGCCGACGACTCCTTGGACTTCTTGCGTTCCATCCGGCTGTCAACTGCGGCTTCCTCCATGGGAGCCGCCGCAGCGGGCGCCTCCATGTCCATCGACGCACCGGCCCCGCGGCCATAGCCAGCTCCGGTTCCGCCGCCGCCGCCCTTGCCGATGAGTCCTGTGTCGCCCAGGCCGATGGTCCCCTCCCCCGTGCCTCCACCGCCACGGCCGGTGCCGTCGAGGCCTAGACCGCCGACCGGCTGCGAGAGTGCTTCGACTGCCGCTGCACGCGCCTCTGCGTCGCGAGCGACGACATTGGCGTGGAGTGCATAGCGATAGACGTCCGCACTGCGACTCATGTGGAAGAAGCTCAGCGGATCTGGGGTCGTGTAGCCCATCAGACTGAGCACACCCTCGTCTGCCACCATGATCACGACGTTGGACGTGACCGGCTTGCCGAGATAGTCCTTCGTTCGCACCGTCACGGTGAGTTCTTCACCGGGGGCGACCGCTTCCGACGAGGGCACGACCTCGACCGTCAAGGTCTTGGTCTCACGCCCGACGTCGAGCAGCACCTCGCCCGTCGCGTGCATCGGTCGTCCCAGGTCCTGTTCGGCGGGGACGCCGGGAATGACCTCGCGGCCGCGCGCGAGCACGGCGCTGAGATGGACGCCCGCGATCCACTCGGGCTCGATCGGCAGCTCGATGACGGTGGCGCCCCCCTCGATGTCGAGCGGAAACTCCTTCGCAATGCCCTCGCGAGCCGCGACCAGGACGCCCTTGGCCTTGGTGAAGGGCGATCGCACGAGCACCTTGGCAACGTCGCCAACCTTGTAGCTCTGCTTATCGGGCACGAGATCCACACGCTTGGTGTCCTCGTCCCACACCACGGCGTCCTTGCCATGGACATAGACGGTCAGCTCGGAGCGATTCTCGCGACCACTGCCGTCTTTGATCGCCACCAGCACTTGATGCGTGCCAGCCTTGTCGAACTTGAGATCACAGTTCGCAGGTGCGGTGTCTGAAACCAGGGTGCACGTGCCCGCGGCGATATGCTTGGTGTGGTACTCGAGCACCCAACGCCCGTTCTTTTCGACCGGTCGCGCTTCCGTCTCGGAGCGGAACGCGGTCATCTCGATCGACTTGCCCGCGACGCGCTTACCGGCCACGTCGACGACCACTGCCTCAAGCTTGGTCTGCTCGCCTTCCTTGAGGACGGTTCGATCGCTGCGTACGCCGACGTACTCGCTTGCGGGATGCAGCAGGAAGCTGCCCGACGAACCGATCGCCTGCCGGTTCGCATCGGTGACGCTTGCTTGAATCGTCAAGGTCACTGCCTGCGGCGGCGTGGGCAGCGGCGCCTCTTCGGGCGGCACGTCCGGAACGACCGGCTTGGTTGCGCCTGGGATCTCCGGAATCTTGCTGCTCTGCGTGACCACGACCTTGCCGGTGTCATCGAGCGAGGCGTTCCCACTCGCGACGACCATGGAGCTCCCGCCATAGCCGCCCCAGTCGCCGTACCCGTGTCGGCCGCCCCACCACCACGAGTAGGTCTTGCCGAAGGTAAAGCCGCTGTTCTCATCGCCAGGCGGACGGAAGAAGCTCTCGCTGCGTGTGATGCTCCAAGAGGCCTCGCCGCCCACCAGCGGTGCGCCAAACAGGTAGTTCGCGCGGATCTCCGCGATCAGTTCGTCGCCCACGAAGAGCGGCTTGTCGTCGGGTCGAGCGACCTCGACGGCGAACTCGGGGGCGCGGTACTCCTCCACCGCGAACGAGTGATAGAAGTATTGCCCGCTGCCAAACAGCGACGGGAAGTTGATCGACACGGAGAACTGCCCCGTGTCCGCGTCCGCCGGGACATCGACGTCGAACGAGAAGCTTCCGAAGCTTCCCACGCTGATGTCGCCCTTCGCGATCTCGATGCCGCGCGGAGAGGTGATCGTGTAGGTGCCCTTGCGGTCGTCACCCCAGGGCTTGGTTCCGCCCCGCGGGCCAGTCGTGCGCTCGCGGAGGAGGCCGGCGATGTGGACAGTCTCGCCTGGCTTGTGCGGCTCACGCTCCGTGAACATGAACGCCATCGGCTGATCCTTGGGGTCGTAGCCAAAGGCGTACGCGACCCAGTTGCCGTCGACGTCCGAACTCAGATCTGCGAACGCGGCGTCGTCTTCGTGGCGAACGAGCACGTAGCCGCCGCCGCTGCCCAGCGCAGAGACGTCCACGGATGCGCGCCCGTCCGCCCCCGTGGTGACGGTCGCCTTCTTCGATGAGAAGGTCTCGTCAAAGATCTCGATCGACGCGCCCTTGATCGGCGTCTGGTCGCTGAGCCGGGTCACGACGAAGTACGCGGTGTTTCGATCGGCGACGCCGGCGAACGCGATATCGGTGATCTGGATGAACTCCTGCCAGCCGCTGCGCCAGTGCCAGTCCTGCTCGTAGAAGCGCTCGCTGCGGGCGTTGATGAAGATGAAGGGGTGTTCCTTCTTGCGATAGTCGTCGAGGTCAAGGACCTCTTCGATCTCGCGCTTATGGCTCTTGGTGACGTTGAGGTTCTTGGTCACCGTCGCGGGCTTGCCCGCGAAGCTATCGGGCCACGCGTTGTCGTCGGACCATGTGCCACGGTTGTGGCTCACGAAGCTCGCGATCTCGTCGGGTCCAAAGCTTCGCGCCATGACCTCCAGATTGGAGATACCGGCCACCTTGAGCTTGAGTGAATGCGCCGCCTTGGCCTCGATCACCGCGGGACTACGGCCAGGAGGGTCACGCATCAGGTTCGGCGAGACCTTGCCCATGCGCTTGCTCGCGCGGAACGGCTTGGTCGTGACCTGGCCGTGGGAGTCGTGGACACCCGCGTCAACCTCGACGGTATACGTGGTCTCTCCTTCGAACTTGCCGGAGATCGAGATCCCCGAGTACTGCGCGGTCACGACCAGGTCCTCGACCTCCGGCGTGACGCGGACCTTCTCGGCGATCTTGGCGTCGTCGAGCGAGGTCGTGGACTGCACCACCAAGCCACCACTGGGCTCGCAGCGATCCTCCCAGCCGCAGTTGAGCGGCCCGAGGACCAGGGGCGCGTAGGTGTTGAACGTGAATTGCTCTTGGGTGCTCTTATCCGGTCCCTCACCCCATGCGCCGGCGGGCAAGGTCAGTGTGTACTTGGTGTTGGGTGCCAGCTTGCGAGTCGGGCGCAGCACCATCGTGCGCGCACTGAGGTGGCCCGTCGCTCCCTCATCAAAGTTGAGATAGACGCCGTGGAGATCCTTCCACTTCTCCGGCGGCAGCACCTCAAGCGGCACGGAGCTCGATCCTCCGGTCAACGTCGCAGCGGCACCAAGCGCCTTGCGATCGATGTCCTGGTTGAAGGTCACGAGGATGTCTTGCTCGAGTTCGACCTCTTGCTGCGTGTTGTAGGGGACCATCCGCACCGGCGAGAGGCGCGGCGTGACGATGGTCCAGCGCACGGGTGCCTCGACCTGATTGCCATCGACAGAGCGGGCGCCCTTCGGCACCTCGATCGTGTAGGTCGTCGAGTACGGCAGTCGCCCTTCGGGCACAAATGCCAGCACACGGGTTCCCATCCAACGGAACTCGCCCTTGGGCATCGGCGTGATCTTGAGCGGCGCCTCGAATTCCTTGAGTCGATCAATGGTCGTGAGCGGGACCATCGACTGGTCAAAGGCGACGCGAATCGCGTCGACGATCTGCACGCCGCCTTCGGGTCCGTAGCGCAGCACGTGCACCGGTCCCGTCGCGACCGCGGTCTCTCCCTCGCCGGTCGGCGGCAGCTCGGGCGGAAACGCCGCCGTGATCTCTTGGCCAACCTGAGGCGGCTTGGCCGGACCTGGCTTGGGCGCCATCACGCCATACAGCGAAGGATCTGGCTCTAATTCGGGAACACCTGTCCAAAGATCTGCGGGCACGTTCTCTCCCTCTACCTCTCCAGTCTCTGCTTCGCCCGCGCCGGTTCGCTTTCCGCACGCTGGCATCGCGAGCGAGAGACCTAGGAGCAGCGAGGCACCGAGCGCGAAGCGAGTGCCGCGCGTGCTGGCGCGCGACCGCACGTGGGTCCGATGCGGCTCGCGTTGATTTGAAGATGCTGCTTGGACGCGCGCCGCAGCCTCGACACTGGAGTCGAGTGCGGAAGCGCGAAGCAGGGGGATGCGGAGCGAGCGATGCTTCGGCATAGGCGGATGATACGCGCGCAACGCTCTGCGCGGCAGGAGGATCTGCGCGCTCATGCACTCGCTCGATTGCGCCGATGGTGCTCGACTCGGTGCAAAGGCGTTCGAGTCGATGAAAGCCGAGCCAAGCCCTGGCGATTTCGCGGTGGTGATCTCGATCGGCAAGACGCGACGATCACGTGACCTAGGTCGCGACCCCCGCGGTTCCGCGGCCTCGCTCCTGCCAACTCGACCGGAAGGTGTGCGGCGCTGTTCGCTGTCCGGAAAGCCCGCAGCCCACGTACAACAGCGCTAACTACGCTCTCCCCTGCTCGAACACATGGTGCAATTATCAAGATCCACGTTTCACTGATTTCGCGGCGCCATCTGCTCGCTCCGGGTACACTGGGCTGGCATCACCCCCCGATGTGGCATAAAGGGTCGCGCCAGCGACTTTCCCCCGCCCAGCCCCCGCCATGGCCGAACGCCCGCAAACCTCGCATGAGTCCCGCAACCGCGCGGCTCAGAGTCATCCCGATCCATCCGTTTCGGGATCGAGCATCGAGCTCACCGTGAACGGCAGTCACGAGGTCGGCAGAATCTTGCGCAGTCGCTACGAGCTGACGCGCGTGATCGGCGAGGGTGGCATGGGCGTGGTGTACGAGGCCTTCGATCGCCAGGTACAGCGCAAGGTCGCAATCAAGCTCATCCGCGCCGAATGCTTGGGCGATCGGAAATTCCTGACGCGATTCCGTCGTGAGCTCGAGGTCACCACGCGATTGCGACACCCCTCCACGATCCGAGTCTTCGAGCACGGCGAAGACGATGATGGTCGTCCGTACATGGTCATGGAGCTGCTGACGGGCGAGAGCCTGGCAGAGCGTATGGAACGTGGGCGAATCGAAGAGATCGAGGCGCTGCAGCTCGCCAAGCAGGTCGCCGAGAGCCTCAGTGAAGCCCACGACAACGGGATCTTCCATCGCGATCTCAAGCCCGACAACATCTTCATCGAGACCGTCGGCATCACCAAAGTCGTCAAGGTGCTCGACTTCGGCATCGCCGGTGGGATCGACGCCAGCCGACTCACCAAGGCCGGTGAGGTCTTTGGCACGCCGCAGTACATGTCGCCCGAGCAGTGCAATGGTCTGCCGCTCGACCATCGCACCGACATCTACTCGCTGGGCTGCATCCTCTACGAGATGAT
>CAZVEM010000111.1:0-16307 GCA_964626165.1 uncultured Nannocystaceae bacterium
CGTCGCCGTCGCCGTCACCGTCGCCGTCGCCGTCGCCGTCGCCGTCGCCATCGCCGTCACCATCACCGTCACCGTCACCGTCACCATCACCGGCATCGGCGGCGGCGGCATCGGAGCCGGACTTGTCGTCACCACAGGCAGGGGCGGCCAGGACGAGGGCCAGGCAAGGAAGGACAGAGAGCAGTGCGAGGCGGCGCATGGGCCGGATACTAGCAAGTCAACCATTCATGACAAGGAACATGGGTGCCGACGCGCAAGTCTTGCACGGCGCTGGAGCGCGAGCTCAGACTCGCGCGAGCACCTCTGTCGGCTCTGCGGCCCTCCAAAGGCTCCAACAGGCCCCAACGAGCAGAACCAGCGCGAGCACCAGATCCGTCAGGCGCTGTCCTCGCGTCGGCCGTCGAGTTGCATCCAACATGACAGCCGGAAGCTCGCTCACATCTCTTACTTCCATGAAAGGGATGGAGTCATCGGCGGATGCGGGCGGGGTTACGGTCGCTGCATCGATCAACTCTTCGGGCGCGATCTCGGAGGGCCCGTCATCAAAGGCACCGAGGTCTTGGATCTCGGGACCGGCCGCCGAGCGCGACGCCGCGCCCACGGTGAAGAGCGCCGCCACAAGCTCGCGCTCGATCGGCCGGAGCTGTCCCGCGATGGTCCCAATGCCCGCACCTTGAGCGTGTGTCGGCGCGAGGCGAACCACGACGACTCTGCCGTTGGCCGCGAGCACGTCTCGATCCGATGCGAGCAAGGGCATCAAGACGTAGCTCGCCTGGGCGTTTTGGTCCGGTCGTTGGCTGCGACCCTCGCTGTACTCGGCCAAGGTCCAGTCGGTGCGTAGGTAGCCGCGGACACGGACGTAGCCCGACGCGTGATCGGGGAGCGCCTCTTTGGTCAGATCGTGCAAGGGCCACTCCTCTGGTGCGAGCGGCTGCGTGAGCGATGCGATCGCAGTCGGCAACATCAACGTCGCGACCACTGCAAAGCCGCATCCGAGCAACCACTCGATATAGCGCGAGGGCTGCTGCCACAGCAGCGCCGCTGCGCACACCAGCACGCAGAGCGGCGCAGCGACGAGTAGGCTCTCGGGCGGACAGAGCAATGCGACAGCGATCGGCGTGGCACCACCGGCGAGCAGGGCGAGAACGCGACCGACCACGCACGCAGGGTAGCAGGCTGTCGAGGAACCCCCGTGCGGCGCGGACTGCCAGGGGGCGTCCCTAGTTCGATGGTGCCATCGCGCATTGATTGGATGAGGGACGCCCCCTAGCATCGCACTCAACGTGTCTGTCCCTCGATCGCTGGCCGGTCCCAAGCTGGCCGGTCCCAAGCTGGCCGGTCCTAGGCCAGGTGCGCTGCGAAGGGTCAAGGGTCGCGTGGCGGCTCGCGTCGCGCTCGCGACGGTGCTTGCCGGCGCGCTGCTGAGCTGCCGCAACGCGGCGGGAGATCCGAGCTGGATCTCCGCAGACACGGCGGTCGCGGTCTGCGTGGTTGCGGGACCTCAACTCGTGTTGCCGCCACTTGCGGGCGAGCTGCCCGTGCCCGTGGTGCCGACCGGCCTCTACACGCGCGGACTCGATCCCCGATCGCTCGACAACCTTGGCTATGCGCGCGACTCGGTCGTGTGCGCGACGCTGGAGGCGCCACCTCTTGAGACGATCGCACGCGGTCGCACTGGCGCGCTGAGTCTGGCCGCGGCGCGCGACGAGGCGAGCTCGGTTGCGCGCAGCGAGATCGGCTCATGCGCCTGTGAAGTCGCACGTGTGCTGGGACGCAAGGCGTGGCTCTCGGGGTGCAGCAACTTCCCGACCACCCCGTCCTGCGAGGTCACGGAGAGCCAACTTGCCCGCGTCGCCGAGCTCACCGCACCCATCGAGCAGGCCTTCCCCGTGTCCAGCGTGCCGCCGATCCACTGGCGCGTCTTTGGTACCACCGACCGACCAGGATGGTTCCTTGAGCATGCGACCGAGTTCTTTGTTCGCCATCCCGGCGGCTCGGAGCTCTTTGTGCACGGTCAGGCCGATCTGCCCGAGGGCATCGTCCGGCTGCTCTTATCGGTATCGAGCAGCGTCGCGGTGATCCGGCAAGACGGCGGGCGTGCGTACATGGTCGTGCGCGAGTTCCCGACCGGGACACTCATCTTCGATCACTTCTCGATGCCGGTCGGGGTCGATTCGATGACGGATCTGCTCGATGAGTGGTGGGCGACTCAGACGCCGCAGCTCTTCGCCGCGCTCGGGCCCCCGCGCTTTCCTCAGCCGCTCGCGCTTGATCCTCGCGATGGCACGGTGATGGCGATCGCACGTGAGCCGCTTGAGCGCGTCGACGCCTCGCTCGTGGCCTCGATTGGCTTTTCTGGTCAGGTCTACGACGAAGACGCGGAGATCCGCGAGATGCCACCCGCGCTCGTGGATCGCATGGAGATGCGGATCCCCTATGGCCGCAAGGGCGAGGTGCTGGAGATGCGTATGGAGCTCGGCGCTTCGGGGCGGATCTGGGCGCAAGGGCTCCCGCCGGGCGAGATATCCACACTGCCCGTCGACGGCTTTGGCGTCGCGACGCAGCTTCCGCACTTTGAGAGCCCGATGGTGGTGCCCTTTGTGCTGCGAGGACAGCCGACCGAGGCGGCGCTGCTCGCGTTTCCCCACGGACTCTACCGAGCCGTGCCGCAGCTCTCTCGGCAGGTGCCATCGCCGGTAGCGGGCCATTCACGAGAGTTTCGGGTCGAGATTCCGGCGGGTCCCTTGCTCGGCGAATACAACACGCCAGACGGACTCGCGATGCTGCGCACGCGTCTCTCGGTGCGGGCGCACATCTTGACGTCGCGGCTCAGCGACGAGGGCGTGCTGACGCTACAATTGGTGCCGCGCTGATGCGATCGCAGGGGCCGTCCCCGCACGCTCGCGACGGAGATGGACAAGAGCTGCGGTGCTGTGGCCGATCTGCACACGATCACGTGGCGCCGATTTCGCCCGTAGTGTCTCGGGCAGTGGCACTGCTACACTGCAACGCGTGCGACGTTCGACACCTCTATTCGCGCTCACATTGACTGCACTCGTGATCTGGGTCCCCGCATGCGGCGATGATGCAACCGCATCGGACGCGGACGCCGCCGACGCCGGCGATGGCGATGGCGATGGTGATGGTGACGGAGACGGCGACGGCGACGGCGACGGCGATGGCGATGGCGACGGCGACGGTCCCACGCCCGCGCGCGGCATCGGTGTGCTCGACGTCGAAGCCAATCAGGGCGTGCAGGTCGACATCCTCAAAAACGGCGCCTTCGTCGAGGGTGCGGAGCGCAACGCCCCACTCGTCCAAAATCGCGTCACCTGGGTGCGTGTCTTCTGGGCGGTGGAGGACGGCTTTGAGCCACGCGAGATCAAGGCTAGGCTGACACTGACCTATTCCGATGGCACCACGCAGTCCGCAAGTCGCACGGCGATGGTCGACGGACCCAGCGATCGCGGCGACTGGAACAAGCACTTCGCCTTCGGGCTACCAGCGGAGCTCGTTCCGGCAGGCACGAAGTTTCAAGTGGAGCTCTTTGAGGTAGAGGCCGGTCACGAGAGCGAGGCGCCGCACTCAAGTCTGAGCAGTGTCGCGCCCGAGACCCCCAAGCCGATCGGCCTTGAGAACAGCTACCAGATCCTTCGCGCGGTGCTGGTCCCGATCAAGCACGACATCGGTCCGAACTGTCAGGAAGCGCCCGCGCCCAACGAAGCGGACGTCGAGGAGTTCCGCGCGTTGCTGCACGAGAACAACCCGACCGACACCGTCGAGATTCGCGTGCTCGAGCCGCAGAGCTATACCAGCGCCCTCTCCTCGTTTAGCCCGCTGCTGAGCTGGCTCGCACAGAATCGTGGTCCGTGGGGCATCACGACCGATGAGTATGTCTACGGCATCGTGCGCCCCTGTGACGGCGGGGCAGACGGCGTTGGCGGGCAGGCGATTGACATTCCCGGCTTCCCAAGCAAGGGCAACGCCTACAGCCGCACGTCGATGGGACGCTACAGCCAGAGCAGTGGTGATCCGCCGTCGGTGACGCGAAGCACCGTGGAGACCTTCGTGCACGAGGTCGGCCACACCCAGGGACGCTTCCACGTCGACTGTGGTGGCGCGGCCGGAACCGATCCCGCGTACCCCTACGACGGCGGTGACCTCGGCGGCTGGGGCCTCGGCATCGAGTCGGGCCTGCTCTTCTCCCCGACGACGGGCAAGGACTACATGACCTACTGCGCCCCGGCGTGGGTCTCTGACTACGGCTGGAACGAGGCCTATCCCTACATCAAGGAGATCAGCTCCTGGGACTTCGACGACGCTGCGCCCGAGCCCGAAGGGATGTTGCTCATGGGTCTGCTGGATGAGGACGGTCTCGAGACATGGTTCACGGTGCCTGGCACGGTCGCGGGCCGAGCCGAGACGCCCGAGGACGAAGTCGAGGTGCTCGTCGGCGGCACAACCGTCTCATTGCCCGCCTACCGCGGTCGCATGGGCGAAGGCGGCAGCAACGTCGTGATCCCGCTGCCGAGCGACCTCCAGAAGCTCGACGGCGTCAGCCAGATCACCTACCGACATGCGGGCGAGGAGCACGTCGTGCACGCCTCCGAAGTTCGCCTCATGCCCGACCAGCTGACGAGCACGCCCTAGCGGGGGCTGTTGGCAGCCTATTCGTCCGCGTCGAGTCCCCGCACGCGAACCACTCCAGTGAGGGTTCCGCTCCAGATGTCTCCGCCGGGGCCGACTTCGGTCGCGGCGTAGACGCTGTTGTACTGATCTTCGCTACCCAACTCGATCGGGGGATCCACGTCGCCGGTCTCCCAGTCGATCGACTCCAGCGTCCAGGTCTCTCCACGCCGACCGATGCAGTGCATGCGCTGCGTCGCCCGATTCATCGCGGGGATGCCGTTTGGGCATGACACGTCGGGCACCACCCAGGTGCTGCGGAGCGTCCGGCTGGACGGATCCCACTCGAACTGCTCGATCCCTGGCGGTGCGACACCTGCCAGCACGGGCTCGATGGCCGTCTCATAGTCCCCGTAGGTGTTGTTGACTACGACTGCCCGCCACCCGTCAACGAGCACCGACTGCTCAGAGAACGAGGTCGTGCGCGTCGGATCACCGAAGGTGACCGGGACCGATCCCGCGATGCGACGATCAAAATCTCCACCGAGTCCCTCCCAATCGCTCGGGATGTCCTCGCGCCACAACGCGACGAGGTGCATCACGTCGCGACCGTCGGTGATGACGAGGAGTCCATCGCGGCCTCCACCCATCAACGTCGGCGTGCTACCCGAGCCAGGTCCAAGTCTGCCTGGTTTGATCGTCCCATCGCCTGCTTCGTACGGCACCTTCCATGCCCCGTCAGCGGCGTCGAGCGAGAGCACTTCGCCCGTCCATACAAATCGGGCGACGGACTTGCTGCCAACGACGTAGATCCCGCCCCGCTCATCGACAGCGATCGAGTTCGAGACCTCTTCGTCCATGGGAGGACCAAACATCACCTGTTGCAACCCACGATCGATGATCCCGACCCGCCCCTCGCTCGTTGCGAAGGCGAGCCGACCGTCCCATGTCATCGCAAGCCCAACGATGGACTCGGCGTCGGCGGGGTCTGGCAGCGTCCAGCTCCCGACCTTGACAATGGCCGAGCTTCGATCGAGGGGATCGGCGTCTGTGTGCGCCTCAATCGTGTCGTCCTGAGTCGACCAGAACACGCCGTGCTCGTCGAGCACCGTGTACGCGCCTGCGATCAGCCCCATGGGCTGCTGGGTGCGCGGCAGCTCGGCGAGCAAGGCAGGCACCTCGCCGCTGGCATCGAGCTTGAAGATCTTGGTGTAGGAGGACCCCCAGGCGACCCTCCCTCCGTCGGGGTACTGCCCCGAGATCGCGAGGGTGATCGACACGAGCTCAGTGCTGGTGAAGTCGACCTGGAGAGCACCCGAGCCGCCGCCCTCGTACTCGGACGGATCCACGGATGCATGCGCCCAGGAGTTGGCGTGCGACATCGGCCACGGCGAGTCAGCGACGTGGGGATGCTTGGCTGGGGCGAGGGCGGGCTGGTCGGCGTCGCTGACCGTGCAGCTCAGCGCCAGCAACCCGCAGCCGTAGATCAAGCGTGTGTGGCTTCGGGCGGGCGGTACCGCCCGCAGCGAACTCGATGGGGCGACGCGCATTCGCATCTGACCCTACCAGCTCGCAGCGCGGCGGTCATCGACGCGTGATCATCCCTCGGGGAGCGCTTCGCCGGCTGGCTGGGTGCCGACCGCGTTGGCGGTCGCGTCTGCGACGTCGGTGCCGGGCTTGATCCCGCCGGTGGCGAGCTTGCCGACCATGCTTGCGGGCACGGGACCCTTGCAGGTGTCCTTGGTTAGCTTGCAGCCCTTGACCTTGAGGGTGGTGAGCGCCTCGTTGAGGTCGGCCTCGTGCGCGCTGCGAAGGTCCTTGTCGCCCGCGAGCTGCACGACGATCCGGTAGTCGTCCGAGACAAAGAGCACCGCGGTGTAGAACTTCTCTTCGCCGGCGGGGCTTGAGTAGTCGAAGTCGAGGCGGAGACCCGCCACGCCGTTCTTGCTCTTGACCCCGCTCTGGTTGGTGAGCTTGTAGCCGCGATCGCCAAGCTTCTCCGCCAGGTCGTAGGACCAGTACTCGAGCGTGCCGCCCTTGACGTTGTCGTAGGAGGCGATCTTGAGCCCGACGTCGTCACCGGCCTTCGCCCAGTAGTGACCGGTCCACTCTTGCACCACGGCAAAGCCACCCGGTGGTTCTTTGAGCTTGAACGACGCACCGCTGCAGCCGCTCATCAAGAGCGAGGACACGACGGCGAGAGCGAGAGAGGGGAGAGTGAAGGTGCGCATCAGTTGAACTCCGTGGCTTCGACGCCGAGTGAGTCGACCCAGGGGAAGGGATCATTGGAGGAGGGGATCGAGTTGTTCGGGCCACGCTCGACCAGGTTGACGGTCAGCGTGGAGAACTCGATGAGGTTGCTGAGCTGTCGCATGCGCCCGAGCGTGAGCTCGAGCTCCATCGTGACTTGGTCGAGAGCCTGTCGGACGCGCAGCGCTTCTTCGACCGTCTTGGCCTGCTTGAGCAGATCGAGCAGCTGCTTTTGCGTCTCTTGCAGCACGCGGATCCGCGACTCGAGATCGACGAACTCGGCGGTGACGTCATCGGCCTGAAGATTGCGTGCTTCCACGCGACCTAACTGCGCGAGCTTGTCCATGGCCTCTTGCAGGCGTGCCGCGGGAACCTTGAGCAGCAGGTAGCCCTCGCGACGCGCGTGCACGTAGCCGCCAAGCGTGGTCGGGAGTGCCTCTGCCTGCTTCATCGCCTCGGCCAGGTTGTAGACGCCGAGCAGCATCTCGCCGGTGTAGATGATCTGACGACCGACCTCTTTCTTGGACTTCTGTGCGTCCTTGGTCCCGGCATCGGTGGTCGCGACCGGACCGCCGTTTGGATCCTTGGGGACCGGGGGACCGGCGAAGCGATCCTCTCCGCCCGAGTCACCGCCCGAGCCGTAGGACTCTTCGGCCTCGGCGTAGTCCCGCTTGAACTTGGCCGAGTCGTAGTCCATCCCGGTCGAGCCGCTCGCCGCGATGCCGTCCATCGCGTAGCCGCCTCCCATGTCGGGGGACGTCATCTCGGGAGAGGGCGAACCTGGATAGCTCGACTCGCGCCAGGAATCGGCGGACGCCTTGGCACAGCCGCTGCCAAGCAGCACGCTCACCGCTGCGATCGCACAGGCCGCCAAACCGCTGCGCAGACGTAGCTTGAAAGATCCTGCGCGCAGGGTTGCGTCTAAGGGAGGGCAGGGGAGGAGAGAGGATGGAGAAGCTGACATTGCTCGCTCGCGGTTTGTCATGCTCCCCCCACGTGGGGAGGGGGCTGAGCGCATCAAGGTTCGAGGGACAGTTGAGTGCATGAGTGGGAGCCTTCTCGTGACAAGCGGCAAAACGCTGCGAAGGGGAGAGTGCTTACTCGCGCGGTGTCCTCGCAGGCCATGGAATGTGGTTCGCGACTAGTTGAACTCGGTCGCCTCCACGCCCAGCGAATCGACCCAGGGGAAGGGGTCGTTGGAGGGAGGTCCTACCGCTGGGCCTTGCTCCTGGAGCTGCACCGTCAGGGTCGAGAACTCGATCAGGTTGGAGAGCACGCGGATCCGTCCTAGTGCGAGCTCAAGCTCCATCGTCACGCGGTCGAGCGCGGCACGAACGTGGAGCGCTTCGTCGACCGTGCGGGCGCGCTTGAGGAGGTAGAGAAGATGCGCCTGCATGTCACGCAGCACGCGAATGCGCGACTCGAGATCGACAAACTCCGCCGTGACGTCATCGGCTGCAAGCTCGCGTGAAAGCACGACGCCGTAGGTCGACAGCAAGTCCATCGCCTCGCCGAGGCGACCTGCGGGGACCTTGAGCACGACGTAGCCTTCGCGGCGCGATTGCACGTAGCCACCGACGATGCTGGGTAGGAGCTCCACGCGCTTGGTGGTCTCCTGCACGTTGAAGACCGAGATGACCATGTTGGCCATATAGATGATCAGGCGATCGTGTCCCGCCGCTGGATCGGCATCGACATCGGTCGGCTCGGTCGGCGGCGGCTGGCCCTCTTGCTTGGAGCCGGTGTTCCCACTCGGATCTTGAGGCGGAGGCGGAGGGGGCTGTGCAGGCGATGCGGGGGCTGCCCCGCCCGATGGGCCGGCGTCTTTGTAGTCGGCCTTCGAGGCGCGCTCACGGCTCATCTTTCGTTTGGGCGCGGAGCGGCTGGACTCCATCTCATAGGAGTCGTCCGAGGAAGCCATCGTCGGCGAAGGCGAGGGCATGACGGGGCTCTCCTCCATGCGCTCGTACTCCTCGTAGTCGCCACCGCCGTCAGAGCCGTAGCTGCCGTCGTATCCGCCGTAGCCGCCCGGTGACATCGCCATGCTCGGCGGGGATCGCTTCATGCACCCCGCGCTCGCGACTATCATCAACACCAGCAGACCCCTCAGTACCCCGCGCACGCACTGTCTGTGTGCTGCCTTGGGACCGCCTCGTTGCGCGGCTCCGTCTCGCCGCTGGAACGAGACGACGGCGCTGCTTGGATCTTGCTCGGCGATTCGCATGGGCGCGTCCGTACGCGCCATGATCCTCTCAGATCTGCGCGAGCGCCTCCGCTCTCCCGCCGGAGGGAAGTGCGCTTGCACACGGCGTGCTTGCACCATGCGGCCGACCAATTGAGGCGATCCGCCGGCCCAGTCGGGCACTTTTGGCCACTCGCGGCGCTAGACCTATCAGCCTGCTAGATCGAGTGCGTGAAGGCAGCCCCTCAAGTGATGGCAAGCGTGGCGATCGCACTCCTCGCTGCGAGCGCTGGCTGTGCCAGTACGTCAGGCCATTCCGGTGGCAGGACCGTGTCCGCGCAGTCCAGTGTCGTGGAGGCGCCACCGATCACCTTTGCCGTCCCGCCCACGCCGGTCCTGCCAACGGGCGAGTCGACGTTCCAGCTGGAGGACAAGTACGTTCAAGCTGCCAAAGCGCTCGCCCGCGCCGTCGAGGGAGAGACCAAGGCTTGGGAGCGGCTTGCCTATCTTTGCGATCGCTTCGGCGTCCGCCTGTCTGGATCTCCTGGCCTTGAGGCTGCGGGCGATTGGGCGCTTGAGCAGATGCGCAGCGATGGTCTGTCATCGGTGCGACGTGAGCCGGTGATGGTCCCGCGATGGGTTCGAGGTGAAGAGTCGGCCGTCATGGTCGCGCCGGTCGAGCGCAAGCTTTGGATGCTGGGCCTGGGCGGCACCGTCGGGACCGGAGGCAAGCCGCTGCGCGGCAAGGTCCTGGTCGCGCGAAGCATCGATGACCTTGAAAAGCTGGGCGAGGCGGCTCGCGGTCGCATCGTGCTCATCGATGAGCCGATGCCCGAATACGATCACGACGCCCACAGCTCGGGTTACGGATCGGCAGTGCAAAAGCGACTGCACGGAGCGGCACGTGCAGCCAAGCTTGGCGCGAAGGCACTCATGATCCGCTCGGTGACCGCGTTCAGCATGAGAACGCCGCACACCGGCGTCGTGCTCTACGACGAAGGAGTTCCTAAGATCCCCGCGATTGCGCTGAGCACCGAGGATGCCTCGATGCTGTCGCGCTGGGTCGCGCGCGGCGAGGATGTCGAGGTCGAGCTCAAGCTCGCCGCCAAGACCCTGCCCGACGCGCCCAGCGGGAATATCGTGGGTGAGATCAAGGGCAGGGAGCGCCCGGAAGAGATCGTGCTGATCGGCTGCCACCTTGATGCGTGGGACGTCGGCGACGGCGCGCACGATGACGGCGGAGGTTGCATGATGGCGATGGAGGCCGGCCGCCTGCTCACGCAGCTTGATCTCATTCCACGACGAACGATTCGCGTGGTGCTCTTCACCAATGAGGAAAATGGCGGGCGGGGCGGCAAGGCCTACTTTGACGCGCACAAGAGCGAGCCCCATCTCGCCGCGATGGAGGCCGACAGCGGAAGCTTCGCGCCGTTTTCGATCGGCATCGGTGGCAGTCCGGAACAGGTCAAAGATCTGCAGCGCTATCTGCCGCTCTTTGAGCTGCTCGGGCTCAAGCGACTCAGTTCAGGCGGCGGTGGTGCCGACATTGCGCCGCTCATCGAGATTGGCGTGATGGGCCTGTCGGTCAATCCCAATGGCGAACGCTACTTTGACTTCCACCACACCAACGCCGACACCGTCGACAAGATCAAGCCCGGCGATCTTGAGAGAAACGCAGCCAACATGGCGCTGATGGCCTACATCCTCGCGGAACGGGATGCACCGGGTGCAGCCAGGGCAGCCGCGGTAGCCCCGTAGTTCCGGATGCCCCGTGGTTTGGGAAGCCGCTTGAGGTAGCGCGCCTCGCATTCGATCGCGGGACGACCTGCGTGGATCAGATCTTGCCAAAGGAACGCACCGCGTCGACCGAGACGGCGCGATCCTCTTCGAGGCACCACGCGGTGAGCTGCCTGCCGTAGACGCAACCCGAGTCGAGGCCGGTCACCTTGCCGGTGCGGTGAAAGCCACGGGCTGCCCAGTGACCGTGAAAGACCGGATCGGCGCCCGCATAGAAGTGATCCCAGGGCGCGTAGGGAGGCAGAGCGTCCTCGGGCGGCCCGTGCCCGCGCGCCATCTCGCCCTGCGGGTCACAGCAGCGAACCCGGGTCGCGAACGCGATATCGCGGTCCTTGAGCAGATCGGTCGTGCGCTTGCGTTCCAGTTCGAGCGCGAGCGCGTCAAGGTCGTCGCCGCGCCGAGGGTCGAGGCCGGCGTGCACGAGCCACGCGCGACGGCTTGCGCTGGGCGTCGTGACATTCACGCTGGCGAGAATCGGCATCTCCGCCAACCTCCCGAGCAGCTGCTCTGCGTCACTGGCGGCGAGCAGATCGTCGAGGGTGTCGCTCCGGCGCGCAGTCTGTCCGCGAAACACCCCGATCGCGTAGAGATCGTGATTGCCCAGCACCGCCTTGCCTCCGACGGAAGTCCAAAGGCGCAGGGTCTGCGCGCTCTCGGGACCTCGATTGACCAGGTCACCGAGGCACCACAGCTCGTCATCTTGCGGACGAAAGGCGATCGCCTTGAGGAGCAGCTCGAACTCACGGACACAACCCTGGATGTCGCCAACCAACCAGTGCATCTCGGTGTCCTCTGGCCTTCCAGCCTTCTAGCCTACTCGCCCTCAAGCGGGGTGAGAACTTCGCGGAGGGAGCGACTGAGCTGGTCCAGCCGGTAGGGCTTGTGCAAGATGTCTCGATGCACATTGGGCCCAAGATCCGCGGGCAAGGACACGCCGCGATCACCGGTCGAGAAGAGCACGGGTACGTCGATGCCCGCATCGCGCAGCCGAGCCAACGTCAGCGTGCCCGACAGTGACGGCGCCTGGAGATCGAGGATCACAGCGTCGATCGGGATGTAGGTCATCGATGTCGTCGGACCATGGTTTGGACCTGACGCTTGGGATTTCTCACCCAAGCCCTCACGCTCGGCGGCCTCGGTCGTTCGCCAGAAGTCCAACACGTCTTGTCCGTCACGGGGCTTGAGGACGCGGAACCCGAGGCGTGAGAGCATGCGGCTGCCGACCTCGCTGACCGTGGGGTCGTCATCCACGAGCAGGATCGTGTCGCGACGCTTTGAGGCTCGCACCAGGTTGGCGATCGAGTTTTCTGCTGGTGGCGCGGGCTCAACGTCGTTGTCGGTCCACGTGATCTCGACCGGGCTCTCCTCTGGACCACTATCCGAAACGGTTGCATCGGGATCGGTGTCCACGCAGGTTGCGAGCCGAGCGCTCCACCATTGACGCATCTCCTCAAACTCCAGAGGGCGACGATCTCGCGCGTCGCTGCCATCCTCGCGCGGGCGCAGTTCCTTGGGCTCATCCATCGCTTCGAGCGCGGGGAGGCAGATGCGGATCGTCGTGCCGACATGGAGCTCGCTGCGGACCTCGATGCTTCCGTGGTGCGAACGAACGATGCCGGAGACCGCAGAGAGGCCAAGGCCGCGCCCTGTGAACTTGGTGCTGAAGAAGGGTTCGAAGATTCGCGCCAGCGTGTCTTCGTCCATGCCCGAGCCCTCGTCCCGCACCTCAAGACACACATAAAAGCCGGCAGGAAGCTGATAGTCGGCGCCGCTTGCTCGCGCCGGGAGGTTCTCGGAGAGCCAGCGTGTGCTCAGCGAGACGTCGACCCGGCCGCCCTCGGGTGGGAGGGCTTCTGCGGCGTTGGTAAGGAGGTTCATCATCACCTGAGCGAGCTGAGTGCCATCGCCTTGGACCTTGGGGAGCGAGTCGGGGATCTCGAGGTGAACCCTCGCGTGCCTCCAGCTTGACGAGCGCAAGAGGCCGACCATCTCGGTCGCTACCTCGCGAAGGTCCACCGGCTCGGAAACAAAGGTGCCGCGGCCGGCATAGGCCAAGAGCTGCCGACAGAGATCTGCGGCGCGTGTACCTGCGCGCTCGATGTGTCCGATCGGGACTTCCAAGGGATGGCCCGGGGGCAGATCGAGCAGCGCCAGCGAGGCGTTGCCGAGGATCCCCATCAAGAGATTGTTGAAGTCATGCGCGATGCCGCCGGCGAGCACGCCGAGGCTCTCAAGCTTTTGCACGTGAAGCATCTGCTCAAGAAGCTCGCGTCGCTCCGACTCAGCCGCACGCTGCTCGCTGATGTCTTGCACGGTGCCAACGTGGCCCTGCACACGCCCGGCCTCGTCGGTGACAACATCGCCGCGGAGCTGCAGGACCCGTGTGCCGGTCGGTGTCGCGATCGTGACCGTTCGTGCCTGCAGGTTGCCGTGGGCACGCGTGTCGGACGCCCACAAGAACGCGGTCGCGGGATCTTCTGGGAGCACGGCGAGAAAGAGATCCTCCAGGCTCAAGCGGGTCAGTGTCGGTCGGAGTCGCAGCAGGCGTTGCGCCTCGGCGGAGATCGTCACTTCGTCCGTCCGGCGATCCCAACGCCAGCTTCCGATACGCGCGACCTTCTGCGCGAGCTGCATCTGCTGTACGAGCTCGCGTTGACGACGTTCCGAACGAAGCCGGGCGGTGATGTCTTGGGCGACGCACAAAACCCGCCGGTGTCCCATGGGAATGAGCGACATTGCCAGCGAGCGAGGCTCGTAGGAGTCGATGGTATCGACCTCGATGATCGCGGCGAGACCTGAGACCGCGCGGCGGACCAGCTGCATCGCGAGCGCGCGCTGCTCTTGTGCGATGCAGTCGACCCAGACTCGCCCCAGTAGCGCGCGAGAATCGAGGATGCCGAGCGCTTCGAGCGCGGCGGGATTGGCAAAGGTCACCGCGCCGTGTTCGTCCATCTCGAGCACCGCGACGGGGGCGGAGTGGAGGAGGGCGTCGACGCGTTGGCTGCGACTGCGGAGGATGCCGACCTCCTTCTCCAACACCGCGAGCTTGGCCCGGGCCTCGGCGAGCTGTTGATCGACGGTCTCCCCGGTGACCCCAGTGCCGACATCAATGGCTCGCGCAGCGGTGGTGCTCCCGCTGGGGGGACGCCACGGGTTCATCCCGCTGGATGCAGCGCCGGATGCCACGGCGTGGGGTGCCGAGCCGGCTCTCCCCGAGCCAGAATTCCCCGAGCCGGAATTCCCAGAGATGGAAGCCGAGCCGTGTTGTGTGAAGAGCGATTGCCCAGCGAGGTCTGCGGCTCTCTCGTCGGCGACCTCGACCGACTGCATCGTCGCACTCGATGTGTGTGTTGTCCGGTTGGCTGACATGCGCGTCGAACTCACGGGTAAATCTTGCGACCGAGGACGAACTGGAGACTTCAAGAGGCGAGGTGGCCGATTCGACACTCACGCGGCTCGCACGTCGGCTTGGCGTCGAAAGATCGACGAGGACGTGGAGCGTGCGAGCCGGTGGAGTGTAGCGAGCGACGCTGTGTTGTGGGAGGTCTGCGGCGAAGCGGTAGGGCGATCTGCGGGGATCGCTTGAAACGTGAAGAACGATGTGTCCGCGGATGTGTGCGGGTGTATCTGCGCGCGCAGGCGTCGTGCGCTAACGTGGGCGCATGTGCTCGCCGCCCGGGCTGGTGGACGCGACGATTCGCGCGATACCGATCGCCGGCGTCGACTTCAGTCCATGGCGCATCGCAATGCTGATTGGACTTTGCATCTGCGGAGTGATTGCGGGCGTCATCAATAGCTTTGCGGCGGGCGGTTCCTTTCTCACCCTGCCGATGCTGGTCGCTGCCGGCGTCCCGCCCTCGATGGCGAACGGCACCAATCGCATCGCAGTGCTGCTGCAAAATGTCGCTGCGACCGTGTCATTTCGGACCAGCGGCGTTCGTGAGGAGAAGGCGGCGCTTCAAGTCTTCGTGCCGCTCGCGTTGGGCTCGATTCTTGGTGCATATGGGGCCACGCAGATCTCCGACGCGGTGATGCGTCCGCTGCTTGGGGTGCTGCTGCTTGCGTGGGGCGGCTACCTTTGGAAATACCCTGGATCATTTCGCGAGCCCGCAGCCGAGGTGTCGGCCCCGGGCTGGCGAGCCCACGGCATTTCGTTCGCGATCGGACTCTATGGGGGCTTCGTCCAGGCCGGCGTCGGATTCGCACTTCTTGCTTTGCTGGTCTCCGTGCTCGGTCACGACGCGGTGCGAGCCAACGCGATCAAGGTCCTCTGCGTCCTCGGTCTCACTGCCTTGGCGCTGCCGGTGTTCGTTTACTACGGCCAGGTGGTGTGGATTGAAGGACTGGCGCTGGCACTCGGCACCATCATCGGCGGGTGGCTTGGCGCGAAGTGGCAGATCGACAGTGGCCGCGAGACGATCCACAAGGTCATCCTCGCGGCCATTGCCGTGAGTGGTGCAGCGCTCCTCATCGACGGAGTGCTGCGCTTTATCAATCCCTAGCGACGGTCGCGAGCGCGACGCTCGGTCGGGGACGAAGGCCCCGCCTTAGCTGCACATCGACGGGTCGAGGCAGCACTCGTTGGGATTCATCAGGCAGTAGGTCTGATCGCCGTCGGTCGCGATCACCGGCATGATCGTGCAAGCGTAGGGGTCGCGATTGCACTCGGAGTCCTCCGAGCACGGTACGGCGCAGGACTCGAAGAAGCCGTCGAGACCGATGCAGTCCACGCCTCCGGCTGCCTCGCAGGTCGGGTCGTTGGGGATGTACTTTGTATCGGCGTCCGGCAGATCGCAGGGTCTGGAGCAGTAGCCCTCGGGAAGCTCATAGACGCTCAAGATGTCCTTGATGCAGTAGGCGTTGTCGTAGCCGAGCAGCGTCTTGCAATCATCGTCGGTCGAGCAAGCTGCTCCCCAGGTCTGCTGAATCGGCGTCGCCGCGGCGTTGGGCTTGTCGACCCAGCTCTGCGTGCACTGATCGCCGTCGCCATCGCCATCGCCGTCGCCGGACGCGTCGGAGTTGCCGTCGTCACCGCCGCTGTCGCACGCGGGCACAAGCGCCAACGAGGCGGTGGAGAGCAACAGGAAGGACAGCAACGAAAACGTGCGCATGCCCCATGGATAAGCCGGCGGAGTCGAAGGCGTCCCGCGCATCGGGTTGCGCGGTGGCCCAGATCACAGTCAGCCAGACTTCGTCGAAGCTGCCGCGCTCAACGCGATCAGGTCGGACGCTCAAGGACGGTGGCGATGCCCTGACCGACGCCGATGCACATCGACGCCAGGCCTCGGCGAGCGCCTCGCCTGCGCATCCCGTGGGCGAGCGTGGCGATGATGCGCGCTCCCGAGCAGCCCAGCGGGTGACCGATCGCGATCGCGCCGCCGGAGGGATTCACGCGTTCGGGGTCCAGACCGAGGCTGCGCATGCTCGCAACCGCCTGCGCCGCGAAGGCCTC
>CAZVEM010000112.1:0-16297 GCA_964626165.1 uncultured Nannocystaceae bacterium
CAGGATTGGGCATGCTGCAGGCGAGCAGGGCCAGCAAGCCGCATAGCCAAAGTCGATTGTTCAAGTGCATAGACTGGGAGCGTAACACATCCGCGCTTGCCGCGCGGCATTCCTCTTGAGGAACATCGACACTCATGGCGTCGCCATCGGGGCGATCACTCTAGGTCGGACCGGCAACCCTGTTGCAGCGTGCGGGTTCGCCAAGGCCGATTGGCGGACCTCGCACGCTCCTGCCACACACGTCGATCTCGACACCGCAGCCGCTCTTGGCATCCCCACCAAGCGGCAGCGCGATTGTTAGTCAGCGCGGGGCAGGCCCCAGCGATGAGAGTCGGGCGAGGTTTCAGAGTGGCGTACTTGTTCCTCATCGGTGTTGTCCCAGTCCAATATCCTGTCCCCAAGTTCCCGCGCAGTCTCCAGGTCGAGCGTCGCGCTGCCAAGGGCCATCGGGTCGAGGGATTACGTCCCAACGGCTCGGTTAGAACGTGCGAAGGGCTCCTGCGTTGAGGGGCGCGATGGTCGGTCGCAGCAAACAGCTTGTGTTGATCCGAGCCATCGCCGCTCGAGCAATCTGACGCGGGTAGCCTAATCACAAACGGCGTTGCGAGACGCCGCATCCACGCAGGTAAGAACGAGATGACGCTTCCAGTCCCCCGTGCCAGAGTGACGCCAATGATGAGCAATGTCCGTCCTTCTGCTGGCGAGCGATTCAGCGAGGCTTCATTTGGCAGCGACAGCCTGGGGGCGTTCGCAGAATGCAGGTCGCGCCTCACTGCCGGGGATGGCAGCCGCGGTCGCGGTCGAAGCTGTCTCGGGCTCAGCTCGTTGTTTGTGGGAGCTGCCGTCGCGTGCACCGCCGGGGGTGGGCAGCTTGAGTCAGTTCGCGACCGTGGGAACGTACCGCCGCCGGAAGATGCCGACCCCGAGACGATCCCCAGCTCTGACGTGGTGTTCTACGAGCTTCATGAATGGGGCGTCGTCACACGCCCCATTGGGGTTGGTGTGGACGATGCGGCCACGGCCGCACAAAGTGTGGCCTCCTTACCCACGGGAGGCGAACGATACGTCGAGGCAGCAGACGGCACTGTCCGGCGCCGCCGGTCGCCACCGACGATCCGCATGGTCGAACAGACCGTGGATAAGCCGCTGATCTGGGTGCATCCGAAGGCGGGGCAAGGACCCTTTCACCTCAAGCTTATTGTCGCGACCGCCCTCGATTCCCAGCGCGCGCACCACGACGAGATGCCGCCCCCACCCCTAGATGGCGACCCCGGGGCGCCGATGGGCGGTGCAGTCTTCGTGGAGGCGTGGCCGAGCTGTGAGACAGGAGGTGATCTGGGCTGGACCCGGTGTGCCTTCGACGTCGAGGTCACACCGGGTGCGTGTCCGTACGCCGCACTGCCTGAGATGGATGCGGCGCACTGCATGGCAACGGTCGACGGCCGCTGTGAAGCCGCCGAGCTTGCGACGGTGGAAACGGCAGATGCCGCGTGTCTCCACGCGCCGCAGGAGGCCAACGCGCTTCTGTATCGACTTGCGTCCAGCGTGCCGGCCGAATGGATCGTGACCTCGAACTCCGCGACGTCAAACACCGCCTTGCACTTCGAGCGAAGCAAAGCCCCGGGGGCTTCTGCCTCGATGGTGGTTGATGTGCCATTGCTTCGCATTCACCGGGCTAAACGGCGCGCGGACTCGCGAGTTGACAGCCACGTCCTTGCGGCGTCGCAGACGGGCTTGGATCTTCCCGCACCAACCGGCGCCGATATCTCGGTCGCGATGACGTGGATCGACGATGGATTGCGAAGCCGCGGGCTCTCGCACGACGAGATCGCGGCGTTCCACCGTGCATGGGATGACGAGCTGTTTGGCCCTGCTTCCTCCGGCACTGCGGCCGCGAATGGGTCGTCAACGGATGTCCTGACCGTCAACGACAAGTCGGTCGACGGAATCGATGTGGACGATCGGCTGGCCCAGCCACCGGGGGTACCCACCGAGGAGGAGCTGGTCCTGGCGTGGATGGGCGAGACCGAACTCGTGCAGAATGCACGCATCATCGCAGAGCCTGGACCCACGGCGACGAAGCGTGCGTCGCTGATCGTATGGCGCGGTCCGACGCGACCCATGGGTGTCAATGGAAATCCCGCCGATCGTGCGCCAATGCTGCGAGCGGAGACCGATCCGACGCCGGTATCGGCAGAGGACGCGGTCGTGCGCAAGGTGATCAGAACAAGCCTCAGCAGCATTGATGCGTGTTACGCCGACGCGCTGAAAGCTTCGCCCACGCTGAGTGGATCCATCAGCGTCAGCTTCACAATCGATGTCGACGGAAGTGTCGACGGGGCGACGGCCAGCGCGTCAAGCATCGCCGACCCGTCGATGAACAAGTGCGTCGTGGATCGAGTCTCGAAGCTCAAGTTTCCCAAGCCAGCATCAGGGAGCAAGACCTACGTGACGTATCCGTTTCGATTCAAGCTCCCCGACGAGTAGGCCGCCAGCACGCCTCCGCTTCGCCGCGAGCTTTGCGAAGAGCGGGCGCTCATGTATGGCAATTGCAAGGGACGCCGGCCGCTCAACGTCGTGGAGGACCCGCCAGAGTCCGACGATCGCTCGTTCGCCGGCACATTTGCCGGCATGGCCTACTTGGAGCGAGCCTCAGTGAATGCCTTCGTGGAGCTGGTGATACAGCTGCGTCGTCGCGAAGCGCCCGAGACGTTGACTCAGCGATGTGGTGCAGCGGCCGACGATGAGCGGCGTCATGCGACCTGGGCGGAAGCGCTGGCGCGAAGCTACGGCGGAGCGATGCGCCGGGCAGCGACCGACGCCTCACAAAGCAACGAGCCGCCCACCGGGGCCAGGATTCCCACGTGCCGCTCCTTCGTGAGATCGTGGCACACAACGCGGTCGAGGGCTGCGGGCACGAGTGCTTCGCGGCGCTCTGGGCGGCGGTGCAAGGCCGCCACGCACCCAATCTTGTGCTTCGAGCGCTCCAAACGGGGATCGCAGCGGATGAGCTGCGCCACGGTCAACTCGCATGGGATCTGCACCTCTGGGTCCAACGTCAGCTCGGACGCGAAGAGGCCGCGCAGGTCAACCAGCTGCAACGCGCTGCGCTCCGCGACCTCTCCCGGCGCGCGGTGGAATCACATCGCCATGAGGCACCACAACTCATCGGGCTGGATGCGTCCGCGATCGCGCGGCTCGCCACGCAGCTTGCGGACTAACTCGCCGCCTAGCAGGCCGCGCGGGGTTCTTCGACAACCTGCTAGAGCAGGCCCTGGGCCAGCGCATATGCCTCGAAGCTGTCCCGGCTCTGGAGCTCTCTTGCCTTAGCTGCGAGGTCGCCTTCGGCCGTCAATCGGATGTGCGGCGGCTGGTCGGGATCGGGTGCGTGCAACTCGACGGAGGCTCCGGTAGCGAGTGGCAGGCCGACGGATTCTTGCAGGTCGTTGGCGGAAACGCCCTTGAAGCGCAGTTGCACGTAGGCTTCGGGATCGTCCCACACCTCCAACACGCGGTCGTAGTCGGCCTTCGCCACCTCAATCCAAAGGCCGACGCACCACGTCCCATAGCTCTCATTGTCAATCGGCAGGAGGCACCGGAGGAAGTGGCGGGTACCGTCGAGGATAGCGGAATGGTCGTTGACGTTAACGCGGTCCGAGTCTTCGCGGACGAGCGCGACGAGCTCATCGGGTACTCCAAAGCCGCGCTCGAGCGGCATCGCCACATCACCCGCGTCCACACGAGCTAAGAATCCACGCAGCGAAGGATCAAGTTCGAATGCTGCGTCGACGATCTCAAAGACCGTATCTTTCCACTCACTCGCGAGTGCATCTGGGCGGCTGAGCTTTTGGCCGACGAGCTCGACCTCTCCCCATGGTGAGGTCGCGGCGTCATCCAGCATCACTTGATAGGAGTCGTCGAAGGGCCGAATGCGACAGTAGAAGGCGCTCCGGGTCGAAGGGTCCGTTTCATCTTCCCATTCACCGATCGAGATGAGCATCGCGATCTCGTTGTGCGACTCGCTGTTGTAGTACTGCGCGTAGTAGATCGCGAAGGGCGTCTCGTCACGGTAGACGAACCGCGTCAGGCGCACGGTGACACCACCACAGCACTCGCAACGCGCCGCGGATGGTTGCTCGATCTCGATCTCGTAGTTCGGGCTGGTCCGCGCGTCCACGCTGCAATCCTCGCAGAAATTCATCGACGGGCGTGCGACGCCAGTAGGTCAAGCCTCTGCGTTCCGCCCGCTGTGCCGCGGCGGGGGGAGGGTGGGCCAACCTGCGCCGGGCGCAGTCGCTCGCCGGCGGAAGGCGCGTGTTGCGTGGGGACACGGCCCGCTTGGGCCAGGCGGGTGCCCGCCAGTCGAATCAAGTTGTTGGTGAGGGCCCATCCGATGAAGCTGCGCTTCATTGTTGGCGTACATTGCGGAGGACGGGGTAGTCAGCGCACAGGCGTCCGCATGGCGAAGCAGCAAGCACCAGGGAGCAGTGCAAACGCGGGTCGATCGCGGCGACGCGCGCTCGTGATGATCGCGTGCGCCGTGCTGGTCCTGACGTCTGCGCTGTCATCGGTGATCTGGCTCAACTCACTCGTCGACCGGAACGCGAAGCTCTTCGGCGTCGTACGAACCACAGACGCTCGATGGACGCTCCTCGAAGAGATGCGCAACCCCAAGTCGGTCGCATGCGAAAGCGGCAGGTTGATCGTGGGAAGTAGTCGGGTGCGGACCGTCGGCCACCTGATGGTCAAGGGCAAGCGATACTTTAGCCTCACGGCACCCGCCTTCGCGCCCAGGGAGTTCGAAAGCTTCATCGACGCCTGGGTTCGGCAATGCGGTCGGGAACCCGAGATGGTCATTGTGGGCCTGGACTTCTTCGGCGCGGGTCTCCAGCAGCTGATTCCAGCCCTCCCGCCGGAGCGGTACATCCATCGGCGCTGGGCCTTGACGCAGTGGCTTGGCGTTTATGAGGTGCTGTCAAAGTCGCGTACGATCGAGATGCTTGAGCTTGCACGGGATCCCGCTCGACAAGACTTGTTCTATGGCTGCGTCGCCGCGTCGGCGCGGCTCCTCGGGGAAGGTCACATCAAGAGCTTTCTAAGGGTCCCCAAGCTCCGATTGGAGGACGGGCGCTGCGTTGTGGATCGACGGAGTGGCGGCGGATCAAGCAATGCCGACGCCGCGTCAACCGGCCAAAACGAAGACGAGGACGAGGACTCGCAGAGCCGATTCCTGCCCAAGCGGCGTCTGGGTCAGACTTGCTTGCGCGAGCGCGTCATCCTTGCAGCACCCGAGGAAGTCGGTGTTGCCACCTTGCCGCGTAGTTTCAGCGGAATGGACCGGTACGGCGGCTTCTTCGCGCAGTTCGAATATGATCCCAACTATCGAGCGACGCTCGCCGCGCTCAAACGAGGGCATCCACGCACGAAGTTCATCGCGGTGGTGCCGCCGGTGTCCCACGTGATGTTCGCGCTGATCGTGGAGAACGGCCTACTTCCGCAGTACGAGCGCTTCCTTTCGGACGCGGTCGCGGCATTTGGCAAGGTCTGGCAGTTTGGCGGCATCAACCGGGTCACGTCCGCCCGTGCCAATTTCCGAGATGAGAACCATTTGGAAGTAGTGGTGGCCGACGTGATGATGGCCAAAGTCCTCGGTGTCGGTCAGACGGTGCGCGCCGACGGCTCGTACGGCCCGCTGAAGGCTCCTGATGACTTTGGCGTGCGCCTGTCCGCCAGCAATCTCCATTCGTACTTGCAAGAGTTGCGCGAGGTGGTCGAGAGGCCGCGGGTGCGACCATCGTCCACGCGGCGGCGGTGGAGTTCGAGCATCCCCTACTCGCTGATCAGCTCGCGCCGGACGAGCGAGTTTGAGGGATTTGATGACTGCGGCGTCCGAGTACCCGTCGGCTCTCGCGGCATGTCGGTCCGACTCGGTGAGAGGAGCCACGCCAAGCGCTTGGTAGGCGGGTTTAATCCACGTGTGAAGTACCGCCTTGAGTTCCTTCGCGAGCGTGAGGTCGTGGGAACTCGCGTCGTGAAACGTGATCGCGAGCGGCCGCGAGGACTTCGACGCGTCAAAGTTCAGGTCCCCGACTCCGCGCGCAGTGAAGGGTTCGACGCGATTCGCATCACAGTCGCAAAGGGAAACAGGAAGTACGCGACCATTGGCGATCTGCACCTCGAACCGCCTCCAGGTCAGGACGCGTCGACGCCGCCGTCAGGCTCGCCTTGAAGCAAGACGGACACGCAGCCCTGCTAGCACCACTCCATGAAGCTAGAATGAATGCGTGCGCCGCAGGTTCTCGCCGAGTACCGATGTCGAGCGCGAAGTGGCGCACGTAAAGAAGCTCGACATGGAGCGCTCGTCCGCAGCGAAAATGCGGACGAGCGTTTGAGTTGGTAGCCTTCGCTGGCGGCGCTCGAATCGACTTCGAGATTGTTGGCGCACCAACACAGATTGCACTCGATCATCCATCATCCGCGCTTGCATGTCCGTCCTGCTGAGGAACAGACTACATGCATGATGACAAACCGATGGCTGATTCCGATCTCCTTGCTCTGCATGGTGACCTTCACCGGATGCAAGCCGGACCCTGAGCCGGAAGAGCCAGAGCAGGCGGCCAAGGGTGATTCCTGCGATCCGACGGCAGAGGACGGCGCGGACAGTTGCGCGGAGGGGCTGACCTGCGCCCAGGTTGCTGGCACCCAGGACAGCGTCTGCGGCTATCCCCTTGAGCTGCGCGGATACGTCATCGATGCGCTTGACGAGTCACCGATCGAGGGCGCGGAGGTGATTGCGCTCGACAATTCATCCGCTCCTGTCAGCGAGCTCGCTGTCACCGACGCCGACGGACGCTACGTGATGGAGGTTCCCGCGGCCCGTGACGAGAACGGCGATCTCGCGCCTGATGTTATCTACACGCTCAACGTGTCGGCGGCGGGCTACGTGACCTACCCCGGCGGCGTTCGGCCTGCGTTCCCCGTGGACGCCTCCGCGCCCACGAGCGAGCCGGTGGAGGGAGAAGAAGGTCTTGAAATCTCGGTGGTCGAGAACGCCTCGACCACGGTCGCACTCGTGCCCACTGAGGGCGCCGCGGGCATCACGATCCGCGGAACCATCGACGATCCAAACGGCGGGGGCGCGTTGGTCATCGCCGAGGGACTCGGCACGCCGACGGTCTATGGCTTGTCCGACATCGCGGGCGCCTTCACGCTTTTCAACGTGCCGCCCGGCAACGGCACGTTGCGCGCGTATCGTGGCGGACTCTCTGTCGCACCCGAGGACGTCACAGTAGAAGATGTCGATCTTGAGGTGACGTTGAGCGCAGGCGACGGCTCACTTGCGAGGGTCGATGGCTCGGTCAACATCGTCAACGCGCCCGGTGGGTCGATGACCTCTGTCGTCCTGATTCCGTCGGCAGTCTTTAGCGAGACGCTTGAGCGCGGACCGGTTCCTTTTGCGCTGCGAGCACCCGAGCCAGGACAAGACCCCTCGATCACGGGTGCCTTCGAAATCCCGAACGTCCCGCCCGGCACCTACAAGGTGCTCGCCGCATTCGAGAACGACGGACTGGTGCGCGATCCGGATACGGGCATCGCGGGCACCGAGATCGTCGAGATCACCGTGAGCGGTGCCGACATCACGCTTCCGACCTCATTTAAGATCACCGCTGCTCTCGCGGTGGAGTCTCCCGGGGCGAACGGGCCTGAAGAGGTGAGCGGCACTCCGGTGTTCCAGTTCGAGGACGACTCCAGCGAAGATCGTTACTCCGTGGTCGTCTACAACGCGCTGGGCGAGATCGTCTGGCAAGACGACATGGTCCCAAGTGGCAACGGTGGAGCGCCGGTTAGCGTCACCTACGCTGGCGAAGTCCTGGTTCCCGGGATGTACTACCAGTTCCGAGCGACCTCGATCCGCGACAGCGGCGTCGGTGCGACGCCGATCTCGCGCACCGAGGACCTCCGCGGGCTCTTCGTCTTCGCACCCTAAGGAGGACAACGACGCGGCGCGCTGAGAAGCCCGCCAAGACGAGTCACCGAAAAGCGTCATCGCGCCTCCGCGCGGTGGCGCTTTTGACTGGGACGGCCCGCGCCCGCGGTGCCAAGGGAGCGACCTGTCGTGCGTCGCGCCCCCAACGCTTCCGCTGCTTTGGTTCACGTTAGCGACCGACGGCGGCCCGGACAACAGACTCGCGAAATCGCTCCTCGCTCCGTGTCGCGACGCCTTCGCCGAGCCCGATCCGTGAGTTCCCGCCATCCTTCTGTCAGCGGAGTCGCGAGGTCGCCACGCGCGGCCAGGCCGATTCTCCGGTATGGCTGACGCGCATCCTATGGAGAGCGAAGACAAACAGGACACCCGATTCGAATCCATCGCCGCCATCTTGCTCGGCGTCGCCGCCGTAGCGAGCGCTTGGGCCGGACACCAAGCCGGTCTTTGGGGCGGCAACTGCCTCACCGCCTACAGCGAAGCAGGCAAAGTGACGACACACGCCGCGACTCTTTATCAAGAGTCAGGGGCAGATGCGGCACGCGATTCGGCGCTGGATATCATGGCCAAGCAGCTCATCGCGGAGGCAGCAGCGATCAAGGATCCCGACCTGCGCGATACCAAGTTGGATATCGCGAGGTACCTGTACACGCAGCAACTCTCCGACGACGCCTACAAGGCGCTCAAGCTCCCGCCTGCAGCCCGCTCCGAGAGCGAAGAGGCTTGGAACGCCCTCCCCGAGGAGGCGTTGCTGGAGGCGCTCAACATCGATCTTGACGACGAGTACTGGCACGCACAGCTCGATCCTGCTGACGAGATCTTCCTCAAGGCGGAGAAGAACTTCGAAGAGGGGCGACGAGCCAATGGCATCGGCGATCAGTTCGGTTTTGTCTCCGTGCTCTTGACCGTCTCGATGTTCTTCCTCGGCATCTCGCTTGTGTTCAAGTCGAAGGCGAAGTGGGCGCTACTTGGAGCCGGCGGGGTGGTTCTCGCCGCATCGTTGGCCTTCATGGCCACGCTGGAGTCCGCGGGTACCGGCCTGCCGAGCGGGTCCGCCGCGGCGGCTTCAACCGACAAGGCCGGCGACGAAAAGGCCGAGGCCAAGCCGGAGGAGGCACCCGCTCCGGCGCCCGCCCCAGCGGCCGCGCCGCCGGCCGCCGAGCCCGTCGCGGCCCCTCCCGCAGACACAGCACCGCCCAGCGATCCCTCGGCGGTGCCGGCAAACCCACCTGCAGCGACCACGGGTGAAGCCGCGGACACCGAGGAGTAGGGGGGCCGTCCACGAACGTGAATGGGTCGATTCGCGGATCGCCCGTTCACTCAGTGATCGGAGTACCTACGCACGAGACACGCTCCGCAGTCAGCGGGCCGGCGCTGCATCGGCTATGACTGGGCGCGTGCAAGCCTATGTGCCGGAGGTGCTCCGATGATCTTCGACCTTCTCTTCGTCCTCGCGGGGCTGACGGTCTTGGTGTTTGGGGGTGAGGCGCTGGTCCGCGGAGCGAGCGGCATCGCGCTGCTCGCAAAGATCACGCCGTCCGTCGTCGGACTCACGATTGTGGCAGCAGGCACTTCCATGCCCGAGATGGTGGTCTCCGTTCAGGCCGCAGTCGGGGGCAATCCAGGCCTTTCGATGGGCAACGTCGTCGGCTCGAACACCTTCAATATCGGCGCCATCCTCGGGCTGACCGCGTTGATCTTGCCGCTTGCGATTGAAGGTAACAGCGTGCGCCTGGAGTGGCCGGTCATGATGCTCGGATCTTTCCAGCTCTACCTGCTCGCTCGCGACGGCGTCATCGATCGCATCGAAGGCGGTTTTCTCGTGGCCGCCCTCGTCGCGTTCTTCGCATACGCGGTTTGGGTCGGTCGCAACAACACTGCCCCCGCGGACCGCACCGAGGAAGATGAGGTCGCAACCGCATCGTTTGGCCGTACCGGTGGGGCAGCAGTGATGCTCAACCTCGCCGCCATCGCCGTTGGCATCGGGCTGCTCGCCGGTGGTTCGACGTTGCTGGTGGCTGGTGCTGTCTCCCTTGCAAAGGGGATTGGCGTCTCCGACACAATCGTCGGCCTCACGATCGTCGCGATCGGAACAAGCGCGCCCGAACTGGTGACCTCACTCGTCGCGGCTCAGCGCGGCAAGGACGATATTGCCGTGACCAACATCATCGGCTCATGCGTCTTCAACATCCTCGGTATTGTGGGAGCCTCGGCGCTGATTCTGCCCCTGAGCGTCCCCACCGAGATCATCTCGCGCGACATCCTGTGGATGCTTGGCTTCTCGCTCGCTCTCCTTCCGCTGATGTGGACCGGCATGAAGATCGTTCGCATAGAAGGCGCGCTGCTCCTGGCCGCGTTTCTGGCGTATATGGGAATCTTGATTCAGGCGTCGTTGTGACCCGCGCGATGCACTGGACCGTGTCAGGGAGGACGCCGCGCGGGCGGTGTGGCTCATCGGTGAGCCTGCGGTGACCACCTAGCCCGGCGAGAGTTTGAAGGGATAGATGATAATGGTCGACTCGCCGCCGGGATTGGGCGGGAAGCTCCAACCCAGAATCGCTTTTGCGATGCAGTCCTCAACCTGAGGATCAGGAAATGGATTGGCCGCGTCGGTCATGACCGCCTCGACGTGGCCGTCGGCCGCGATCGAAAACCTTGTCTTGACGATGCCCGACAGGGCAGCGTCGCGAGCGAGACCTTGACTGTAGCAGTCTCGGACCTCGGAGATATGTGCGCGCACCACCTTGCGTGCACGCGCGGTGTTGACTGCCTCGATCCTCAGGATTTGCTCGTCGCACATGTCGACGTACTCGCTGCTGAGGCGAGCAACCATTGCCTCATGCGAGCAGGCGCGGAACTCCTTCACCGCTGCGTCGGCCGCAGGCCGGACCGAGTCGCGCAAGAGCTCGCAGTAGGCGTCACGAAGGCCCGGCTCAGGAAAGCTCGGAATGGGGAGGCGAGCGACCTCGTCGACCAGGTGCTGCCGCCCGATCCCGAGTCGAGACAGGGCAACGACCTCCGAGAATCCTGGGAAGCGGTCGACGATTTCCTGGTACATGGGCGCGAGCGCCTCAAAGCTTGCTCGCTTCTCTGTCATGTAGGCGGTCAAGATCGCTGCTGAGTCCGCGATGGGCATCGGCGCGACCTTGCGTTTGGTCATCGGATCCCCGCGTAGCTCGTCAGGGGGGCGCAGCTCAAGGTAGGCCTCCATCTGCGTGTCAGCGAGAATCGCATGCGCAAGCGAGATCACCGTCGGCCACGCCTCGACTTCGATTGCGTCGGCGTCGGCTGGTACGCCTTCCTGAGCGTGTGCGATCGCGGAGGCAGCAAGCTCACGGGCGCGATCAGCTTCGGCGGCGCGCTCGCGGACGGTGATCTCTGGCCAGGACGCGATAACGCACCGGGCGTTCGCGCCGCTGAAGTCACTCGCATTCTCCTTCTCTTCGGATCGACTGCTGTCCTTCGTGGCGGTCGATGAATATGACGTTTCCTCTGCGTCTCGTCCTGCACTCTCGTTGGGATCCTCGGCGACATCGATGCAAAGCCCCATGCGAGCTCGCGGGCAACTGTCCTCCCACAGCACTGCCGCGGCGCTTGCCTCCGCGAGTGCCAGGCGCGATTTGCCACCGGCCTCGCCGACCTCTTCGATGTACTGCTCTGCGCGATTGAGTCGCTCCCGTGGGTTGGGTGCAACGAGTATCAGCGCGAGCTTTTTGCGAGTGTCGGCGCTCAGAGGCTCGGTCCTGCCACCATCCACTCCATTGGTGTCGCTGGCGTTCACTTGTGAGGCGCTGCCGCCCGCGGCCTCAGGTGGAGCAGGCGGCTCTCTGTTCAGCGCGTAGATCAGTGCCGCAAGCGCGCCAACGCCAACCGCGGCGGCGGCATACACGGCAGCGCTGCCCCCACGACTCGTCGCGACGGCCGAAGTCTCACGTCCGAGCGCCGCGAGGAGTTCGTCCATGGTGTCCCAACGCTCCGATCGATCGCGTGCAAGACCACGCATGATCGCCGAGACAACATGGGCCGGCGCGCGCGTCATCGGTGGTGACAGCGGCTGCTCCGAGAACACCTGACCAAGTAGCTCCGCGTAGGTACGGCCCTCGAATGGCCGCTTTCCCGACAATGCCTCGTAGAGCGAGACGCAGAACGAAAAGATGTCGGTCCGCGCATCCGTGCGTTCACCTCGATGCTGTTCGGGTGACATGTACGCGGGGGTGCCAAGTAGCGCGCCCGTTTGGGTCAGGTCCGTCGCCGTTGAAGCACGATCCGGGGCTGGCGTGCCGCTTGCGCTCTTGACGGACGCTCGGACGGATGCATCCGCGGGCATGCCGAGCTCCTCGACCCGTTCTATCGCGCCTCCCCTTGAGGAGCCCGAAGCGCCGAGATCCCGCGCAAGGCCGAAGTCAAGCACGCGCACCAGGCCATCCTCGCCGCAGATGACGTTGTCCGGCTTAAAGTCGCGATGGACGAGACCGGCACGATGCGCAGCCGCAACCCCGCGACCCGCATCAATAAATCGTTCCAGCACATCCTGCCATGGCGCGTCCGCATTCTCCTTGAGCCATGCCTTGAGCGTCACGCCAGGCACATACTCCATCGCGATCCAGACGCGATCGCCCATGGTACCGACGTCGTAGACGTGCACCAGATTGGGATGGGTGACCTTGGCCATCGCCTGCGCCTCTCGCTGAAGTCGTAATGTCGCCGACGAGCTGGAGCCTTGGTCTCCGGTTGCGACGAGCTTGATCGCGACGCGACGACCAAGCTCTGGATCTTCGGCCAAGAACACCGCGCCCATTCCTCCTCGACCGAGCAGGCGCTGCACCTGATAGCGGCCGATTCGGTCGCCGGCCTTGGGCAGGGATGCGCCGCCGAGGCCACCGGCCGTGATCGGTGGACTCGCAAGGCGGCCGGACTCGGCCGCAACGATGGTTTCCTCGCTGTCGGCTGCGAGCGTGGGTTCTGCGGAAGCGTCCGCCGGCGCCCCGGCGCCCGCAGAGCCGATGGGCTCTGACGCTCCTCGGCGGCCGTCGCTGCCTGTGACGCTCACGTCGGTAGTTTATGCGCTTGTCGGCCCCGCTGCTTGGGGCCTCGCGAGGTTCGAGCAGATGGCGGATGCCCGCGTCCGATCGCCGCAGCACGAACCCGACCCCATCACGGCCTGCGGGCATCTTCGCTCGGTCGCACCAGTTGCGCTACATACGACGCAGGACTCCGCGGACGGGGCGACATCGATGCTCGAAGCGAAGCTCAATCACTCACCCACGCTGGCCGCGCTTGTCGAGGCTTCCCAACGCACGCACCCGACCTACGGCGATGACATGACGAATCATCTGCCGATGACCCTGTGCGCCATGGCAGGACTTGGCGCGAGCGCAGAGCAGCTTACGCGCTTCGATGCCAGCTATCGCCCGAGACTTGAGCCACTCATCGCCGCCGACGCACGTGTGGCCGTCGACGATATCGGCGCGGTTGCCGTCGATCGAGCGATGATCCCTCAGCTTGTGGCGGGCTTTCGCGATGCCATCGCAGCCCGCGGAGCTCAGGCCGTGTTGCGGCAGTCCCTTTCGGTTCTCAGCGGCAGCGTGGGCACTGCCGCGTTCCACTGCATGATTCGCACGGCGTACGGAATTGAGTTCGGGATCTCGTCCGAGGTCGCGCAGGGACTCGCCTATTGGACCGCAACGCGGGAGTCACTGGCCCAGCTCGCGCTTCCGCGGCGGTCCGGAGGGGACGGGAAGGCAGGCACAACCGGTCCCCTGGACCTTCTCGGAAAGATCGCCCGAGACCCGGCGTGGCGCGGTCTTGATGTGCGGGCCGATCTGATCAGCGAGCGCATGGCGCTTGTCGCCTCGCGGCCGGGATTTGCCGCCGTATCCGATGGTCTTGAGGTGAATCTGTCGACCTTGCCCGCGGTCCTCTCGTCCATCAGGGATGCGGTCTTAAAGCTCTACGCGACCGTCGGCGACTTCGTCTCGCTCCACGCACTCACTTCGACCTACGCGCTGCGGATCCTGCTGCCCTTTGCCAGCGAGCCAGAGACATTGATCCGCTATCACTGGCAGGCCCTCGTCGCCGCCTACATCGCGATGGGTGCACCGACACTACGGGACGCACCAACGTCGCGTCGCGCAAGCTGGCAAGAGATCACAGACGCGGCGCTTGAGAGCGATGACGACCATCACGCCAAACTTGTCTACGCCTGTCTGCAAGAGTGGCGCGTGAGCGGCGACGATCGCTATCGCAGTGCCGCTGCGATGCGATTGGCACTTGCCTGAATCGCAGTCCCGAGTCCCGAGTCCCGAGCCACGCGTCCCGCGTCCTGAGTCCTGAGTCCTGAGTCCTCTGACAGGCTCTACAGGCTCGTTTCCCGAGCGGCCCGGGGACGGGGCGATGGGGGACTGGCGCCCGCGAGGGCACGACTCGTTTCATCGATGCGCATCTGAGTTGCAATTTCGCGTGCTTGTTCCACGAGTCGCTAGCGCTAAGGTCCTCCTCGCTCACTCGAGCGAAGGAGACATCATGCAAGCCACTAACTGGAACATCGACACCTCGCACTCTGGCATCAATTTCTCGGTCCGCCACATGGTATTTGCCAAGGTCCGTGGCCGTTTCGGCACCTGGACTGGCAAAGTCACCCTGGACGAGGAAGACCTTCTGCGCTCCTCCGTCGAGGTCGAGATCGACGCCGCCAGCATCGATACCGGCGTCGCAGACCGTGACAACCACCTCCGCTCCCCCGACTTCTTCGATGTCGGCACCTTTCCCAAGCTGACCTTCAAGAGCAAGCGCATGGAGGCGCACGGGGCCGGCTACCGCTTGGTGGGCGACCTGACCATCCGCGACGTGACCCATGAGGTCACCCTTGAGGTGGAGAGCGGCGGGCAGGCCAAGGACCCCTGGGGTAACCAGCGCGTGGCCTTCACCGCCAAGACCTCGATCGACCGCACTGCGTACGGGCTGAAGTGGAACCAGGTCCTTGAGGCCGGCGGCGTGCTGGTCGGCGAGCGCATCGACATCGAGATTGAGGTGCAGGCCGTCAAGGCGGCAGCTTCGGCGGCCGCATGAGCGTCCCGCATCACGCCACGGCGTAGACTGGCGCCCACCGTGCCCATCGCCCGTCGAGATTTTCTCCGGTCTGCAGGCCTTGGTATCGCGAGCGCGATACCCTTGGCCTGCGAGCGGAGTGCGCCGGGCGGTCTGCCGGATCGAGAGCAGCCGAGCACCGACACGGCAACATCGAGTGAAGCATCTGGAGGAACCATGGCCGACCAAAGTCCGTCGTCACAAAGCATGCCGGTGGTTTTCGTTGGCCATGGATCTCCGATGAATGCGATCGAGCAGACGAAGTGGAGTTCAAGTTTCCAGACGCTTGGGCGGGACATGCCGCGACCACGCGCCATCCTTGCGATCTCCGCCCACTGGTATGTGGATGGCACCTACGTCACTGCGCAGGCGCAGCCACCGACGATTCACGACTTCTCGGGCTTTCCCCGAGCGCTTTATGAGATTCAATATCCCGCCCCAGGTCTGCCAGATCTCGGTGAGCAGGTCTCACGGATGATCGACGCGGAGGCGCGTCCGGCCGCGGCGGGGCGGATGCGCCACGATTGGGGCTTGGACCACGGCACGTGGAGCGTGCTGCGTTGGATGTATCCCGATGCCGACGTGCCGGTGCTCCAATTGAGCATCGACCATCGGCTGTCGATGGCGCAGCACCTCGATCTGGGCCGCTCGTTGGCGTCGCTGCGGCAAGAGGGCGTGTTGCTCTTGGGGAGCGGAAACATCGTCCACAACCTGCGCGACGCGTTTGGTCGCATGCGATCGGGTGAATCCGAGACGCCGGTTTGGGCGCAGCGCTTTGACTCGACCGTGCGCGATGCGATCTCCCAACATGACCTGGACGCGTTGACGCGCGCCTACCCCGATCATCCCGACGCGCAGCGGGCTCACCCCTCGCCTGATCACTGGATCCCGCTGCTCTACATCATGGGCGCGAGTCAGCGAGACGAGCGGGTGGCGTTTCCCGCGGAGGGTTTTGATGTAGGGTCCATCTCGATGCGCAGCGTCGTGCTTGGGTCGCAGGCCTGAGGCGAGATCGTGAAATCCATCATGCATGACCAATCCGATCCCGAACGAAATCCAGCATCCACCGACGATTCTTTGAGCCAATCGGGCTCCGACGCCGTGCTGGTCAAGATTGATGGTGGCTCGCGCGACCTTGACGGCTTTGTCGTTCGGCGCGTACTGCCCTCGATCAAACGCCGCATGATCGGCCCCTTCGTGTTCTTCGACCACATGGGTCCCGCCACC
>CAZVEM010000113.1:0-16295 GCA_964626165.1 uncultured Nannocystaceae bacterium
CAGCCGTAGTTCGCAACTTCCGGGAACTGCTCCTTCATCAGCGCCAACGACTGGTTGACCTGGAACGTGTTTCCGCCGCCCAGCGAGCCGCCAATGCAAAGGACCGCAAACATTGCACCGAGCACCTTGCCAAGACCCGGCATGCCACGCTCCGCGAAGCCCTTTTGCAGGTACCACATCGGTCCGCCGCTGATGGCCCCCTCCTCGTCGACCTGCCGGAAGCGCATGGCGAGCGTGATCTCGTTGAACTTCGCGCTCATGCCGAGGAGGCCTGCCGCCATGATCCAGAGAACTGCACCGGGGCCGCCGATCGCCACGGCGATCGCGACGCCGGCAATGTTGCCGAGTCCCACCGTTGCGGAGAGCGCCGAGGTCAGCGCCTGAAAGTGACTCACCTCGCCCTTGGCGTGGCTGTTGGGATCGTCGTAGATGCCGCGCACGACATCGATGGCATGGCGGAATCCCCAGATGTTGACGAACCGATAGCGCAGCGTGAAGAAGATCGCGCCCGCGGCGAGCCACAGAACGATCAGCGGGAGGCCACCGGCGGCGCCGCTCACCTTGATCGATTTCGCGCCCTCCTCCCGTCGCACCGTAAGGCGCTGCACGCCTCGAGGAGCCGTCGGCACAAAGCGTTGCTCCAGCTGTGCTTGAAGCGCAGGGAGATCTGCTTCGGAAACGAGCTCGGCGGGCACCGTCACGACGAGCGAAGCAGTCTCCGTGTCAAAGCCCTTCTGCCTCAGCTGCGCGACCACAGCCCCCACGGCGTCCTCGTCCACCTCGGTCACGGGCTCCCCGATCGCCTCATCCGAGCTCTGGAGAATCGAGTAGAAGAGCGCCGACGCCATCCAGCCCACCACCACTCCCGCGCCCGCATCGAGCTGTTCCTCAATCGTAGGCTGCTTGGCGGGATCCTCGGCACGTGCGGTGTCTGGCGCGAGGCTCAGCAACACAACCAGGGCCAGCAAAAGGGGCTGAATCCAGCGCAGCGCGTTCTTCGCGTTCACGACGCGAACTCTACAACGTCACCGCCTGACGCGAGAGCCGTGATTGCCTCGTCACACGAGGCATCTTCTGTGACACGACATACCTTCGCGCCTACATCAGTTCGCCATTGAATGGAATTGGGCTTGTGTTAGTCTGCGGCGGCGATGTTCACCCTTGAGCCGAAGCGAGAGCGCAACCCGCGGTTTTCAGGCATCCCAAAGCGAGCACAGGTGCTCGCTTCGGCCATCACCAAGGCGGCTCTCGGCGTATGCGTGCTCACGAGTGTCGCTGGCTGCGATCTGCTCGAAGACCTCGGGTCGGGCGATCTGACGCTCTTTGTGACGCACAGTCCTTCGGACGACAGCGGTGTCGCGCCGGCGCCTGCGAACACTTCCCGCTATTTCACGACCGATCAGGGCTGGGACATCATCCTCACAGAAGGATGGATCGCGACGCGCGAGGCATACGCGATCGGCTGCAATAACGACCAAACCCGCTTCGACTTCTACTGGGGACCGATCGCCGAAGATCTGATCCGCCAAGGTGACGAGGAGACCAAGGGCGTGGGCGGCACCACCCTCCAAAAGGGCACCTACTGCGCGATGTTGGTCAAGTACGAGCCCTTCGTCCTCGCCGAAGCGGATCCGGAAGGTGGCCTGGTTCCCGAGGATCCACTCATGGATGGCTACACAGTGTTGCTGCGTGGACTGGCGACCAAGAACGGTGTCGAGGTGCCCTTCGATGTGAGCTCGCAAGAGGCGTGGACCCTGGTCTCTCCGATCGAAGGCGATCTCAAGATCACCGGCGATGAGTCCCGCCCCGTCGAAGTGACGATGGACAAGAACTACGACACGATGCTCGACGGCATCGACTTCAGCAACTACTCGCAGGCCGATGTCGACGCGGCATTTGACGCGGCGCTGATGTCAACGACGCTGATCTCTGTGATGAAGTAGCTCGCAGAGCGGGTGCAGCGGCGATGAACTTCGTCGCACACCACCCGAGCAAGCAACGGCGCGGCCATGACGGTCGCGCCGTTGTCGTTTCAAAAGCGCAGCTTCATCTCAAACTGCGCGGACAGAGGCGCCTGAAACTGCGCTTCCACCCCGTAGTTCCCCTGTCGCGCCAAGATTGTGCGGCTAAAGAATTGATCGGCTGCCTGCGCCTGGATCTTGGCGTGCTTGAGATCTTCGACATCGCCGCCAGCGATCGGCCGGGTCGTCTGCAGCGAGTACACCTCGTCGACTCGCTGCACCGCCTTGGCGTTGGTGAGGTTCAACACCCGCGCACCGATCTCAAGCTCCAGCGTCTTCCCCACAGCCTGCGCGTACGAGAGGCTCAGATCCCACCGATAGTTCGGCTCGATCTGGCCGCCTGATCCGCGCGGTAGCACATGCACCAAGTACTGCCCCGGATAGCGACTATTGTCCGCCTTGGTGTTGATCGGCAGGCCCGACTGCACGCGTAGACCGGTGCCGAGCGTCAGCATCGCATTCTGCCCAAGACGGAAGGAGTAGAACGCGTCGATCTTGCCGCGATGCGGCACATTGAAGGTCAGCGGACCGTAGCTATTGCGTACAAGATCAGGGATGTCGTACTGCGTGCTCGCGCCGAGATTGAGCGCCCCGGTCACGGGATCGACAAAGCCGTCGTAGTTGCCAACAAGTCGGCTGTACGTGTAGCTCGCCAACAGCAGCCAGTTCCGCGCGAAACGCTTCTTGACCTCGAAGGTAAACGCGTCGTAGTTGCGCTGCGGCTTGCGGAACAAGGTATTGACGTTTCGGTAGGCCTGCGCGAGGAACTGACACTGCTGGAGTGCACGTGCGACTTCGGGCTCGTTCTCCTGTCCATCGGCTTGTTCGAGTTGCGTCGTGAGGCTCTCACAGCGCGCGTCTTGAGTGGCGATATCGCCCTTTGACACATCCTCGCCTGGGTTCGCGATCAAGAAGTTGAGCCCGCCATTGGTCGAGACGTCTTCGACCGCGCGGCCAAGATCCGTGTGAATCCACTGGAACCCAAGGGTGAGGTCCTCGATGACCTCTTGCTCGTATCCCATCACCAGCTGCTGGTTGTACTGCCCACGGAGGCGGGGGACGACCGCACCGGTCGTTAGACCGGTGGTGAAGCTCGGTGAGTCGACGCAGTACTCCGTGGGTTGGTTGTTCTCGAATCGCTCGAAGCTCTGACCGCCAACCTGGGAGGACTGACCGCGGCAATCGGACTGACGATAGGTGCGCTGCACGGTGACCAGACCACCAAAGACGCGGCTGTTGAGTGCGATCGGGAGGTTTGGGTAGAACCAGCCATAGCTCGCGTAGAGACGGCTTCGGCCTTCGTCTGTCCAGTCATAAACAATGCCGACCCGCGGCGCGACGTTGTCCCAGATGAGCAGCGCAGGATTTCCGAAGATGTCCCGCATGTCTTGGAGTTCCCACCGCAAGCCGAAGTTGAGCTGCAGGTTGGAAACGGGCGACCACTTGTCCTGCAGGTAGAACGCATAGTTCGTCGTGCTAAGTGTTTCGTCGTATCGCGGCGCTCGAACCCCTTCGCCCCGCGCATTGGCCAGCGCTCGGAGATCCTCCTGCTCCTTGCGCGCCACGCCGTATCCGCGCGTGATCTGGTTCTCGGGGTTGTTGGCGTCGACGATGACGAAGCGGTTGTTGTTGACCGACGTCTGCGTGTTGAAGCCGTAACTGTCGTTCGCGGGATCGTAGCAATACTCGCCCCCGCCGCTCTGTCCGGCGGGGCAGTTGTCGTAAAAGCCCTCGCGATTGCCACCCGAGAACTGCGAGACCGTGTGCCGCCGGGTATGCTCGACCACACCGCCGTACTTGATCTGCATAAAACCCGCCTTCTTCAGCGACACGAAGTGCGTGAGGGAGCTTCGTGCGGCGATCTGGTGCGCCCGATCTCGGCCGTATTCCCCGATGCCGCCGCTGAGCCACACGCGTGTCGGGCACGCAAGACCCGGTAGATCTGCCCGGTTGCAGTACGCCTCCACGCCGGGGACAAGGCTCAGTGCGTTGTCCCGCTCGAGGAACTCGTAGAGGTTACGGCCATTGGCGACCTACTGCTGGGTCGTCGGCGTGCGGCGCAGACTCTCGTCATCCAGTCGCCAGCCCTCGGTCGTCGAAAACACCCCGTAGCTGACACCGGCATCGATCTCGATCTTGTCTTTCGCCACCCGACCAAAGTAGTTGAGAATGACCAAGTTGCGGAATGCGGCGTCCCAGCCGAAGGAGTTGTTGACCACACCGCTCCCGACTCGCGAAAGGCCGCCCAGCGGATCGCTCGTCGGGTTGGTGCCAAATGAGTTGGGATCGGTGCTGTAGGGCAGACGAAACGAGCGCTGATTCACCGAAGGGCCACCCTCCACCGTCAGCGCGAGCTGGTGCCGAGTCGTGATGTTCCAGTTAAGCCCAAACAGATAGCCGATGTTCATCGTCTTGAGCTTGAAGGTCTGCTCGGCGAACTTCTTGGTCTGGATGTAGCGCTGACCCGGCGCGCAATCATTGTCCCCGTTCTCGAAGGGACACTCCTCATAGCCACCGGAAGCATCACGATCGACGCGAGCGTAGAATTGCTGATAGAGCGTGCGCTGACCGCCTTGCGGCGAGATTCCGGCGCTGTAGTAGAGCTTTCCCTTCACGAGCGGTCCGGACACAACCACGACCCCCTGGAGACCGAAATCAGGAGTCTCCAGGGTACGAAGTGCCTCGTCGGTGCGGGTGATAAAGCGGGGTGGTGCCAGCCGAGGGGTCACGCGGAAAACTGCCTGCCCCCGATGCGTATCGCTCCCGCTGACCCGTCGCGCCCGCACTTGCGCACCGGATGCCCCGCCGTACTCGGCGTCATAGTCCGCTTCCAGTACCTCAATCTCGTCCACGAACTCTTGAACCGTACTCGAGGACATGCGCCCGTTGATCGGGTTGGCACTCTGTGCGTTGTCGAGCGTAAAGCCGTGATCGGGCTCGGGTTGGGCGTTGATCGTGACCTGTCCATCGGCTCCAGTTCCCCCTGTGGGAATGAGCGCCAAAGAGCCGCCGTAGCCTCCGTCCGGTGACTGCCCTGCGGGAAGTGCAGTCGTCTCTCCCGGCCGAAACGTCCGGGCTGCCCCAGGTACGCGCTTGACGGGCTGCTGCACAACTACCACCACGTTTCTGCCCAGGTTCGGATCCATCGCAAAGCCTGCCCGAAGTTGGGCTCCACGGGTGAGCGTGACGATCTTCGACACGGATCCGTTCGCAAGAATGACTTGCACCGTGTAGGTACCCGCAGGCAGTCCGTCGAAGCGATAGATGCCCGTCGCGTTTGTTCGCGTGATGCGTTCACCCTCGATGCAGGCGCACTGAAGCAGCACCGTCGCCTCGGGAATCGGATCGTTCGTCTTATCGGTGACGACCGTGCCTCGAATGCTTCCCTCTTCGTCCGCGTGGGCGAGTGCGGGTCCTCCCAGCCAGACCGTGGCAACGACGGCCCCGCTGGCGAGCATGCCGACGCAGCTGGCCATGACTCGTCGTCGGAGCGCGTGCCCAGGCCGCGACGACAACGCCGTGCGCGATGTTCTTAGGAAGCGACCAACGTCTCCTGCCCTCTCTGCTTTCACCGCTCGCGAATGCGAATTGTGTTCCGCGACGCTGCGCTGTGGTTCCCACCTTGAGGGGATGATCGACTTCCAGTGCTCGCCCATGTCGCTCGCAAGGGCAGCTGGAGCGACTGCTTTCAGCGTTCGCGCGGTCGAGATATTTGGTCGGACTCGCGTAAGTTGACTGGCGGCGCATCGTTTGCGCGCTCGTCTCCGATCGGAGACGGCACCGCAGAAGGCTTGTGGATGCGCACTTCGTGGCGATCCACAGGGCTTCGCAGCGCGAGGCAGATGTACTCACATCGTCGAGCCGTATGCGTCCGCTCAACCGTTTGCGGCGAAGGCCCTCGCGCTGCTGGCGAGGCAGTGCGGCCATGCGCCGCGCGGGGTTTTTCGACCGCCTGCTAGGGATCGTCGACGGACGGGAGCGCGGGTGATTCGTCGGGGCTCGGGGACGGCGTTGCCGATGGCGAGAGGCCGGTGTCGCTCTTCTCGCCTACGCCCGAGCTGTCGGGAATCGCAGCCATCGCGTCCTCGCCGTTGGCGTCCGAGGGCGGAGCGCTGCCGTAAAGATCCATGACGACATTGTCGGCCTGCGCCGCCGTCGGATCCGAGGTCTCATTGGGTTCGGTACCGGCGGCGAAGTACTCGACGATGCGCGGGCCATCGATCGCCGCCAACAAACCGTTGTTGGGATCGATCTCCCGCACCATCACGGAGGGCGGTGGCACGAAGTCCAGGCGGGTCGCGGGCGGACCAGACTCGCGGACAGCCATCATGGCAGCCAGCCATATGGGCGTCGCCGCCTTGCCACCGGTCTCGCTCTTGCCGAGCGGCCGCGGCGTGTCAAAGCCGACCCAACTCACCGCAACTTCCTGCGTGGTGTAACCGCAGAACCACGCATCGCGGCTCTCCGCGGAGGTGCCGGTCTTGCCCGCAACGGGGCGACCCAGCGCCTTGGCGCGCTGGCCCGTGCCTTCCTCGACCACGCTGCGCATCATGGAGGTCAGCAGATACGCGATCGCAGGATCTATCACTTGCTCGACCTTCCGGTCGGCATCCTCGGCAGCCACCCATGGAGCTTGGCCGGGAATCTCGATGCGCGTGATGATGACGGGTTCAATGCGCGAGCCGCCCCGCGCAAGCGTGAGGTAGCCCCGCAGCATCTCGTAGGGCGTGACCTCGGAGGTCCCCAGCGCCAGCGATAGGTCGGCAACCAACTGGGATTCGATGCCGGCGCGCCGGGCGAAGTCGTGCACCGCATCGGGCCCGACGAGATCAAGAAGCTTAATCGCGACCGTGTTGACGGAGTTGGTAAGTGCTACGCGCAAACGGATATCGCCGCGATACACGTCCTTCTCGAAGTTGGTGGGCTTCCACTTCTCGTAGATCTCCGGCGAGTCCGAAACAATCGTCGCGGGCGTGTAGCCAGCCTTCTCCAGCGCGGTGCCGTAGATGAAGGGCTTAAACGACGATCCGGGCTGGCGGCGCGCCATGACGGCACGATTAAAGTCGCCGCGATCGTGGTCGAAGCCTCCGACCATCGCACGAATCTCTCCGGTCTCGATGTCGGCCACCAACACCGCAGCCTGCGGCCCCGAACCGATCTCGCAGCGTCCAATGTTGGGCGGGAAGCTCTTTGTGGACTCGTTTCCTGGAAGTGCGACCACGCGAGCGACGGTGATGCCACCGACGGCAAATTGCTCGTCAAGCTTCTTGTCGGCCTCGTCGTAGCGCGAGCCGGGCGCAACCTCGACCAGGCAGTTGAGCTCGTGGCCGTGCTCGCTCGAACCGATGCGACCATAAAAGCCCGAGAAATCTTTGGGCACGCCCGGCGGCCGCGCCTCGATCACGATGGGATAGACACCGCCAACCTCATGTGCGACGGCCCCCTGCTCCTTGGCCCGCTTGAGATTGGCGGCCTTGGCCGGCTTGATGCCATGGCCGTATCCGCGTCGGATATCGAGGGCGATGAGGCCCTCTCGAAGTCCTTCCCGAGCCTTGCGCTGCGCAGCGAGATCAACGCTCGTCCACACGGTCGCACCAAGGTGGCTCAGATCGTCGCCGTAGCGCCTCTTGAGCTCGGCTTCGACCAAGTCGACGAACTCTTCGGCACCCGGCTCAGGCACGGGTTGGGCGAGCGCTCGCGCAGCACCGTTGGCTTGCGAAGGATCGCCTGAAATCTCTTCGAGGGAGCGGCGGCCAGGCAAAGGCGCTGCGATCGCGGCGTCGGCATCCGCCCGCGCGAGGAAGCCCTGCTTCGCCATCTGGTCCAGCACGTAGTTCTGACGCGCCTTGGCGCCCTTGGGATCTTTGAGTGGCGAGCCGGTGCTTGGTGCCTTGGGGAGCGCGGCGAGGACCGCCGCCTCTGCGACCGAGACGTCGCGCACGCTCTTGCCAAAATAGAATCGACTGGCCTCCTCGATGCCGTAGCGTCCGTGTCCGAGGTAAATCGAGTTGAGATAGAGCTCGAGGATCTCCTGCTTGCTGAGCACCTCTTCCAGGCGTCGCGCTAAGATCAGCTCTTGCACCTTGCGCTCCAGCGTGCGCTCGGGTGAGAGCAAGAAGTTCTTGACGACCTGCTGGGTGATCGTCGATGCCCCCTGACGGATCTCGCCCGCGCGCAAGTTTGCCACCAGCGCCCGCAACATGCCCACGTAGTCCATCCCCTTGTGGTGATAGAAGTCGGCGTCCTCGGCCGCCAGGAACGCGTCCTCGACGTGGCCAGGAATCTCCGAATACGGGATGAAGGTGCGACGCTCGGTATAGATCTCGCCGATTAGCTCGCCATCACGCGCAAGGATGCGTGTGACTTGGGGCGGTCGATAGCTGCGAAGCGCGTCCGCGTCGATCGCCTCAAGGTCGCGACCGTAATACCAAAAGAGCGACATCAGACCGATCAGACCGGCCAGTCCTGCGAGGAGCGTGAGGCCAGCGAAGACCGCGAGGCCGAGGCCAAGCCATCCCCGCGCGCTGCGGCGTGCTCGGCCAGAGCCCGTCTCCGGCGAGGATGGCGATTGCGCGCCGCGCTGCGTGTGTCCTCGCTCCGTCATGCTCAGGTGTCCTCCACGTTGGCCGCCGCGCCGGCCGCCGCAGGCCCGACGGGGCCCGCTGGGGTGTGCTCGCCGGCCGGAGTATCTGCATCTGCCGCCGCCATTGGAAAATAAACGTCGAGCAGACGCGGATCGCTGGCGATGCAGAGGTGACGCGCCAGCTCATGCTCGTAATCCAGACCATCGAGATCACCGGACCGGCCGAGCACGGCCCGGCGCCGCTGGGTCAGCGTCCGCAGGCAGAGGGCGGCGCACACCGAGAGGTTGAGGCTGTCGCTATAGCCCCACATCGGCACCGTGATCCGCCGGGCGGAGAGTGCCAGCGCCTTTGCGGTCAGCCCCGAATGCTCGTTGCCCAGCAGCAGGCACACCGGTCGGGTCACCTCCACGTCGTCGATCGAAAGGCCTCCTTGTGGAACTGCGGCCAGCACCTCCATCCCCCGGTTGTCGAGGGCCCCAGCGAATCCCTCGATGCTGCGCCAGCCAAAGGTGTGCATCCACTGGTAGACGCCGCGGGTCGTGTGCTTGGCCCGAAGCACTCGCTCGCTCGCCGCGATGACGTGCACGTCTCGCACGCCGAAGACGTCGGCACTTCGCACGACGGCCGCCGCGTTGTGCGGGTCATAGGCGTGTTCGATGGCGACGCTCACGCTCGCGAGCCGGGCCGAGACCACCTCGACCAGCCGTGCATAGCGACGTGGCGCCAGCATCGGCTTTAGCCGCTCGCAGATCGTCTCGGCCCCGTAGTGCTGTACGCGGGCATCGAGTTCCCGGCTCTCTTTGGAGACTTGTGGACGCTCTTGCGGCGCCATGGCGCGAAGGCCCGCACTCATGGCGATCCTTGGCCCTGTCCGTCATGAGGTCCTTCCCCACCTTCGTGATCGGGGAGCAGTATCGGCACGGGCTGTGTCAGCGCGGGCGGCTCGTCCTTGCTCGCCGGTCTGCTGCGCTTACCCGGAGCCCCGCCATCGCTTGCCGGCGCCTGGCTGTCGATGGCGCCAGTGCCCGGGCCGCCGGCACGCTCGCGGTCCTGCGCCCTGTTCCACTCGAGATCCATCGCCGGTGTGCTTCCCTCCAGGCCAAGCTCAAGCTCCTCCAGGGTCGGCGCCGGACTCCCTGCCTCGGTGGGTTCGCGTGCCGGCCAGATGGGCGGCGTGTTGTCGATCGGCAAGAGAGGGCTGTCGACGACGGCCGTGTGCTGACGCCCCCCGAGCAGGCCCGTCAACGCCACCTGCTTCTCTTCTGCAGCCAAGAGTCGCTCGATCTCGGCCATGCAGTCCTTGGGATCGCCGACATCGCTCATGTCAAAGACCAAGGGCGCGTCGCGGTAGAGTTCGTACTCAAGCTCATCGATACGGCCACGGCTCCTCATCAAGCCGTGGATCCGCCGGAGCTTCACCTCCATGCTGGGTGTCGGCGCTCCCTTGCAGTAGCTCAGATGCCGCCGTACGGGATTGGGCAGCATCAACGCCAACCACGCCGCCTCCAGCGAAGTGAGGTCCCGCGGGCGTTTGCCAAAGTAGTGCATCGATGCTTGGGTGATGCCGTAGATCCCCGGCGCGAACTCGATGACATTTAAGTAGAGTTCCATGATGCGCCGCTTACCGAGGTAGTTCTCGACGTACCACGTCAAAAACAGCTCCTGGAGCTTGCGCGAAAGCGTACGATCGTGGCTCAGCAGCAGATTCTTGACCATCTGCATCGTGATGGTCGAGGCGCCAAGGCGTACACCGCCTGCCTCCAGGTTGCGCTTGAGCGCCTCGGCGAACTGCGAAGGCGCATAGCCGGCGTGACGCCAAAAATTCCCGTCCTCTGTGGTCAGCACGGCGCTGACCATGTGCGGCGAGATGTCAGACAGCGCGGTGTAGTCCCCGGATCCCCACGAGAGATCGAGCACCCGCTGGCTGCCGTCACGCATGCGCAGCACGTGGGTGAACGGTGCCGTCAATCGAGCCGCTGAGACTCGCTCCGGGACCCGCAAGGCCTTGCAGCCCCAGATATCGATGATGCCTTCGAGCTTGAGATCTTCGAGCGCCGCGAAGTCGACGGAGACATCGACCTCAGCTCCGAATTGTCCGTCGAGCTCAAAGCCCACCAGGCTTGGGATCAGCTCGGGCGGGATCGCTTCGAGCGCGGCTTGGCACGGGACTTTGGGTACGCTCAAATGCAGTGCGTACCGTCGCGTCGTGTCCTCATCACCGGCGAGGTGGTGGACGAAGGTCCCCTGCACGACCGCGCTGACCTCACCGCGACGCACCGTGAGCTCGTCGAGATGGAGCGTGCGCGCCGGAATGTCGAGCGAACCGCGGACCTCCATGGCCGCGTCGAGTTCGACCAGTGCCGTCGGTGCGAGCAAGTGATGTTCGACGCGCAGCCCGTCGACCCCGAATTCGCCGTCGAAGTCCACCTTCGCGTCGGCCAGCCGAAGCTGCATCGAGCCGTGTGCGGTCGCCTTCTCGCTGCCCTTGATCGGCAGCGCAGCGATCAGCTCCGGTGCGCGGCCCAGCTCAAGTGAGTCCAGCGCCATCGAGACTTCGCCCTCCGTCAGATCGGTTCGACCGCCGCCCTTGATCGCCCAGAGTTCGCCCGTCGCGTTGCCAGACTCGTCACCAAACCCACCGCTGAGATCGACATCCACCCACGAGAGCTGTGCATCGCGAAGGACGACGTGACCGTCGACCTTTGCAATCGCCAGCCTTGGATCGAGTTGGGTCGCCACACCCTCCACCGCGATGTCGAGCGGGAAGCTCGGCATGCCGCCTTCGACGCGGGTCTTGGCGGAGATCCGTCCCGCGCGCACGCTGCGGCCACCATGCGCAGCCTGTACCGCGCGCAGCGTCAGTCCTACCTCCATGGTCGGCAGATCCACACTGCCATCGGCCTGGGCGACCAGACGACTCTTGATCGCCACGTTCATCGGCGCTGGCGAGGACCCAGCGGCCGCCAACGTTGGTTGCTCTGCGCGTCGAACGACGTCCAGACCGATGCCGCGAAACACGACATGTGCAGGCTTGGCGTGCACCCGTCGCTTGAGCGCGCCCAGCAGACCGCCTCCACCGTCATCGTCGTTTGTGGACCCTCGAGCGGCGCGCTTGAGCAGGGCTTCCAGCGCCCCACCCTCCCCCGAGACGCTGCCACGGGCGACGACGACCTCATCGACGGTCCAGTGGCCGAGCCAGAGCGGATGCCCAACGAAAGTGACATCGACGCGTTCCAACGCGATCATCGCGTCGGGAGAGTCGACGCTGACCTCGCGGAGCACCGCGTGCGTCCAGTCGAGCTCGAGGGCTCCCACCGCAACGCGAGCCCCGGTCCGCTGCGACAAGCTGTCCTCCAGTTTCGCGCGGACCATCGACGCGCCCCATCTCGGGAAGCTCGCGACGGCAACCGCCGCGCAGGTCAGCCCGATCGCCAACGTCGAGACCACGATGGGCCAGGCGCGACGCCGTTCTCGTTTGGGTGCGGGCGAAGGAGCGATCATCGGCGGCGCGCCGGAGGAGCCAGAAGTTGCCCGATCCGATACGGGCGGCGCGTAGGCACACTAGCAGCAACGATCGATCGGCCGAAGTTCATCCCTACTCCAGTGGGATGCGCCCACGCGGCCCCGCGGCCGCCACCACGTTGTGAGACTCGCGTGGCTTGCGAAGGACAAAACATGTACGGCGAATCACACGATGACGACAGCATGTTGCCGACGACCATTGGCAAGTCCGGCGTGCCTATCAGGGCCGGACGGCGCAGCACGCGACGCCGATCCCATCGCGTGGACGTCGATGTTGCGACGAGGTCCAATTGCGACGAGCGCCTCGGCATCGCCGTGGCGCTCGTCGATGTTGCCCCGGATCATTGGGGCCGGGCGGTGCGTTCGCTCGGGGCGATCGCCCTGCCGCCTGGTCCTCAAAGACTCAGGGCTTGGCCTCGCACTGGATCGCGAAGATCAGCTTGCCGTCCGTGTGATTGAGCCCCGCCAGGAGCAGGAAGCCACTGGAGTGGATCGTGTAGTCCGCACTCACGCTCGGCTTCTCCTTACCTGGCACCTCGACCACGACTTGCACGCGCGGACGCTCGATCTCTCCCCCGAGGAGCTTGAGAACCACCTTGTGTCCCGACTTGAACTTGTTGGCCTTGGGCGTATCGAGCACCAAGTCAAAGTCCTTGGCGCCGAGCAGCTGGAAGCTCTTGTAGGCCGCAAACTGATCACTCGACAACTCATCGCGGAGGAACTCGAGGTTGGCGGGGAGACCCCCCTCCACGTCCTTCCGTGCAAGGACCTCGTGCACGCGACACTTCGCGGTGCGAACGGCGGCCTGCGCCTGCGCAGGACTGACCAGCACGGCGGTCGCCGTGACGGCCGGCATCATCGCTACCGCGAGAAGCGTGGCACCCAGTCTATTTCGCCTTCGGAACTTCATAGATCACGCTCGCTTACTGTGGGCTCATCGCCTTCATCGATCCAAATGACTGTGGTCGTGCCCCGGACGCCTTCGATCTGAGAGATCCGACCGGACGCACCACCGAATTCGATCCGCTCGATCTCTGCCTCGTTGGAAGCAGGATCGCCGATGGGCGTAATGACGTCAGGCGCGGTCGGGGCGGCGACGCGACGGTCTGCGACCACCGTGCCCTGCGAACCGCCTGTCGGAGCGATGACCGAGCCGCCAGGCGTTGCTCGCCCGCCCTGCGCTGCGCCACCGCTCTGCTCTCCCTTGTCATGCCCGGCCTTCGACGCCATCGCCGGTCCGCCATTCACGCCGCCCTGCCCCGGGTTGGAGGACGAAAGCCCACCACTGAGCCAGACCACGCAGAGGGCAGCGCTCGCCCCCGCCATCAACAGCGCCGGGGTCCTCAGCGAGGTCCACCACGCCGCCACGGTCGTGCGCCAGCTCGGCGCAGACGCCAGCTCCGCCTTGACGGCGAGCTGCGCATCGATCGCACGATCGACCGCGATCCGCATCTGCTCAAAACGCGCCTCTGGCACGGCCACTGCCGCATCCATCAAATGGGCACGCACAGCTTGACGAACAAAGTTCAAGTCCGAGCGCATCGAGGCAAGGCGGGGATCTTCGTCGATCTCCGCGCTGACGAGATCCATCTGCTCGCGAATCAGCTCGTCGTCGAACGCCGCGCTCACCTGCAGCTGCAGCTCAAGCAGCTCCTCCAGCGCACGCGCATCCGCTGCGGGATCGCTTGCCACACCGCGTTCCTTGCTTGGCACCACCTCATTGGCTCTATCGCTTGCCATCCTCACATCACCTTTCTTGCGCGACCGCCCGCTGTGCCCGTCGTTGTGTCCAGGCGCGTGCTACCGCGCCCTGCTTCCTTTGAACCCGCTTGCGACGCCTCTTCCGAGTGGGCGCCAGAGCTCTGGGTATTGCTCAGCTCCACCGCTGCGTCGTCGGTGCTGTCCTCGGCTCGGACCGAGCGCGCCCCGCGGCCGGACTTGGGTCCCGCTTCGCGCGCTGACTCTCTTGATAGAGACAGCTCGCTGTCGGGTGAGTCCTGCTCGACGGGCATCGCCATGCCGAGACGAGACGACAGCATGCGCTGCATATTCTTTCGCGCGTGAAAGAGCCTGCTCATGATCGTGCCTTTTGAGCACTGCATCGCCTGAGCCATCTCTTCGTAGCTCATTCCATCCAGCTCACGCATCGTCAGAACCGCGCGATGGTTGTCGCTCAGCTCATCCATGCTGGAGCTAACTGCGCCGAGGATCTCCTTGCTGCGAACGACCGCGGTGGGATCACCAAAGCGCGCCAAGGGATCGTCCTCAAAGGGCGTGCTCTCATCGGCGTCGTGTTGGATCCCGTCGTCAAACGAGACGCCGCGATGCCGCTTGCTCCGACGGATCTTGTCGATGCACAGGTTCGCGGTGATGCGGTACACCCAGGTGTAAAAGGCACTGTCGCCCTGGAAGCGCTCCAGATTGCGATGCACCTTGATGAAGGTCTCTTGGACCACATCAAGTGCGTCTTCGCGGTCGTGGAGGATGCCGTAGGCCACTGCGTAAACCTTGCGCTGGTGACGCTGCATGAGCGTGTGAAAGGCGCGCCGATCTCCGCTCTGAGCGAGACCGACAAGGGTTTGGTCATCCGCCTCTTCCACGGTGCCAGACCCGGCCGCCTTTGACGGCCCGACCCCTTGGCTATTCAGGGCGTCTTTGGCCACACTCGCGCTCCTTTGGCCCGATCGAGGCGGGGCTGTGGAAGGGATCGCCCGCACACGCGTGCGCAGCGGAAATCCCGCAATCCGACGTTCGCCTCGTGCTCGCTGCGCACAGCCCGGTTATACCCAACCCTGTTGCGCATGCGAGCAAAGCGAGCGCTTGTCCCCCTCGCGAACCCCTAATTCGCCGTGCCCGCCCCCCCTTCGACCTCCGCTCTGAACCGCCTACTCCGGCGCTGGATGGCCCTCGCGTGGCGGCGTGAGCTTGCGGCGTTCCTCCTCGATCTTGTGTTGCTCGCAGGAGGCCTGGCGTTGGTCGCCACGATTGCGACAGCGGTCAGCTCGCGTGGCGACCGGCAGCGACTGATCTGGTCGGCGGCCCTGCTGATCCTGGTCGCTGTTCTCGCCTGGTCGCGAGGTCGCCGGGTCAATCACCGCTTCGGCTCGCCGACGCGCCTCGCTCGCACGGTCGCCGGCAAGAGCGGGCCGCTCGGGCCCGCGGCCGCAACGACACGCGGTCGTTTGCTCGGCGCCGCCGAGCTCGCCGAGCAACTTGAGGGTCAATCGAGCGGACCGGCCGTCATCGGCAGCGCGGCGTTGATTCACGCCGAGGTGCGTGCGGTCGCGGAGGTGATCGAGCGCGCCCGCGTGCAGATCACGGACGCAGTTTCGCTCCCTTCGCTCCGCCCCCGCGTCCGAGGTCTCCTCGCACTCGGTGCTGCGATGGTGCTTTGCGCACTCAATCCGACGTTGACGCAGGCCGCGACGGACCTGCTCCAGGGTCGCGATGCGAGGCCTCCGCTGCCACCCGGGCCGGTCTGGAACGAACTCGAGATTCGCCTGACTCCACCGGCATATTCGGGCCTGAGCGAACGCACGATCCGAAACCCCAGCGGCAACCTCCGAGCGCTCGCCGGCACACAGGTCGCGCTTCGATTCCGCGCAACGCAGGCCTCGCCTGGAGGCGCCATCATCGTCACGCAACGAAACGGCCGCGACGTCGAGCCCGAGATTTCGCGGGTCGATCTCGTCAAGGACATCGCCGAAGACATCGCCGAGGGAGAGAAGGTACCGCCACGTCGAGGTGAAAAGACCAGCGCGGGCGACTGGTGGACGGCCGACTTCACGCTGCGTGCGGCAAGCTCGTGGACTGCCGTACTGGCGTCGCCCACCGATGCCGGTGTGACGCACCGATCGCTGGAGCAGCACATTGAGCTCGAGCCCGACCTGCCGCCGGAGATCGAGCTGGTGCCGGTCTCAAGTACGCAACGCAGACCAGAGGACACCGAACGGATCGACCTCCGCTTCGTCGCCCGCGATGACTTTGGCATTGCCTCGCTCGATCTCTGCTACGCGGTTGAAGACGAAGATCCCGTCCGTATCTCCGTGCGAATCCCCGAGAAGCACTCGCTGGAGTGGCGTGGACACACCACGCTCGAGCTCAGCGAGGTTCCTATCGAGTCGCGCTCGAACGTGAGCTATTGGATGGAACTCCGGGACAACGACCC
>CAZVEM010000114.1:0-13721 GCA_964626165.1 uncultured Nannocystaceae bacterium
GTCTGCTGAGCCAGCTTCGTGCCAGCAGCCGAGAACTCCGCCAGTTCGCAGCGGTGGTGCTGGGCGAAGGCGGCGATCCGGGGGCGCTCGACCCGCTGGTCGAGTTGCTGACGCGTGAGCGCACCGAGGCGTGGCTCGATGTCGCGCGCGCCGTCGCATCGTTCGGCGCGGACGGATTGGCTGCGGTGCAGGATCTCTGCCCGTCGATTGCGAACGAGCAAATCAAGCTGGAGCGGGTGGCACGTGCGCTCGCGGAGATGATGCGGCGCGATGAGACCGGTGATCTACAGCGCACCCTCACCTCAAAGCGCGCCGACGGGAGGCCGGGCACCGAGGTTGAGGAATATGATCCCGCGTTCGCCAAGGCAATTTCGCTTGCCGTTGCTACGCTCCCCGACATGGTGGCCGAGCACGAGCGCCTGGAATCGCTCTACTCGGCCGGCAAGCTGAGCCCGCCGCGCGAATTCTCGTGGCGGCTTGGCGTGGCGATTCATGGCGCAGAAGGCTTCGACGCGGTGCACACGGTTGAAGCGGAGTTGGAAGATGATGAGGTCGCGCAGGCCATCGATGAGGACGAGGAGTTCGAAGAGTTCGAAGAGCTCGACGAGATCGTTGAACTCAGCGAGAACTCGGTGCGGGCCGCTGGTCTGCTCAGCACGTCCGGCGCTGGGGCGGACAATCGACGCGCCGCGCCATCCAACGCGGGGGCGGAGTAGCGAGTGACTGCGCTTTTCATCGGACGCTTGTGCGGGCACCATGTTCGAGCAAGCGTCGCAAGCGAGATTGAGGGGCTATCTTGAGGTACGGAATCTTCAGCGACACCCACGCGAATCTGACCGCTCTCGAAGCCGTTCTGCGCGCGTTTGACAGCGAACGTATTGACGAGTTCGTGTGCCTTGGTGACACCGTCGGCTACGGTCCACAGCCGAATGAGTGTTGCGACTTGGTGCGTCGAACGGCCAAGCACACCATCCTCGGCAACCATGACGCAGCCGTTGCGGGCCGGATGGACTACTCGTACTACTACGATGCGGCCCGCAAGGCGCTCGACCATCACGCCGCGATGCTGAGCCCGGAGAACCTTGAGTGGCTCACCCGGCTTCCCTACAAGATCGAGCAGGGCGACGTGCATTTCTGCCACGGCTCGCCGGTCGACATGGAAGAGTTCGAGTACATCTTCACGGTCGAGCAGGCGGCGACCTGCCTGTCCATATGGCAGCAGATGGGCCGTGTCACCTTCATCGGGCACTCCCACCTCTGCAAGTCCTTCGCGATCTCGTCCGAGCGGGTTTACGAGGTCATCACCAAGAGCTTCGAGCTACGCCCGAACTTTCGCTATGTCGTGAGCGTAGGCTCGGTCGGGCAGCCCCGCGACCACGACCCACGGGCGAGCTACACGATCTACGACACCGATTCGGCGAGCTTTGAGTTTCGCCGAGTGGAGTACGACGTCCAGCGGACCGCTTCGCAGATCTACGTCGAGCCGCAGCTCAGCGACAGCTTTGGCAGCCGCCTCTTCGTTGGGGTGTAGGCCCTTCGCCCTCAAGGGCGGCTCGCCGCAACTCGATGTTGATGAAGGTTCGCTGAGTGAGCGTCGCGAAGCACGACATTGAACAGCGCATTCACGTTCAAACAGGCACTTGCTGTCGAGCGCGTGAAGCGTGTCCGTAGTTGAACTTACCGGATGGGCAAGTGCGGAGCCGAGCCGCCGCCCGCATGACGTGTGAACGGGCCGATCGCACGGCGCGGATGATCTGGAAGCTGGACACGCATCCGCGGCGCGTGCGACGATCGGGTCATGCGTTATCCCACGATGGTGTCTTCTCTACGTGTCCCTCTCTTTTTGTTCGGACTGCTCGCGCCCGTCTTGCTGTCAACTGGCTGCAAGAAGGATGGCTCGGGCGAGGGCGCGGACGCAGGGGAGGTCAACTGTGCGCTCGGACTTGAGACCTGCGGCGACCGCTGCGTCGACGTAAGCGACTCGGACTCGAACTGCGGTGCGTGTGGCAACCAGTGTGGCTCGGGTGAGACCTGCGTCGCGGGCGGCTGCATTCCAGAATGTCCGGAAGGCACGCTGGTTTGCAGCGACAACTGCGTCTACCCGGATTCCGACGCACAGAACTGCGGCGCGTGTGGCAATGACTGCGACGGTTGGGTCTGCTCGGAAGGCGAGTGCGTCGAGATGTGTCCCGACGGCGTGCAGCAATGCGGCTTTGACTGCGTCGACCTCCAGACCAACCCGCTCCACTGCGGCAGCTGCGGCGACGACTGCGGGATCGGTCAGGTTTGTATCGGCGGACAGTGCGTATGCCCCGCGCCGCTTGAGCGCTGCGGCGGCGAGTGCGTCGATCTCAACAACAACTCCGATCACTGCGGCACCTGTGAAAACGAGTGCGGCCCCAACGGCGGCTGCGTCGCTGGCAATTGCACGTGTCCGTCCGGGAGTGATGTCTGCGGCGGTGAGTGCACCGACCTGCTGACGGATCCCAACAACTGCGGCGACTGCAACGTCGAGTGCGCCAACGACCTTGAGGTCTGCGGCGAAGGGGAATGTGTCTGCCGCCCCGGCCTCCAGCTCTGCGCTGGTAGCTGTGTCGACGTCGACAACAACGGCGACCATTGCGGCGCCTGCGATGCACCCTGCGCGGACGGTGAGGTCTGCGGCGCGGGCAGCTGCCTCCCCAACTGCGACGGTTTCCCGGATCAGTGTGGCGACAGCTGCACGGCGCTGTCGGTCGACACGCTCAACTGCGGTGAATGTGGCAACGTGTGCGATGCGGACGAAGTCTGCAACGATGGCGAGTGCCGCGAAAACAACGGCAACGGCAACGGGCCGGGGTAGCCGCAACGATCAGATCCACGTGGGCGCCGTGACGGTCTGCGTCGCGCGTCCAGACGTGCTTGGGGATAGCGGCCCCGCGATCGTATTCGCGGGGCCGAGCGCGTCCCAACTCATCGTGATCGCTTGGACTCGCCGGGTTCCAAGTTCAGCGCTCGCTTCGCGCGAGCAGGTTGTCGTAGAACCCCCGTGGAGTGCATGGACGGCCAGTCGCGATGCACACCGACGCGCGAGGAGGGAGCGTACTGGGCGTACTTGACCGACGAGCAACAAGACGAGCAAGAAGACGAGCAAGAAGACGAGCAAGAAGACGAGCAAGAAGACGAGCTACAAGACGAGCAAGAAGACGAGCAACGAAGGGGCTGCATGGTGCGCGCGAGGTCATGCGCCGCGCGGGTCTTTTTGACTGCCTGCTAGTTCTGCGCGGCGTCGCTGACGACCTCGGTCGGCTGGCGTAGGGATTCGATGTGGCTGCGGAAGTGTTCCACTGCGGCCTCCGGGGCGACCGGCCGCGAGAACAGATAGCCCTGGCCTTCGTGGCACGCGAGCGAACGCAGCGCACTGAGCTGCCCCTGGGTCTCAATTCCCTCCGCGACGACCGCGAGATCGAGCCGCTGTGCGAGCGAGACGAGTGCGTCCACGATTGCCGCCCGGCGATCGCCAGAGCCAACCAGGCGGACGAACGACTTATCGATCTTGATGCCGTCCACGTCGAGGCGATCCAGGTACGAGAATGAGCTGTATCCGGTGCCGAAGTCGTCGATATAGATCCGAACGCCGCTGGCGCGAAGCGAATGCAGCCGGGCCATCGCGGTCGGCTCGTCGTTGAGGAAGGCGGTCTCCGTGATCTCCAGCTTGAGCGCGTCCGCAGGGAGACCCGCAAGGTGCAACGCTCGCTCGACATCGCCGACGAGCTCCGCGCTCGCCAGCTGCAGCGGTGAGAGGTTGACGCTCATGGTGAGGCGCTCGCCACCGCTCCACGAAGCTCGCCACTGCGCGAGGCGCTGGCACGCGGTGTTGAGGACTTGTCGTCCGATCTCAAGGATGAGACCCGAATGTTCCGCGAGCGGGATGAACTCGTCTGGCGCAATGATGCCGCGGACCGGGTGTCGCCAGCGCACCAAAGCCTCAAAGCCGGAGAGCCGCTCGTCTCGCAAGGTCACGATTGGCTGGTAGAACACCTCGAACTCTTGGCGGTCGACGGCCTGCTGCAGGGCCGTGCGCATCCGGTGTTCGCCGGCGGCGCGCTCGCGCAGCTCGGAGGAGAAGTGGGCTGTCATGCTCACGCCACGGCTCTTGGCGTGGCGCATCGCGAGCCCGACGTCGCGCAGGATCTCGCCCGTGCTTTGGTAGCTGCCGTCAACCACCAGGACGCCGATCGAGGCGGACACAGGAGCGTTGTTGCCGTCGAGCACGAAGGGGCGGGCGAGCGCCGTGTGAATCTGCTTCGCGACCTGATCTAGGGCGGTGGGCTCGCTCGCGTCGTCAAACAGCACCGCGAACTCATCACTGCCGCAGCGGCAAATCAGAGCGCTCGGTGGCGTCGATCCGCTGAGGCGGGCCCCGACCTGCGCGAGGATCTGATCACCCGCGTCGAGCCCGAAGGTCTCGTTGAGCAAGCGGAATCGATCGAGATTGACGTAGATGAGGCCGGCACGCAGTTGGTCGCCACGCGATTGCTCCGAGATTGCGGCGCCGAGCCGCTCGATGAGCACCATGCGGCTCGCCAGGCCCGTCACGGAGTCCAGCTGCAGCTGATCTTCGGAGGCCTTCCGTCGGCTGATATCCGTGAGGGCGCCAGCGTAGAGCACGACTCTGCCGCGAGCGTCGCGAGAGGCGACCGCGCGGGACAATACCCAGCGATAGCGCCCATTGCGATGCCGGATTCGATGCTCGAACTCGTGCGCGGGGCTCAGGCCTGCCAAGTGCTGGTCCAGGTTGTCTCTCAGCGCCGCGAGATCCTCCGGGTGGACGCGTTCGAACCAGGTGTCGATCGTGTGATCTAGCTCGAACTCGGAGTATCCGAGCAACGACTTCCATCGCGCCGAAGGGTGGAACTCGCCCGTCAATGCGTCGTGCGACCACAGCCCGTCATTGGCCGCGAGCGTGGTGAGCTCGTAGCGGCGCTCGCTTTCCGCAAGCGCGGCCCGAAGAGCGGCTTGATGCAGCATTGCGTCAAGGAGACGGTCGATCCAACCCTCGTGCAGCTCGGCGCGGGGAATGAACTCGAGTCCGGGGCGCGCCGCGATGCGGAGGGCCGGATCTTCGCTTGGGTCACGCGGGACTTCGTGCACCACCCAAACGAGGCGACGTTCGTCGCCGAGTTGGTCGCCCCCGAGCCAGTTGAGCGGGGAGTTCTGGGTGCCGTCGTCGTGCACCACGATCAACATGGCGTCGGTGACTGTGGACAGCTCGCGCTGAAAGGCTTCTGGCGAGGCGGTGGGACGGGTCTCGACGTTGCGACGCGTGAGGCCAGACAGCGGTTGCGTGAGCCACTCGGGATCTTGCGCGGCAACCACAACTCGCACCCGAATGTCGCGACGGAATCCGAGCGGAGCGACGCGCGACGGCATGCGCGGCGAGCCTCCGTCGCTCATGGTCGCACCCGTCGGGCGCGAGAGCGCGTCGCGTTGGCACCGAGTCGCACGCGACTATTGAAGCTGGTGCCGCGTGCCCGGGTCAAGCGTGCGACTCACTGCACGCAGGTCCTTACGTCGATGTGCGCCGGGAACATGACGCGCGAGAATCGTCCTGTCGCGTGCGATCGAGGAGGTCATCGCGCGGCGCGTTCGCGCGACGGCTGTTCGGGCGCGTTCGCGCGTGTGCACCGGTTGCGCAGTCGACATGGATCGATCCGCGAAAAAGAAGCCCGCGTGCCAGACGCTGCGGGCCAGACCTCGCGCGCAAGCCCGCGTGCCAAGGCCCGCGCACCGGACCCCGCGCGACAGAGCCCGAGCACCAGAGTCCGCGCGCCAGAGCCCGAGCGCAAGAACTTCCTGCGTCGCGCTCGATCTCGGAGCGCACGCTCGAGGTCACTAGGCGTTCCGCCTCTGTCGCGCGATCGACGAGGCGAAGTCGACTACGGCGAGCTTCGGTCCACGAGATTGAGCGGGGAGTTGAGCGCCTCGGCCGCTTCCTCGCGGCTGACGAGGTGGTGAAACTGCATGCGACGAACCTGTTGCTTGAGGTGCTCGCGCCACTGCGCGTCGATATGCCCGTCTTCAAAGCGGGCGGCGTACCGCACCGGGGCAGGGGGCAGGGAGGCGAGGTGTACCGCCTGCAAGAGGCTCATCTGCTCGGGTTCGCGGTCAAAGTAGAAGCGTGCCGCTTCTCGGACGCCGACGACATTGGGTCCGAGCTCGATCAGGTTGATGTAGAGCTCAAGGATCCGATCCTTGCTCAGCTCACGCTCCAGCGCCGCGGTCAAGAAGGCCTCCTGGATCTTGCGGCCAAAGCTGCGGTCCGTGCCTAGCCACAGGATCCGCGCGGTCTGTTGCGAGATGGTGCTCGCGCCGCGCTCGACTCGGCCGACGCTGAGATTGTGCGCGAAAGCTCGGACGATCTGGTCGCGGTCAAAGCCGTCATGCCTGCGAAACTGACTGTCTTCCAGGCTCACAAAGGCCATTGCGAGGGCGGGCACCTTGCGCAGCGCCACGAAGCTTGGGTCGCTCGAGTCGAGAATGCGTCGTACTGCCCGGCCGTTATCGCTGACAAATCGCTGCTCAAAGGCGCCGTGGAGCGCTGCGATTTCGATACCGGGCGCGTGGCGGGTCACGACGCAGCGCTCGAGGAAGGGAAAGTCGAGCTCAAAACGAGCGCCACTCCCTGCGTCCGACCTCAGGTCACCCACGTCGTCGCGTCCGGTGGCGTCCGTCTCGCGGCCGCCCTGTGCCCCCAGCGGAATGTGCATCGACGCGCGCAGGCCCACTTCACCGCTGAGTTGGGTCGGGGCGATCGTGCCGAGGAGGCCCGCCGGCGTAGCGTCAAGAAGCGCCTGACAGCTGGTCGCGGGGACGTGCAAGGCGACGTCGAGGGATGCCAATCCTGGGCCGCGTCGATCTCGTTCACCACCCGCGCCGGCGTCCGGGGGAACGCCTTGGTGGCGGTGGTCGGCGCTCTCCGATCGCCGCGCGAGTGCCTGAGGCGTCGGGCCGTCTTGGCCCGCGAGCCGCGACGATGCGAGCAGCTCGGCGGACGTGGGCTGCTCGGCCGACTTCGATGGATCGGCTGCGTCCACGGGTCGGTGTGATGCAACCGAGAGATCGAGTCCGACCTCGACACCGTGGTGACCGATCTGCAGCGACGCGGTGGTCAAATCTCTGCGTGCGTTGATCTGGCCGCTGACATGGATCGGCGCGAAGGCGACGGGCTCGCCCGAGAGTCGGTGATGATCAAGCACAAGGCCGCGAAGCGAGAGGTCGTTGGCTTGCACCGTGAGCGTGGCGTCGCCGAGCATCGCCAGCACCGCCGAGACTCGGTCGCTCACGGGGCCCGGAGGCGGCGTCATCCATGCGCCACGAAGCTCTGCATCGAGGGCGCCGCTGACCGCGAGACCGCCCAAGCAGCGCTCCGCCAGCTCCTCCCGATTTGCGCAACGCGTGATCGCGGCGCTGGCGTTGGCATCGATCTCAGAGACGATCGGCGCGAGGGATGCGTGCAGCGCCGGGACGCGCCGGGCCAAGGCCAGCCACGGATCAAGCTCGAAGTGGTCGCTCTCAAGGTGCAGCTGTGAGCGCGCATCGTCGTGGCTGAGCCATATTTCTGCGCGGCCCTGGTCCTGTTCGAGCACCCCGTGGATCTGGCCTGACTGCACTTCGATCGAGACATCGAGCGGCGCGCGAAGTGGCTCACCCGCGAGTTCAAGGATGCTCGCGCGGATCGAGTCGGGGCGGCGTCCGTCGGCACTGCGCTTGATCGCAATGCCCTCGATGCTCACCAGCGTCGCATCGGCCCGCGTGACCCGGAGGTTGGTCGTTGCATGGATCTCGCCAGCCGCGTCGCGGCGCAGCTCCACGCCACTGAGGGCGACTCGGAGCGTGTCATCACGCAGCGTGGAATCGGAACCCGCCCGGGTATCTTCGGCTGTGGCGTCACGCCCGTCATCACGGTGGCCCGCGATGCCTCGAAGGGGGCTTTCGACCCGGGCCAGCGCGCGCTGCAGGCGAGCGGAGTTGACCGCAACGTTGCCGCGGCTCTCAAGGACCAGCTCGGTGCTCGGGAGGTAGGCAAGTAACTGCGCCTTGAGGTCGATCAGGGGGGGAGCGCTTGGTGGCGCGGTGCTCTGTGCTGGGGCGACATCGAGCGCGTCTTGCAGTTCCGAGCCCTCACTGAAGGCGCGAACGTGCAGCACGTGCTCGGCCCGGTCCCAGCGCGGCGAGAACTCGAGTCGTTCCGCGCGGAAGTGTGCGCCGCTCTTGCTGATCCGGGCGCCGTAGAGCGTCAGGCCCTGGGCGTGGAAGTCGACGCGCTCCCACGCGGCACAGCGTGACTCTGTCGCGGTGCAGCTTCGTGCGTGCGCGAACTCGGCGTGGGCGACGGCGGCGTCAGCAAGCGCGGGCGCGCCGACGAGACCTGCAAGCCCGAGAGTCGCAAGGAGTCGACGAGAGACCGAGCTGCCCATGGCTCCTTAGCCCGCCGTGGCGGCACGTTGCGGTGCGCTCTTGGGCCGCGGCATCGAGGGCTGTTGCGTGTCGATGCCCAGCATCGCAGTCAGTGAGGCGACCAACTCACCGTAGCCTCCGCCTGCACTCTTCGTGGCGCGTGCAAGCGCGCCACGCTTGGCGAAGGAGGGCAGGGGGATGATGCGATCGATGACTTCATTGCCATCGAGTTCAAGGCGAACAACGACTTCGACGGGCAGCGTCCCCAGACTCAGCGCCTCACAGGCCCGGAGCGCGAGCCGTTCCACGCTGCGCCTTCGGGTCGCGCTCATCGGCGCCAGGCATTGATCGTGGCTCGGTGAAACCGTCGCGACCACGCTTCGACGCGCGACCACGATGTGCACGACGGGACCGGACTGGTCACGCTCCATCACGACGTCGGGTCCATAGGCTCGAGCCGATTCGACCGCCGCAGGGAGTTCGGCCCAGCGCGTTACGGTCGTCTCATTGCCCTCGCCGTTGCTCATGCGTGGCCGGACCAACAGGCGCTCGCCCATCCACCGGGGGAGGCAGGCTCCGGCAATCGTGGAGTCGCCCTCGGTCGTGGGTTCCGCGTCGACCCGCAAGCAGTCCGGGAGTAAGAAGCGAGGGGCGACCGGCAGGTTGTGTGCCGCGAGCACCTCCGATGAGTGCCAAAGGTCCGCGGCACGGGTGACCAGGTGGGGCGGCGGAGACAGCGAAGGCGCCGAGCACTCCCGTAAGATCCCCGCGACGGCGCCCGAGCAGCCGAGCGCGCCGTGGGTCGCCGGGATGACACCGCGCGGCGCGATCGAGCGGAGGGTGTCGAGGATGTCGTCGCGGACCGGGAGGATCAGCGGCATATGTCCTTGCGCCCGAAGCGAGTCGGCGAGGTCGCGGGCGCTCCGCAGATCGTCGACGTGTTCCCGTACGGCGACGCTGCTGGGTAGGGCACGGCGAGGGCGCTCGCCCTGGTCTGCGCTCGTGGATGCGGCCGAGATCGGCTCCGAGACAGCTCGGAGAGGACTCGGGGAGACAAGAATCACGATCGGCGCGTACCGCACAGCGCAGAGCGGTAGCAAGCCTTGCCCACATCAGACAACTTTTCGGCTAAAAGGGAAGACGAGCGAAGCGAAGCTCGGCGTGGAGCCGGCCCCTGGGCCAGTGACTCGTCCCCACGGAAAAGCCCACGTGGCCAGTCCGGATGACCACTTTGCTTCGTTGACGCTGTGCCGATTCGGGCGCAGCGGTTGAGCGCCAACACTGGCCGCATGTGCGGCTGGTCTTGCCCCGACAGTCCGCGAACGACTCGCCGCCGAACTTCTCACCCTTCCTCGCGTCGCATCTCGCTCGAGCACGCTGTCGAGCGGACCCGATCGGCCAAGCGCCACCACCACGCGTGGTGCTCGCTCGATCCTCCCGCACCGAGCACCCTCCGGGTCCATCGCTGCCGGGCGCTATCGCAGACGCGAACATCATGTCCGCCTCCGATCCATCAATCCGATGACCTTTCTCGAAGCTGCTATCGAAATCCTCCGCTCGGAATCCGAGCCACTCCACTACGCCGAGATCGCGCGACGCGCCGTCGAGCGCAAGCTGCTCTCGCATGTCGGTCGCGATCCCGAGACCGCGATGAAGACCTGCCTGACCTCCGCGGTCAAGCCCGAGGACGCCGCGATCGAGCGCGCCAAGCCCGGCTACTACCAGCTCAAAGAGTCTGCCCGTCAGACCCCTCCCGCGGCACCCAGCAAGCCGGCTGCGCCTGCCAAGAGCTCGGAAAACAACACCGTAAAAGAAGCAGTTGTTTCAACTGCTTCAGATAGTACACCGAAGACAACTTCGAGCACTCCGGTGCCCGCCAGCGAGCCGGCCGCATCGACGCCGGGAGGCGGCGAGTCCAAAGCACGAGTCTCCTTCGCCGCGCCTGCCGGCTCGGGTTTGGAAGGCGTCACCGACGTCGCGCTGGTCATGGCAAACGCGATGTCGAGGCTGGCAGACGAGCGCCCCGAACTCCGCGATGAGCTCTTGGCGATGCAGGCCGCACGGAGCAAGACACCCAACGAGGTCGAGCCGGCCCGACCCGGCAACGACGCGGATTTTCGCGGTCGACGTCCGGGCCCGCATAAGCCGGGGGCCGCTCCGCGCCCGATCGAAGTGGTTCGTCTGGACGCCGCCGGACGGCGTGAAGATGCTGCTCGGAAAGAGAGCCGCGAGGATTCCGGACCGCTCGTCGAAGAGAAGGCATCTCGCCGCCGCCGCCGCCGCCGCCGCAAGCGCGGTCGTGCCGAGTGGGGTGATCTGCAGCGCGCCGCGGGCGGTCGATCCGAAGAGGCCCTCGACCACATCGTGCGCGTGATGGAGGAGGCGGGGGGTCGCAGCATGCACGTGCGGCAGATCGCCGAGGCGCTGGCGGCTCAAGGCCTGCTGAGTACCGAGGTCTCCGAGCTTGAGCGGATGGTGACCTCGTCGATCCTCCTCGATGTTCATGAGCTCGGCATCAGCTCGCGCTTCTATGCGCGCGGCGATGCCCGTTATCAGCTTCGATCGGGCCGCTTACCCGAGGCGCTCGCCAAGGCTGAAAAGGCATTTCGTACCGCGCACTTGGATCTTGAACGCGAGGCTCGGCAACAGCTCGTTGCCTGGGTCAGCGGGCTTGGTGTTCGAGCGCTGGAGGCCCTCGTTCGCGTATGGCTCGCTCGGGAGGGCGCGTCGCTCGTCACGGTCTTGCCGCCGGGCAAGGGTGTCGCGCGACTCGTGGTGGAAGAGGGCGAGTCCGAGGACGAGGCCGTCCGCACCTTGGTTGTGATCCTACCGCGGCGGACCGGCCTCGACGCACGTCACTGGGAGGGCGAACCCGAGAAGCTCGACTGCACGAGTGTCACGGTCGTCTGGACCGGCGAGGGCGAGCCGAGCGGCGATGTGCGCCACGTGCCCTCCGATGAACTTGCGGAGTGGATGATGCGCAACCGGATCGGAACCACCGAGATCGGTTTGCAGGCCCTGAGCCTCGATCCGGTCTTCCTTGAGTCGATCGGCGGACTGGATACCTGAGCGCGTCGCGCTCAAGCTGGGTCGGAGCATGACGGCGGCAGAGCAGGAGAGTGGGCGGAAGGTCGCGGACCCGGGGACGCCGCGGCCCGCTCTCAAGGCCCGCTGGCTCGGGCGGCGCCCCTTCGCGGAGCTCCTCGCGCTGCAAGAGCAGGTGCGGGATGCGGTGGTCGCGGGTGGCGACGAAGAGCTGCTCTTGGTCGAGCACCCCGCGGTCATAACGCTCGGCCGACGTGCCCAGCCCGGCGACATCCTCTGGGACTCTGCGCGGCTTGCTGCCACCGGGATCGAGGTCTGCGAAACCCCGCGCGGTGGTGAGGCGACCCTTCATGCCCCCGGCCAGCTCGTGGCATATCCGATCGTCCGCGTCGGTCGGAAGATCCGGGCTCATATTGTCGAGCTTGCGACCTGTGCTCAGGCGCTCCTCGCCGAGCTCGGGGTGCATGGCACCCACTACGATCCTGACCATCCCGGAGTCTGGCTGGAGCGCGCAAAGCTGGCCTCGATCGGTGTGCACGTGAGTCGTGGCGTGACCATCCAAGGCATCGCGATCAACCTCGATGTCGTGCCGCCGCTCTTTGGCGCGCTCGTCTCCTGTGGAATGAAGGAGGTGACGATGATCAGCGCCACGTCGGTTGGCGGCGCCCCCATCGCGGTGCGGGACGCGGCGTATCGCTTCGCACAACTCTTCGCCCAGTCTCACGGCATGGAGTTGGCCTTTCACGACGAGGACCGCGAGTCGCCGGGTACAGGCGCGCGCGTCGTCGACGAAGCAAGCGCGTGAGGCTCTCGCACCGTCGCGCAGCTCGTGTCGCGCGCGGCATCGGACGCTTTCAGCGTCCGGACGACGCGGTGTGAGGCTCCCTGCTCGACCTCCTGCTAAGATTGCTGCGTGCGACCCCGCTCGACATCGCCGCGACGGACCTGCGTCGCGGTGGCGCTCGCCACGAGCGCGGTGGTCCTCGCCGCGTGTGGCCAAGCCGCGCCAGAACGGCGTGCCGACTCCGGAAGCCCAGTCCATGGAGCAATCGTCGGGGCGCCGCCGTGGCCCGTGCGCGTCGAGGTCGCTCCGACCTCGATCCAATTACCCCCTGAGAGCCTGGACCGCGTGGTGTCCGCGAGCCTCTCGCGCCGCGCACTCTTGGCCTGGGCCAAAACCTCCGAGCCCGCCGCGCCGGGGGCCCTCTCAGCCCGCGTCTGGTTTCACCAAGAGCCCTCGTCCGATGAGCAGGGTCCGGAGCTTCAAGTCGCACTGGAGCTGCAAGCGCCCGCTGACCTTGAAGAGGCGATCGGCTCTCCCCACGTCGAGGCCGTCGTTCGATTTACGCGACCAAGCGACGCCGAAGCGAGAGACCCCGACGAGGACTTTCGGCGCGCACTCGCGCTGGCCTTCGATATTGTTGAGGCTCGTTTGGCGACCGGTCGAGGCGATCCGGCCGACATACACCGATTGCTCGCTGCTCAAGAGCCGCAGGTCCGCGGCGTTGCACTGGAGTGGGTCGCCGAAACCAAGGCGCGCGACTACCTGGCGGACGTCCGCGACTCGCTGATGCACGACGATCTCTCCGTGCATCTGCAGGCTCTGGCCGCGCTCGCAGAGGTCGGCAGCGAGGCCGATGTCCCCTTCGTGCTCGACCATCTCCGCTTGTTCCACGACGCGGCCGCGCGGGCGACTTATGAATGCCTCGGCCGGCTCGGTGGAGAGCAGGCGCGCGAGTTTCTCTCTTTTGCTGCCAGCAACGACGAGGACAAGGATCGACGCGCGCTCGCTCGCCGTGCGCTACGTTCCCCGGGAGCACCCGCGCCTGTTGAGGTGGTCGCGAGCAAGGGGAGCCTTCGGGGGCATCGCAACTAGCCAACGACGGCGGGGCTGCGCGTTCCTTTTCTCCGCGGGCATTCTCTCCACCGCCATTCTCTCCACCGCCATTCTCTCCACCGCCATTTTCTCCACAGCCGGAACGAGCACAGATAACTCGACTCGCATTTCGACCTGAGACCCGCCCGATGTCGACGATCGCCACCACCTGGCTCATGCCGCTCAGCCTCGCGCTCTTCGCTGCTCCGCCCGCCGAGCCGCGGCCAGAGCGTCCGGTCGACGCTCCCCCAGCGGCGACGACGACCGAGTCCGCGCCCTCCAGCGACGCGGCCGACCCAACCGCGGCTCCGCCACAGCCCGAGGGTGGGATCGATGCCCGCCCGCCGCCGCCGCTTCCGCC
>CAZVEM010000114.1:13731-16152 GCA_964626165.1 uncultured Nannocystaceae bacterium
GGTGTGGGGGCGGCCGGCAGTGGTGCCGCTGCTCCGCTGCCGCCACCACCCACGCGGATCGATCCTCGCTACGTCAAGAGTGGCCCTTGGCGCGGACACGGCTTCATCGGCGTGCGCTTCTTGATGGGGGGCTCGCTCCCCGTAGGCAGCGCACCCGCTCGTGGAAACGTCCAGCTGTCACTGGGTGCTTCGGTAGAAGGTGGGGGACGCATCAACAATCTCATCGGCGTCGGACTCGCGATCGGTCGTCAGCCGCAGCATCGCGACACCTACGATGCCTATTGCTACGGCGATCAGGTCTGCACCTATCGTTCCGACAATTCTGCGACGTGGTTCGACGCATTCGTTCGAGTCTACGTCCCGGTCAAGCGTCGCATCCAGCCGTGGTTCGATGTCGGAGGTGGTGCTCTCCTGATCGATCGTCGCTTTGGCCAGCAAGGCGTGCACGCGGGCGGTGTTCTGCGTGTGGCTTCGGGGGTCGACTTCTGGGTCTCACGTGCGGTCTCGATCAATGTCGCGCTGCTCGGGCGCGGGCACTTTGTCGAGGGGACCACCGGCGGCTTTATGCACGGCAGCTTCGGTTTGACCGTGCACTTCTAAGCCGCGTGCCTCACTGCGCGCGGTCCTTCGTTGTCCAAGCCGGCGTCACCGTCGACGCAGCAGTGAGCGCCTGGGCACGGGCCGATCGCTGATTGCGAGTGTTGCGAGGTCACCTCTTGCGAGGTCAAGAGAAGACCGCGCCCGCGAGCTCCACGCGTGCCCAAACGAAATCGCGGTCATCGAAACACCGATGACCGCGATGAGGTCCATGCGAAGCGGGGGGACCCGCGGCAGCACGCGCTACTTCTTGGCGCGGCGCTTTCGCTTCTGTTGCATGACCGACTTCTCGCGTTTGGCCTTGGGCGGGAAGTAGAAGGTCGCACCGAGGTTGACCGAGGCGTTGTGGGCCCAGACGCGGTCCGATGCACCAAGATCGTCGCTGCGCGGGCCATTGTTGACGACCGCAGGGACGTCACCGACCGTCGCGTTCAGGCCGACGATGTTCTGCTGGACCATGATGTCGTGGACCTCAAGGTTGATCGAGACCCAGTCGGTGATGAAGATGTGGGTGCCTGCACCAAAGCTGGGACCGACGCGGATGCCCTCGTCTGCCTTGACCGGGTGGAGGAGGCACTCCTCGCTCTGCGCGCCCATACCTGCGTTCACCCGACAGTAGTTGGGCGCGGTGCGGTCATCCGTGTTCTGGATTTGGTTGCGCTCCGAGGTCGTCGTCACGTCGGGGTAGTGACGCTTCCACTGCGTGATACCAACACCACCGAAGACGTAGATGTCGTACTCGGTGAAGATCGACTGGAACATGCCCAGCTTGCCGGCGAAGGGCGTGAAGGCCAGGTCCAGCGAGCTGGTGAACTGCAGGCGGGTCAGACCGGCCTGGAAGTCGTTGACGAGCGGCGCGGGGTTGAACAGATCGGCCGTGTTACGGCAGAAGGCCTCACCCGGCGCGCAGGCATTGGTGCCTCCGCCGGGCGTCATCGCGCCATCCTCAAAGCCTTGGGGCAGGGTGCCTGAACCCGCACCATCCTTACCCACAAGGTCCTTGAGCAGCGAGCGCTCGATGTTGACCACGCCGTACATGAACGAACCGCGGATTCCGATCCAGTCCGTGATGTCGAAGCGGAGGACCGCACCGACCAAGCCCTTGTGCACGAAGGGCTGCGAGAGGCTCATGCCGATCTGCGGCGTGATGGAGAAGCGAAGCTTGCGGAGCTCGATCTTGTCGACCACCACGTTCTTGCCTTCGAGCACGCCTGGCTTCTTGGCCTGGGCGATCGATGGGGCAGCGAAGGTGGCGACCGCTGCGAGACCCAGGGCCGCTGATGCGAGGACGCGGTGCTTGAGCGTACGAGTCATGGTCGGTGGCCCTTAGCGACGAGTCGAGTACTTGAAGGTGGGCGGGAGATAGAAGCTGACGCCGAAGAAGACGGCCGCAGTGAACGACACTACGGTTTCGGCTTCCTTCTTTGCTGCGTCTGGATCATCCAGCTCAGGGTCGTTGACGATGCCGGCGCTGCCGATCACAGGACCGCGGGCCGAGGGTTCGTACTTGTCAGGGAACACCCAGGTCCGCACCGAGAAGTTGAAGGACATGAAGTCCAGGCCCTGCACGTAAAAGCGCGAGCCGATCGCAAAGTTGCCGCCGCCGGTGAAGTTCCGGAAGGGCTCATGAATCGCTGCGAAGCGCGGAATCACCTCAGTCTGCAGCACGCCGCCGCCGATCTGAGTGAACGCCTCCCAGTGCATCAGCGCCTTGTTGAAGACGGCGATCTTTCCGTAGAAGGGCTCATACGTGAACGTGGCCGACGCTTCCCAGAGGTTGCGGTTCGCTGTGAGCAGCTGGCCGTTCTGGAAGCGGATTCGGTC